>NZ_JBHVWN010000031.1:0-86103 GCF_042882275.1 Streptomyces sp. NPDC058231 | reverse complement strand
CGACACTCGGGCCCTCAGCCTGCACAGCCTCAGCCCACGGCACGAAAACGGTCCACCGACTCCGTCGGCGGACCGTCACGAAATTTCGAGGCTAGTCGACGAAGTGATGCCCTCTCGCAAGCCCTGCTGGGAGGACGTGCGCCGGTGCTGCGGCGCGACTCCGCCAGGACGCCAGGTTCAGCGTCTGTGGACGCAGACGGTTACATCGCTCAACATCCTCGCGAGCAGTGCTCAGACAGCGCGTAGAGGCGTCGGGCGAACGAGCTCAGGGCTGTTCCGTAACTGAAGGACTCGTCGCCACTGATGTTCACCGCGACGACACTGCCGGCCTCGGCCTCGTCGAGATCGACGATGTAGGGGCCGCCACTTGACCCGGCCCCCATGAAGCATGGGATCTGCATCAGGCCACTCCCGAGGTATTCGCTCGGACTGTCGCCTTCGCAGTGCAGGAGCCGGCTCGTATACGGGTAGCCGAAGAAATGGATGCGCCTGCCCGAGTCACCCGTGAACGAGATCCGCTGGACGCCGGTCACCTCGGAAACACTCCGCCCGTCATGGCCGGAATTCATCTCCAGCATGGCGAAGTCCAGGCCCTGGTCCTGCCACTCCGCGGCCATCCGCACCCGGCGCACCGTGAAGCCGCCGTAGGGGGTCTTGCCGTCGTGGTAGCCAGGCACGAAGTAGAGCTGCTGGTCCCACGTCGCCGACCGGGAGGACTCCCCGGCATCGGACGTTCTGACACAGTGTGCAGCGGTTATCACGGTGTTCTTGCCGACCACGGTCGCCGTGCAGGCACCCAAGTCGGCGCCCGCGCCCCGGGAGTACAGACGGCCGACAGTGCGGGCGACGAGACCGCCCTTCGCCCACTCGGGCTGTACGGGATCGTCAACGGCGTCGGCGCGGGCCACGGCCGCGATGCCCGAGCCGATCCAGTACGCCTCCACCTGACTGCGCTCCTGCCGCGTGACCGCCGCGTCATGAGTGGCGATACCCGACCCGGTCGTCGAGGAACCACCACCCCTGTGACCGCAGCCGAAGGCTCCCAGCGTGATCAGCACGGCTGCGACACCACCAGTCCACGTCCGTCTGTTCCCCATACCCCTGACGTCCCCCTTCTTCTTTCCTGACAGCACATCCAGACCGTTCCGGAGGCTCGGCCGCACGGGCCCAGCCCACGGCACCTTCGTTCTCGACTCCGGCCGGAAGTGGTCGGCTGACCACACTCACAGGTCGCCCGTTCGCTCCGAACGATGCCTGCGACCCAGCGGCGTCGTTCCTGCTCCGAGCAAGATCCGTTCGAGGACGGATCCTGGAGCGTGCGTCAAGTCGTGATGACTCCGCCTTGTACGTCTTCCTGGGTGGGTTGACCACATGGCGTGCATACCCCCACCCGTGATCACCGAGGCGGCGGCGCTGTCTGTCGCCGGATCCGGGCTCCGTCGGTAGGGCTTCGACGCGGGAGCTCAGCACTTCGCTGCCGATCGAGTCTCTGCTCGCTGTGGGGTGTTCCGGCAGGGGTGCGCGGCAGCGTCGGACAGCAGCCCGCGGTCCGGGCGATCCTCTCCAGCAGGTGGATCGCCCGGACCACTCGCTCGGACCACGCTCGGGCGCGCCACCGAGGGGACCTCGCCCGGGCGCCGGGCCGAAGGCCGGGACCGCGCACCGGCACCGGCCCGGAAGGCCTCGTCGTACCTCGTCCGCCTGTCAGGAGACCGTTGGCGGGGTGTCTCGCAGCGTGACGTTGGCGTGGCTCTCCTGGAAGCTCTGGTCGGAGACCAGGGTCAGCCGGGCCGTGGAGTGGAACTCGGGCAGCGTGGCGGAGCCGCAGGAGACCATCGTGGTCTTGAGTTTGGCGATGGTCAGGGCGAGCCCTTCGTTGAGGTCGCCGGCGTAGGGAACGTAGCCGTCGACACCCTCCTCGAACACCAGCCCCTGGCCGCCCTGGCCGTAGCGCTGCCAGTTGCGAGCACGGTTCGATCCCTCACCCCAGTACTCCTTCACGAAGCCGTCCCGGGTGGGGAGCTTCGCACCGGCCGCCTGATCGAAGCGGGCGAAGTAACGCCCCATCATGACGAAGTCAGCGCCCATCGCCAACGCCAGGGCCACGTGGTAGTCATGCACCAGCCCGCCGTCGGAGCAGATCGGAACGTACTCGCCGGTACGCTCGCAAAAGGCATCGCGGGCCGCGGCGACATCCAGCACCGCGCTGGCCTGGCCGCGGCCGATGCCCTTCTGGTCGCGGGTGATGCAGATGGAGCCACCGCCGACGCCGACCTTGACGAAGTCCGCTCCCGCCTCGGCGAGAAAGGTGAATGCCTCGCCGTCGACCACGTTCCCGCCGCCGACCGGGATCTCGGGATAGTTCTTCTTCACCCAGGTCAGTGCCTGTGCCTGCCAGTCGCTGTAGCCATCCGACGAGTCGAAGCACAGCGCGTCCGCGCCCGCCTCCAGCAGGGCTGGGACACGCTCCTGGTAGTCATGGGTGTTGACGCCCGCGCCGACGCGCAGACGCTTACCGGCGTCGACGACCTGGTCGGGGAAGCGCTTGTTGTCCGTGTAGTCGGACCGGAACACGAGATGCTGCAGGTTGCCCTCGCCATCCAGCACCGGGAGGCAGTCCAGCCGTTCGTCCCACAGCCGGGCATTGGCCTCGGAGAGTGTGGTGTCGGGTCCGGCATGGGGCAGGTCCGCGATGCCGGTCATCCGGCCGCTGACCGGTTCGGCCAGGTCGTGGCGTTGGGGGTGGAAGTCGCGGGAGGTCACCAGACCGAGCAGGCGCCCGGTTGCGGTCCCGTCGTGGGTGACTGCAGCGGTGCTGTGACCGGTGCGGTGCATGATGCCGACCAGAACGCCCAGGCTTTCGTCGGGGCGGACGTTCGTATCGCTGGTGACGAATCCGGCCTTGAAGTTCTTGACCTGACGGACCGCTGCGACCTGGTCCGGGATCGACTGGTTGTGATGCAGGAAGCTCAGACCGCCGTTGCGAGCGAGCGCGATCGCGAGTTCCGGTGTGCTGACGGCCTGCATGATCGCGGAGGTGAACGGGGAGTGCAGTTCGATCGCTGATGCCTCCCCCGCGGTGTGTCGTACCAGCGGCGTGCGCAGGTCAACCGTCGCAGGCGAGCAGTCGGTCCGGGTCCGGTTCGGCAAAAGCAGAAATTCGTTGAACGTCCGTGAGACCTCGGCCATGATCTGTGCCACTCGTTCCTCCTGACCCGTCCGACGGAACCCGACTGCCCCGCCGTGAAGATCGCGCCCGTGTTCCCGGGCCTGGGCAGGCAGGGGTCGGCAACGCAGGCATGGAGGTGCCACACACTGCGGCGGAGCCCTGACCGGCCCGTGGATCGAACGGGTGCGGTCCTGACCTGGCACCTTATCGATTGTCCAGCCGCCGCACGAATCGTGCCGGCTCACCGGTCGCCGCCCCCGGCAGCTCATCAAGCCCTCGGCCCGGGCGACGGCTTGGGGTGGCCGGTCGATCCGGCACCCGGCACCCGGCACCCGGCACCCGGCAATGGCTTCGGCGACAACTCCGTTACCTGCTCGGCACTACCGGACACCACCGCCCCGACCGAGAGCAGCGGAAGGACGAGTGTGAAGAACACACCGACCACAGCTCTGGTTGTATCGACGGCCTCAAGCCTCGTCGCAGCCAAGGCCGTTACCTTCGGGGCCCGCAACCGATGGTGGCTGTGGGCGGTCTGTTGCTCTCGCCCTGGTCACGGCCGCAGTCGTTGCGGCCGACCGGAGGACCGGCTGACGCCCCGGCGTCCCCGCACCCGTTTTCGGGGGCGCTCCGCGATACCCGTGCGCTCCTGGAACAAGGCGTCGTCGACGCCGGCGAAGGGGAGTTCGGGAAGGCCGAGCGCCGGGGCGGTCCACCGCATCGTCGTCCATCCACGTGGAGGCGCAGCACAGCTCGCCCGCGGCTCGTACGACTGCCGGCTCACCGCTCGGATCCCGGGCCTCAATTCCCTGCAAGGAGACCCCGGCTGCGTAGCACCCAGCGCTCCAGCGGGCCGAAGACCAGCACATCGACGGCGACACCCACGACCAGGATGAGGAAGATCGCGAGGAACACTCCGGGCATGTCGATGTTGTTGCGGCCGTTCTCCAGCAACTGACCCAGGCCCAGTCCGAGGTCGGGCGACGAGGCGATGATCTCGGCAGCCATCAGAGAGCGCCAGGAGAACGCCCAGCCCTGCTTCAGTCCCGCCAGGTAGCCGGGGAACGCGGCCGGCATCACGATGTGCCAGGCGCCCCTCAGCCCCGTGGCGCCCAGGGTCCGTCCCGCGCGCAGGTACAGCGGCGGCACCTGGTCCACGCCCGACACCAGGCCGTTGGCGATCGAGGGGACTGCGCCGAGCAGCAGGATCACCGCGTACATCATCGAGTCGTCAAGACCGAGCCACAGCACGGCCGGCGGCACCCAAGCCACCGACGGCAGCGACTGCAGTCCGGAGAGGACCGGCCGGACCGCGGCACGGACGAACCTCATCCGTGCGACGATCAGTCCGAGCGGTGTGCCGACCGCCACTGCGAGCAGGAGGCCGCGCGAAATGCTGGTCCAGATGATGTCCAGCAGGGTTCCCTGCAGCCACAGGTCGCGGAGACCCGCCCATACGGCGGACGGCGTCGGCAGTCTGTCCGCGGTCGTCACCTTCGAGGAGACGAGCACCTGCCAGACGACGAGCACCAGGGTGATCGCCAGGGTTGGGGGGTGAACAACAGTTCCCACTTTTTCAGTGGATAGCCAATACTCTCAGTGAATATTCTGATGTTGTGAAGCTTTCCGATTGGGCAGCGCGCAACGGCGTGCACTACCAGACCGCGTGGAGCTGGGCGAAGGAGGGCCGTATGCCGGTCCCGGTCGTCCAGACGCCGTCGGGTACGTGGCTCGTGACCGAGCCCGCCCCGCAGGCTGCGGGACGGGTCGTGGCGTACTGCCGTGTCTCCTCCGGTGACCAGAAAGCGGACCTGGAGCGTCAGGTCGCCCGGACCGTGCAGGGCGCAACGGCTCGGGGCCTCATGGTCGCTGACGTGGTGACGGAGGTCGGCTCCGGCTTGAACGGGCGCCGCCGCAAGCTGTACCGACTGCTCGCCGACCCGGGTGTCGGCACGATCGTGGTCGAGCACCGCGACCGCCTCGCCCGGTTCGGCGTCGAGCACCTCGAAGCCGCCCTCTCGGCGACGGGACGACGCCTGCTCGTCCTTGACCCGGCAGAGACCACCGCCGACCTCGTACGGGATATCACCGAGGTCCTGACCTCGATGTGCGCACGCCTGTACGGTCGGCGCTCCGCGAAGAATCGCGCCGACCGGGCCGTCGCCGTCGCCACCGGCGAAGAGGTGGCCGGATGAAGAAGTTCAAGCCCCGGCCCGGTTTCACCGTCCTCGCGCACAAGCTCGCGCTGGATCCGAACGCCACGGCCAACCGCCACCTGCACTCGCACGCAGGTGCCGCGCGGGCCGCGTACAACTGGGCGGTCGCGTACGTCACTGCCGTGTGGTGGCAGCGTAAGGCCGAGCAGTCGTACGGCACCCCCGAGGAGGAGCTGACCCAGTGGCGGTCGTGGTCGCTTCCCTCGCTGCGGAAGGTGTTCAACGAGGACAAGCGCACCAACCCGCGCTTCGCCGGCTGGTGGGAGGAGAACTCCAAGGAGGCGTACAACACCGGCCTGGCAGGCGCGTCAGCGGCGTTCGACAACTACGCGAAGTCGAAGAGCGGTAAGCGCAAGGGCCCAAAGATGGGCATCCCCCGCTTCAAGTCGAAGCGGAAAGCGCGCCTGACCTGCCGGTTCACCACCGGAACGATCCGTATCGAGCCTGACGGACGCCACGTCACCCTGCCCAGGATCGGCACGGTCCGCCTCCACGAGGACGCCTCCCACCTGCGGGCCCTCGCCGACGCCGGGAACATGCGGATCCTGTCCGCGACCGCACGTCTTAACCGGGGGCGCTGGTTCGTGTTGTTGCAGGTCGAGGAGAAGCACGAGATGGTCAAGGTTGCCCGTCCGGACGCGGCGGTCGGTATCGACCTCGGCATCAAGACCCTGGCGGTCCTCGCGGACAGCGACGGTGTCCTTGGCGCAGAACCCAACCCGCGCCACCTCGACCGCGCGCAGAAGCAGCTGCGCCGCGCCGGCCGGATCGTCTCGCGCCGCCGCGGCCCCGACCGGCGCACCGGGCAGCAGGCGTCGAAGCGCTGGGAGAAGGCCAGTCAGGCGCGGAACAAGATCCATCACCGGGTCGCGAACCTCCGCGAGGACACCCTCCACCAGATGACGACCCGCCTCGCCTGCGAGTACGGCACGATCGTCGTCGAAAACCTGGGCGTCGCCGGAATGGGCCGCAACCGGCGCCTGTCCCGCCGCGTCGCGGACGCCGCGTTCGGCGAGATCCGACGCCAGCTCACCTACAAGACCCGCCGGCGCGGCACGCGACTCATCGTCGCCGACCGCTGGTACCCCTCCTCGAAGACCTGCTCCCGCTGCGGTGCGGTGAAAACCAAACTGCCCCTCAGCATGCGCATCTTCGAGTGCGACAACTGCGGCCTCGTCCTCGACCGGGACGCCAATGCCGGACACAACCTGGTCGCCCTCGCGGCCCGCACCACAGGTACCGGAGTGGCCGGAGACCTGGACCTCGCCAAGGCGAAGTCGAAGCCCCGTGGAGCCGACCGGAAGACCCGCGTCACCCGACCGCGCCGCAAGGCCCGGACGGGGCGGGCAGGTGGCGCGATCCCCAGCCCCCGGGCCGGGAAGGAAACGGGAGACCGTCAACACGACACCGGCGCGCAACTCACGCTCTGATGACCCGTTACGGACCATTCCGGTGGAAACATCGGGATTGCTGAGATCGCTTGATGATCAAAGCAACGGAAAGACCTTCCTGGCCAGGAGCTCGCGCACCGGCGTGCGGCGGACCTCGATGCCGTCGAGCGCGTCCAGACCGGCTCCGAGACCGGCGAGGCCGTCGGTGTCCGGCGCTGTTCTCCCGGGTGCACCGGTCGTTCCGGTTGTCCGAGTCGTCTTGGTCACGTCGGCTGTCTCAGTGGCGGCCATGGCGGCGGATCTCCCCACGCAGTTGTTCGGTGATCTCGACGGACAGCTCGGCGACGACGGCGTCCTCGATACGGCGCGGCTGGGGGATGTCCACCGTCCACTCGCGTGCCACCCTGCCGGGGCGGGAGGAGAGCAGTACCACGCGTTGGGCGAGGCGTACCGCCTCGCGGACGTTGTGGGTGACGAAGAGGACCGAGACGTTCGTCTCGCGCCAGATGCGGGTGAGTTCTTCGTGGAGCACGTCGCGGGTGATCGCGTCGAGTGCGGCGAACGGTTCGTCCATCAGCAGCAGGTCGCTGTCCTGTGCGAGCGCCCTGGCCAGTGCGACCCGTTGGCGCATGCCCCCGGACAGCTCGTGCACCCGCTTGCGGTACGCGCCGCCGAGGCGGACCAGCTCCAGCAGCCGCTCGACCTCCGTGCGCCGCTCGGCCTTGGCGACGCCGCGCAGCCGCAGGGCGAGTTCGATGTTCTTGCCCGCGGTCAGCCACGGGAAGAGGGCGTGTTCCTGGAACACCAGGGCGGGTCGGCCGCCGGGGGTGTCGATGGAGCCGGCGGTCGGCCGGTCGAGCCCCGCCACCAGGTTGAGCAGGGTGGACTTTCCGCAGCCGGAGGCTCCCAGGAGGGTGACGAATTCGCCGGGTACGACATCGAGGCTGACGTCGTCGAGGACGAGCTGCGCCCCGGCCGGTCCTGTGAAGGACTTCGAGACATGCGCGATGCGGGCGGCGTGCGACACCGCCGTGGCGGCGGCATCGCCGGCGCCCTTGGCGAGCGTGGTGGCCATGGTCGTCACCTCCTGGGAACGGAACGGGAGCCTCGGGACAGGGGCGGGGGTCAGTCGGTGCCGAGTCCGGCGTCGGCCACTGCGGGCCGCCCCTGGTTCCTGAGCACCTTGTTGAGCAGTGTCAGGTCGTAGATTCCGTCCAGGTCGGGCTGCTTGAGCAGGCCGGTCTCCACGGCGTACTCGGCTTGCGTCTTCAATGTCGTGGCCAGCGGGTCGTCGGTGATCTGGATGGACTTCCAGGCCGGGTCGATGATCTCGGGCTTCAGCTCCTTGCCGCTGAGTTCCTTCAGCGCGGCGTTCGCCGATGCCTTGGCCTTGTCCGGGTTGGTCCTGATCCAGATGTTGGTCATCACCGTGCCGCGCAGGACTGCCTCGACCACGTCCCGGTGTTCCTTGAGGAATGTCTGGGACACGATGACGTTGGTGGTCACGAACTTCCTGTCCGGCCACAGCGCGGACTCCTCGAAGAGCACTCTCGCGCCCTCGGCGACCAGCTTGGAGGCGGTCGGCTCCGGCACCCAGGCCCCGTCGATCGAACCGGACCTGTAGGCGTCCGGGGTGACCTTGTTGTCCGTGCGGACCACGGAGACATCGCCCTTGCCGCTCTCCGCGTCGACCTTCCAGCCCTTGCCGGCGATCCACTTGAGGAACGCGACGTCCTGGGTGTTCCCCTTCTGCGGGGTCGCGATCTTCTTACCTCTGATGTCGTCCGGCGTCTTGATCCTGTCCGGGTCGACCACCAGCTTCACCCCGCCGGACGCGGCGCCGGAGATGATCCGCAGGTTGCCGCCCCGGGACTTGGCGTAGCCGTTGACCGCAGGCGACGGGCCGATGAAACCGATGTCGAGGGAGCCGCCGTTCAGCGCCTCGATCTCGGAGGGGCCGGCGTTGAAGGTCTGCGGCTCGATCGCGGTGCCACCCAGCTCCTTCTGGATCAGGCCCTCCTGGATGCCGACCAGGGCCGTGGCATGGGTCAGGTTGGGGAAGTAGCCGATGCGGACGGTGTCCGCGGAGAGTTTCCTGCCCTCGGCAGCGGTCTTGGTCGTGGAGTCGGCCTTGGCCTGGGAGCCGTAGCCGCAGGCGGTGAGCGTCAGGGCCAGCAGTGGAAGTCCGGCAGCGACGGCGAGACCTCGGCGGAGCATGAAGCGGGACGCGGACACGGAGGTTCCTCTCATCGGCCGGGACGGCTGTGGCCTCCGGCTGTTCGGTGCGTGATCGGGTGGGTGCCGGGCGACAGGGCGGTCGGGCATGTTGTCGTCTGGGGCGGGCGCGGCATGCCGTGAGCGCGCCCGCCACGCCTGACCCGGCCCGGTCAGAAGTCCCAGCCGTCGTCGTTCGTGGCGGGCGGATTCTGGGCGGTGGCGAAGGACTCGCCCGCCATTCCGGCCGCGAGCGTGGTGCCGTCGGCGGGGTCGATCAGGAGGAAGGAACCGGTACGGCGGCAGTCGGCGTACGAGTCGAGCGCGAGGGGCTCGGCGGTGCGGACCGTGACCCGGC
Organism: Streptomyces sp. NPDC058231; assembly: GCF_042882275.1. Classification (NCBI taxonomy): domain Bacteria; kingdom Bacillati; phylum Actinomycetota; class Actinomycetes; order Kitasatosporales; family Streptomycetaceae; genus Streptomyces; species Streptomyces sp. NPDC058231. The sequence continues at coordinate 76,758 of NZ_JBHVWN010000031.1, read as the reverse complement.
CGATGTCGTTGGCCACCAGCCGTCCGGGCGCTCGGTGCGGGGACAGGTCGTCCAGGGTCAGTCTCGACGGGATGTCCTTGACGATCGCCTTGACCGTGCGGGTGGTGTGCTTGAGCAGCACCCGCTGCCCTACACCGAGCGGCTGGTCGGCGACGTGGCAGACGGTCGCCTCCACGTCCTGGGTGGTGGCGGGCACGTCCGTGGAGGGCACGATGATGTCGCCGCGTGAGATGTCGATGTCGTCCGTGAGCAGCAGCGTCACCGACTGCGGCGTCCAGGCGACGTCGACCGCCCTGCCGAGCAGGTCGATCCCGGCGATCCTCGACGTCCGGCCCGAGGGCAGCACTGTCACGCTCTCGCCGGTCCGGAAGGTCCCGGCCGCGATCTGACCCGCGTAGCCCCGGTAGTCGGGGTGCTCGGCGGTCTGCGGACGGATCACGTACTGCACCGGGAAGCGAGCGTGGCCGGGGACCCTCCTCCCGCATCCGGGAGGAGGGTCGGATGGTTGCTGACGGGTACGGATTCCAGGTGTTCCAGTACCGTCGGGCCGGCGTACCAGTCCATGTTCGCCGAGGGGTCCACCACGTTGTCGCCGGCGAGCGCGGAGATGGGGATCGCGGTGATCTCCGGGATGGCCAACTCGCGCGCGTATGTTGTGAATTCCTCAGCCGTCTTCGCGAAGACCGGTTCGGCGTAGTCGACCAGGTCCATCTTGTTCACGGCGAGCACGACATGGGGGACGCGCAGCAGCGCGGCCACCGCCGCGTGCCGGCGGGTCTGCTCGACCACCCCGTTGCGCGCGTCGACCAGTACCACGGCCAGATCCGCAGTCGAGGCGCCGGTGACCATGTTGCGGGTGTACTGCACGTGCCCGGGGGTGTCGGCGAGGATGAACCGCCGCCTCGGCGTGGCGAAGTAGCGGTAGGCCACGTCGATGGTGATGCCCTGTTCGCGCTCGGCGCGCAGGCCGTCGGTCAGCAGCGCAAGATCCGGTGTGTGCCGGCCGCGGTTGCGCGAGGCATGCTCGACGGCCTCCATCTGGTCGGCCAGCACCGACTTGGAGTCGTGGAGGAGCCGTCCGACGAGGGTGGACTTGCCGTCGTCGACGGAGCCCGCGGTCGCGAAGCGCAGCAGCGTGGTGGCCGGAAGGCCGTGCGTCTGCCCGGTGGTGCTGGTCATCCCTAGAAATACCCTTCGCGTTTGCGGTCTTCCATCGCAGCCTCGGACAGCTTGTCGTCGGCGCGGGTGGCGCCCCGCTCCGTGAGCCGGGACGCGGCGATCTCCGCGATCACGGCCTCCAGCGTGCCGGCGTCGGAGTCCACGGCTCCGGTGCACGACATGTCCCCGACGGTGCGGAAGCGGACCGATCGCCTCTCCACCGCCTCCCCGTCCTTCGGACCGCCCCACTCGCCCGCGGTCAGCCACATGCGGTGACGGGCGAACACCTCGCGTTCGTGGGCGAAGTAGATGCCCGGCAGCTCGATCCGCTCGCGCTGGATGTACTGCCACACGTCCAGCTCGGTCCAGTTCGACAGTGGGAACACCCGCACGTGTTCACCCGGCGCGTGCCGGCCGTTGTAGAGCTGCCACAGCTCCGGGCGCTGGCGTCGCGGGTCCCACTGCGAGAACTCGTCCCGCAGTGAGAACACCCGCTCCTTCGCCCGGGCCTTCTCCTCGTCCCTGCGTCCACCGCCGAACACCGCATCGAAACGGTGCGCCTGGATCGCCTCGGTCAGCGGCACCGTCTGCAGCGGGTTGCGCGTCCCGTTCGGGCGCTCGCGCAGCCTGCCCGCGTCGATGTACTTCTGCACCGATGCCACGTGCAGCCGCAGCCCGTGCCGGGCGACGGTGCGGTCGCGGTACTCGATGACCTCGGGAAAGTTGTGCCCGGTGTCCACGTGCAGCAACGCGAAGGGAACCGACGCCGGCGCGAACGCCTTCAGCGCCAGGTGCAGCATCACGATCGAGACCTTGCCGCCCGAGAACAGGATCACCGGATGCTCGAACTCACCCGCCACCTCACGGATGATGTGCACCGCCTCCGACTCCAGCGAGTCCAGGTGGGACAGCGCGAACGGGCTGTCGGTGCCGTCCTCGGCGGAGCCGGCGGCCGTCATGTGAGACCCCTCTCGGCGAGCAGCGCGTACAGCGCCGCCGCGGACTCCTGCACGGTCTGGTTCTGGGACTCGATGCGCAGATCCGGGCTCCGCGGCTGCTCGTAGGGGTCGTCGACCCCGGTGAGGCCGCTGATCTCACCCGCGGCCTGCCTTGCGTACAGCCCCTTCACGTCCCGTACGGAGCACACCTCCACCGGTGTCGCGACATGCACCTCGACGTAGGAGGTGCCTTCGCTCTCGTGGCGCTTGCGGACCGCTTCACGGCTGTCCGTGTACGGCGCGATCACCGGGACCAGGACCTTCACCCCGTGTGAGGCGAGCAACTCGGCCACATAGCCGACCCGTTGCACATGGGTGTGCCGGTCCTCGCGGCTGAAGCGGAGGTCCGCGGAGAGGAATTCGCGGATCTCGTCGCCGTCGAGCACCTCCACCCGGTGGCCATCGCCGCGCAGCCGCTCCGCCAGCGTGTACGCGATCGTCGTCTTGCCTGCGCTCGGCAGCCCGGTCAGCCAGATGGTGGCCCCTGTCACCGCTCAGACCGCCGGAAGTGCCGTGGCCAGCGAATTCGCCGCCTGGAGGCTGAGGTTCAGTCCGGCTGCCGCCGGGTCGTCGGACCAGGGCTGGGTCCGCGCGCTGTCGGCGAAGCGGCGCAGCGCCGCCGCGGGTGTACTGCGTGGTGCCAGGCGGCCTGCCCTCCATGCCTCACGGAAGGCGATGCCGGCGCCCTTGCTGTTGCGGTGCGCCACTCTGAGCGCGGGCACGAAGCAGACCTCGCCGCCCGACTCCGCGAGCCGTTCCACCAGTCCGTTGTCGCTCGCGGTGACGACGTCCGGGAAGCCGCCGGCGGACAGGAAATGGTCCGTCCACACGGCCGAGTTGCCGCCGGCGAAGAAGGACACCGGGCTGTACGCCGGGTGCTTGGCGTACCTCACCTCGTAGCGGTACTGGCGGGCACGTGCGACCACGCTGCTGTCGAACGGCAGGACACGTCCGGTGATCGCGGCGCGTTGATCGGTCAGGGCGGTGTCGAGGATGTGGAACCAGTCCGGCAGAGGACGGGCGTCGTCGTCCAGGAAGGCCAGTACGTCACCGGTCGCCTCCTTCGCCGCCAGGTTGCGGCTGGCCGCCGCGCCGCAACGGGTCGCGTTGCGGAGCATCCGGACGGGGAACGGGTATTCCGTGTCACCGGTGTGAAGGGGGGTGTCGGACGCGTCGTCGACGAGCAGGACCTCGTGGACGATGCCGCTGTCGTAGGCAGCGATCGCGCTCAGCAGGTGGCGGATGTCCGAGGGCCGGTTGCGGGTGGCGACCACCGCGGAGACCCGCTTGGCACGGCTCCGGTCCGGGGTGTGGCTGATGCTGTTCTGTTCCGTGCTCACTGCCGTACTCCTTGCGGGCGTATGTCCATGGCTCATCGCGTCCCGGTCGCGGACGCCGGGATGGCCGTCGCGGCGGCGAACGGGTCCAGCACCTCGTCCACCTCCTCCAGGAGGTCGCCGAGGGTTCCGGCGGCTTCGCCGCCGTCGGCGGGCTCGGTCGTGATCGTGATGCGTGCGGCAGCCGCGGCTGCGAGCCGGACGGCGGTCGCAGTGTCCTCGGCGCGCGCCAGCACGTAGCCGCAGCGGTCTTCCGACCAGCGCAGTTCGTGCACGGTGTCACCTTCGTCGACCTGGACGTCGACGTCGACCACGCCGGGTGCGGACTCGGCGTCCGCTACTCCCGTCACCGAGGTGACGACTCCGGGCTCGGCGACCAGGAAGCGGATCGCGGCCGCGCCGTCGGCGGCGGGCACCGGCAGTGCTTCGGTGCCCTCCGCAAGGCGGTAGGTGGCCTCTTCCAGGTCGACACCGTGGACCAGTCGTACGAGTTCGTTGATGCGGTCGCCACCCCTGCGGCTGTGCGACTCGACCACGCGTGGGCCGTCGGCCGTGATGATCAGCTCGGTGTGGGCGGGGCCGTCCACGAGCCCGACCGCGTCGAGGAGGTCCAGCACCATGGCGTGCACCGCGTCGCGGTCCCGGTCCGTCAGCGGAGCGGGGACGACGTGGCCGAGTTCGACCGCTCCCCCGCCGGTCTCCTTGCCGGTGACGGCGACGACGGTGTGCCTGCCGTCGACCGAGAAAGTCTCGACGCTCAACTCATCACCGACGAGCAGCTGTTCGGCCAAGAACGTGTCCAGACCGAACTGTCGGTGCCATGCCCAGGCCGCATCCGTCTCGTCCGGCGAGTTGATCATGCGGACGCCGAGGCTTCCCGACCCCATCGTGGGCTTGAGCACGGCGGCGCCGTGGGTCTTCACGAAGTCCCGCAGCTCGTCGTGTGCCGGGCAGGTCAATGTGGCGACCGGGCCGATGCCGCGCTCGTTGAGCAGGGCGCGCAGGGCGGCCTTGTCGTGCAGCAGACGGGTGGTGCGGACGCCGTTGCCGGGCAGTCCCAGCGCTTCGGTGAGGTGGCCTGCCACGACCTGGGCCGCTTCGGTCTGGGTGAAGACCCGTGCGAATGGCCGCTGTTCGTGCAGGGCTCGCACGAGCGCGGTGACGGTGGGCACGTCCTGGTAGTCGACCAGCAGAAGCTGCGCGCAGTGTTCGACGACGGCCGGGTCGAAGGCGGACGGTTTCTGGACGTGCACGACCTCGAAGCCGAGGGCGCGTGCCTTGCGGACGATGCCGGCCTTGCCGCCGAGGACAAGAACACGTGTTGCGGTCACGGGGGTCACCTCTGCATGGTCGTGGTGAGGGTGGGCACCGGGCCGGTCCCGACGGCGGCGGCCGGGCTCCGCAGTGCCTCCCATACGGCGGCCGTCGGCAGCGGAAGGCCACCGTCGGCAGCGGCGGCCGGCTGACGGGGAGCGAGTCCGGCCAGGTACGGGCGCAGGCCCATTCCCGTGAATTCCTCGAGGCGCGCGGTCTCCTCGCCCCGGCACAGCGCCTGGTACTCGACGACCAGCCGCCGCTCGGCCGGCACCTGCGGTGCGAAATCCACCCAGTGCTTGTTCCACGCGGTCCACTTGGCGAGCGCGGCGGACTCGGTCTGAGGTAGCCACGGCCGGTCACCGGTCCACCGCAGCATGGACCGTGCGGCTTCGAAAGGATGGCGTACGAGCATCACGTACCGCGCGTCGGGCAGTGCGGCGTCGAGCCAGGGAAGGTGCAGCAGGTACTCGTTGTACTTGTCCCCCCAACACGGCAGGCCGTCGTTGCTCTCGGCGAGGATGCGCCGGGCGAGTACCGCGGGGGCGTCCCCGGCGGAGCCCTCGGCGACCTGGAGGGCGGCGGTCCGCAGGCTCTTCTCGACGCGGGCACGCCAGCCGTCGACGCCGGCGCCGTCCGGCGGGCGCCGGTCGAGCGCGTGCAGGATCTCGTCCGTCCGCAGGTGACGGTCCGCCAGGTCCTGGCGGGTCAGCCAGCGATGCAGCAGATAGGGCAGCTTGCCGTTGACCGTGAAGTGGCCGCCCGCGTCGTGGAAGGCCAGGTTCATGGCGTAGGCGAAGGCCGTGGTGCCGCAGCGTTGTGCGCCGAGCAGGATCACGGGTGACGTGGTCATCGGGCCGCCTCCTCGGTGCGCGCGGTGTGCCGGACGTCCGCTGTCGGCGCCGCACCCACGGCCTCGGCCATCTCCCGCAGTCGCCGCATGCACTCCGAGCTGGCGTCGAAGCCGCCTGCCGTGAACTCTTCGCCCCACGGCTCGTCGCGCTGCGCCTGGGTGAGGACGCGTCCGATGCGCCAGTGCGTCTCCAGGGAGACCCAGCCCTGGTACCCGTCCTCGGCGAGCCTGCCGAGGATCGCAGACCACGGCAGGTCCCCGTCACCCAGGCGCACGTACGCGGCGCGGCCGTCCGGGTCCTTCACGTGTACGTGCCGGATGCGTTCGCGGCCGAGTCCGTAGTCGCGCGGGAAGGGCTCGGGATCCCAGCCGCTGAAGACGCTGTTGCCCGGATCCCACAGGATGCCGAGGCGGTCGTCGCCCAGCTCGTCGAGGAAGTCGAGGGTGTGGCGCATGGTGGGGCTGTTGGTGCGCATGCCTGTTTCCACGATGAGCGGGACCCGGTCCGCCGGCACGCCGTCGAGGACCTCACGCGCGGCCTTCGCCGCCGTGCGCGGGTCAGGGTCGCCCTCACGGTAGAACGTGAAGATCCGGACGAACGGCGCACCCAGCAGCTCGGCCCGTCGGACCGCGTCCACGACCAGCGCACGCACCTGGGTGATCTCGGCGTCGGTGCGCGGCAGGGCGCACTTGAGTGCGGGCGGGTCGAATCCGACGACCCTCAGTCCGTGGCCCTTCACCGCCTCTCGTACGGCATGGAGTTGGGCATCGTCCATCAGGTGGGGCGGTACGCCGCCGGAGGACCGGATCTCCAGTCCGCCGAAGCCCTGGCGGGACGCTTCCGCGGCGGCCGCGTCGATGTTCTGGGACAACTCGTCGTTGATGATGGCGAGTCTCAAAGGAGGGTCTCCTCATGGGGAGCGGGTGAGTCGGCAGCGGGGCGGGCACCGGCCGCGTACCAGTCGAGCAGGAGCGCGGTGTCCTCTTCGAGGGAGGGCGCCTTCGTCTCGACGGTGACCGCCCGCAGCGCTCCGGCCGCGGCGAGCACCTCTCGGGTCGGTCCGGCGCAGGAGGCGAGCGGCTTGTGCCGTGAGGTGGCGGGGGCACTCCAGTCGAACCCCTTCACCTGGCCGTGGGAGGTCCAGGGGGCCAGCCGCGCGGCGGCCTGCGCGGGGTCCGGTGCGATGCGGGCAAGACCCATGGTGTCGAGCAGGATTCCGGTGCCGGCGCGCTCGCACAGCTCGGCGAGTTCGGTGACCGGCGCGTACCCGTGGTGGGTCTCGACCAGAACGAGGCGGCTGTCACCGGTCCGGGCGGACAGGGCACCGATCTGGGCGAGGGTCAGTTGCCAGCGCGTGGGATCGGTGCAGCCCTCCGCAGCGAACACCTTCACGGGAAGGCCCGGTTCGAGCCACGGCAGGGTGCGGCACTCCTCGGCGGGGTGGGCGGGATCGCCGAGGACGACCCCCGTGCCCACGAAGCTGACGTCCACACCCGCGGCTCGCAGCCCGGTGAGGCCGCCCGTGCGTTCCCACCGGTGCCCCTTCCCGGCACGCACGTCGAGGGTGCTTCCGCCGACGGCCAGGACGAGCGCGGCCAGCCTGACGGCATCCAGGTCGGGGGCCGAGCCGGAGGAGAGCCCCACCCGTGTGGCCGGGGCCGTCATGCGACCACCGCCAGGTCCTGGGCGACGGAGGCCAGGATCTCCGTCACGGCGCGCGCACCGTCCAGATGGCAGCGGCGCGGCGGCCGTCCGGTCGTGACGGCTTCCGCCATCTCCTCGTAGACCATGCGCCGCAGCTCCGCGGTGGGCACGGTCGGCAGGGTCTGCTCGGTCTCACCGATCTGCGTGGTGACCATTCCGTCGGCGACGCAGAGCCCCCCGTCGGGGCCGAGGACCTGAAGCCGTTCGGTACGGACCGAGGACTCGGCGGTGACGGTGAAGGCGAGGGTGGCGCCGGCCCGGAACTCGATGTTGCCGGTGACCCGGCTGTCGATTCCGGGGGCGAGCTCCCTGCTCGGTGCGAGACGCACGGTCTCGATCTCGCCGAGGAGCTGGCAGGCGAGGTCGAGGTAGTGCACTCCCAGGTGGGCGGCGATACCTCCGAAGGCCGAGGCGGCGTCGCTGCGCCAGCCCGCCCTGCGGTAGTGGGCCGGCGGCCTGAACCGCGACACCTGGAGAACCGCCGTGACGGCAGGGTCGGTCCAGTTGGCGGCAAGTGCCGCCGCGGGCAGGCGCATGCGGTGCTGGAGCATCACTCCGACCGGCCGACCCGCCCGTCGGCCGGCCGCGGAGATCAGGTCGATCTCGGACAGGGACACGGCCGGCGGCTTCTCCAGCAGTACGGCCTTGCCCTGCTCCAGTGCCTGTACGGCGAGCCCGGCCCGGCTTCCTGGCGGGAGGCACAGCGCCACCAGATCGACACGGGGATCGGCCAGCATCTCCTGCCAGGAGTTCGCCCGGGGCAGCCCCGCGACGTCGACCGCCGCGTCCTGTTCGAGCACGGTCACCACTTCGGCCGCGCCGAGGCCGTCGAGAGCGGCCGCGTGCTGGCGGCCGGCGGATCCGAATCCGACGATTCCCACTCCCACGCTCATCGGGTGCCTCCCGAGACGGCGGGGGTGCGGTCCGCGGTCCACCCGAGGCGCTCCACCACCGACAGGGGGACTGATATCCCCGTTTCCAGGGCCGCCGCTTCGGCCAACTCCTCCTGCTGTTCGGGAAGATGCACGCGTGGCGCGCCCTGGGGGTAGCCGGCGGTGACGGCACTCGACAGCACGGTGAGCAGTTCCTCCATGGGAGGGTCGCCGAAGGCCGCAGGGGACAGTGCGAGGAACAACTGTGAGCATTCCATGGGCCGTTCGGGCTCCGCACGCTGCTTGTGCACCAGGGGACTGACTGTTCCGCCGGCCAGGATTCCGGCCAGGACCTCGGTGATCACGGCGACGCCGAGCCCCTTGTGACCGCCGAACACGGGAACGGCACCGCCCCTGTCCAGTTCCTCGGGGTCGGTGGTGGGCCGCCCCTGACGGTCCACGAGCCAGGTCGCGGGCACGGGCTCGCCGCGGTGGGCGGCGTGCCGGACCTTTCCGCTCGCTACGGTTCCGGTGGCGAAGTCGACGACCAGCGGCCGCCGTTCGCCGCGTGGAACAACCATGCACACGGCGTCGTTGCCGAGGGTGGGACGCCCCGCGCCGGGCGCCGCGACGCTCGGCCCGGAGATGTTGAACACCAGTCCGACGACGTCGTGCCGGACGAAGTGGTCGCGGTAGGCCGCGAGCATCCCGATGTGGTTGTTGCCGCGCACGGCCACGGTCGCGAGTCCCGTAGCCTCCGCCCGGCGTGCACAGTGCTCCGCCGCGAGTTCGGCGGCGACCTGTCCGAAGCCGCCGCGGGCGTCGAGGACGGCCACGGGGTCGCTCTGGGAGATCCACACGGGCTCGGCGGCGGGGTCGATGCCGCCGCGCTCAAGCCGGTCCAGGTACATCGGGAGCAGACCGACTCCGTGCGAGAAGTGGCCTCGTGCGTCGGCGTCGACCAGCACCCGCGCAACCAGTGCGGCGCGGTCGGCGCCGACCCCGGCAGAGGTGAGGGAGTCGACGGACGCGGCGGTCAGTGCCGCCACGGAGAAGCGCGCCTGGTCCTGCGCCGGTTCCGTACGGACCGGGGGCGTCGGGGGGCGGTTGAGGTGGATGACGCGGTCCGCTGTGGCGGCGGTGTCCGCATCGGTGGTCACCAGCAGGACCCCGCTGCCCTCGCGGGCGGCGGTCCGCGCCGGCTCGGCGGCCACCGGCCCCTGTGGGCCGGTGGCCGGCCGGGTGGCGTCGACGACCACGACCGGCCGCGGGCCGGTGGCGGGCAGGGCCTGACCGGCCCGCACCACCGTCATACCCGTCGGCCGTGCCGGGGCGACCCGCCGCGGGCGGCCACCGACGCCCACGGCCATAGCTCCGTACTGGGCCCGCCGCCGCCCGTCCATGACCTGGACCAGGGCCACGGCCGAGGCCTGGTCGTCGGTGTGCACGGCGACGATCTCGCCGGCGGCCACGCTGACGGTAAGCCCTGCGATCAGGATGCGCTCGGCGCCTTCGGGGCCCTCGGCCACGATCAGGTCCGCTACGCGGAGTGCGGGCGGCTTGCCCGCTGCTTCGGTCATCACTGGCTCCTCGAGGTGCCGTGCTACGGATGGGACGGCGGTGGGACTGTCGGTGCGGGCGGTCGCTCAGGAAGCCTGCGGCTCCAGGAACTCAAGCCGGTTGCCGAGCTTGTCGAAGGCGTAGAAACGGTCGTGGCCGGGGAAGTTGTCGTCCCACGTCACCTCATGGCCGCCTTCCTCCAGGCGCTTGGCGAGGCCGTGCAGGGAGTGGACGAGGATGCCCGGGTGCGCCTTGCGGGCGGGGCTGAAGTCCTGCTCCACGCCGAGGTGGACCTCAAGACCGCCGCCGCGGAACCAGCATCCGCCGCGGGCGGCGAGCACCGGCGGCTTCTCCAGCTCGGTCATGCCCAGGACCTCGCCCCAGAACTGACGGCACAGGTCCTCGGCGCCGGCGGGGATGGCGAGCTGGACGTGGTGGAGACCGCCGAAGGAGTAGTCGGTGGTGTCCTCGCCGTGGGCGGCCGCATTCGTCGTGTTCTCGTTGCTCATGCTCGTCTCTCTCTTCTGTTTCTCGCTGCCGCGAGTCGGGGGTCGGGACTGACGTGGTGTCAGCCAGTGGGGGCAAGTGTCTCGTGGCGCGCGGCCATTCCGTCGCTGCGTACGGTGAACGACAGCTTCCGCACACCTTCCCTGGCACGCTCCAGCGCCTCTTCCTGGGTGCCGCCCACCGCGCACACGTGTGCCCCGCGCGCGAAGGAACCTGTCACGCCGTTGAGCCGCTTGCCCGGCTCCCGCAGCACCTCGACGTCGACGACGCCTTCCAGCTCACGGGCCTCCTCCTCGCCCGTGACCTCCACGATCTCGCCGACGGCGTCCGGGCAGGCGTACCAGATGGCGGCTGCGCGCGGTCCGTCCGGCGTGCGCTCCAGCGTGGCCCGTACGTCCTCGAGCACCTTCAGCCCGACGGCCTGGCGGGCCACCACGTCGATCAGGTCGACACCGCTGATCCGTGCCCACAGTTCGGGGATCTCGTCGCCCGCCGGGCGCAGATGGGTCTCCACCACGTGCACCGCGTCGGCCGAGACGATCACTTCGGTATGGGTGACCCCCTGGCGCACGCCGAGAGCGGTGAGCATGTCACGGACGGTGGCGGCGATGCGCTGCTCGTCCTCCGCGGCCAGTGGGGCCGGAACGACGTGCCCGACCTCCACGAAGTGGTCGTGCTCGGAGATCTTGTGGGTGACGCCGACGACGAGGTGTCCGCCGTCCTCGCTGACGCACTCGACGCTGTACTCGGCGCCGCTGAGGAACGGTTCCACGAGCAGTTCGGGCGAGTCGAGGTCGCCGGCGCCGGTGGCGCCCCAGGCGAGGGCGCGCTCGATGTCGGCGGGGCCGTCGATGCGGGTCACGCCCTTGCTGGCGACGCCGCGGACCGGCTTGCAGATCAGGGGGTATCCCGCCTTCTCGGCGACCTTGAGGACACCTTCGGCGTCGTGCACGGTCTCTGCGGTGATGCCACCGACGCCCGCAGCCGTGAGGACCCGCCGCATCTCGCACTTGTCGGCGACGGCTCGCACCGTCTCGGGGCTGTGCCACGCAAGGCCGAGGGCGTTGCCGATGGCGGCGGTCTTCTCGGTGTCCTTCTCGGTGAAGTTGGTGAGCCGGTCGACCGGATCGACTCCGTGAACGAACCGGGCGGCGGCGACCCACTCGTCGACGGGCGCGTCCTCCCGCAGCACGATCAGCCGGTGGATCTTCTCCCGGCTGCGCAGCCTGGGCACGACCTCGGGCCGGCAGATGACGGTCGTACGCAGCCCGGGCCAGGCGTCGCGGGCCCGGTCGGGCAGATCGCGTCCGCCGCTGATGATCAGCAGATGCAGCGGGGGCGGGGTGTCGGACATGGAACTCCTCCGTGGATACGGGTGGGGTCAGCTGCCGGTCGTGGCGGACAGGGCAGTGGATTCTGGATCGGTCCGCCCCGGTACGGCCGCCGTCCTCGGACGCGTTCCCACCCAGCTGAGCGCGGCGGCGAGAGGGAAGCACACAGCGAGGATCAGCCAGCCCGAGGGGCCACTGCGGGCGAGCAGCCACAGGACGACGGCCGGGCCTGCGATCTCGGCGGCCGAGAAGCCCAGGTTGAAGAAGGCGAGGTAGCGGCCCTGGGCCGCGTCAGGGGAGAGCGCGAACGAGATCTCCCACGACGACGCCGAGTGCAGGAGTTCGGCGACCGTCAGCAGCAGCAGCGCGGCCACCAGGGCGACGGTGGTCCAGGCAGTGGTGTCCGTCACGCCGCTCGCGGCGAAGGCGCAGCAGGCGAACGCCAGCAGGACGGCTGACCAGTTGGTGGCGCGTGCGGCGGAGGGGAGGCTGTCGATGTGCCTCGTCACTCTGACCTGTCCCAGCACGGTGATGACGGTGTTGGTGGTGACCAGCACCGTGATCATCCAGTCCGGGGACCGGGTGTGTTCGGCCACCCACAGTGGGAGCACCGTGATGAGGACGGCATCGTGCAGGAAGAGCACGCCGTTGGCTGCCATCGCGGCCACGAACCGCCAGTCGCGGAGCGGCGGGACGACAGCGGCGGCATTCTTGTCACCGTCCTTGCCGCCGGGGGCTGCGGGACCGACCTTCGGCAGCATGCTGACGAAGGCGAAGACGAAGAGGAAACTGATCGCGTTGCCGATGAACAGCCAGCGGAATGCGGTCTCCGAGCCGGTCGTCAGCGCGATTCCCGCGAGTCCGAAACCGACGGTGAAACCGAGGTTGCGCAGGGAACGGATGAACCCCATGGTGCGGTTGCGTTCGGTGCCCGTGATGATGCGGCCGACCAGAGCCTGGTTGAGCGGCTGACCCGCCCGGTCCATGATGAACAGCAGACAGGCCGTCACGACGAACTCGGTGAAGCCGTCGACGTTCAGGTAGGCGACGTAGCCGACGGCCCGCCACAGTACGACGACGAGCAGGACGTTGCGTGGGCCGAACCGGTCCGCGAGCCGGCCCATGGGCACGGTGGTCGCGAGGCCCACGATGCCCGCGAGCGCGAGACCCACACCGAGCTGTGTCTCCGTCAGCCCTGCGAAACGGGTGAAGTACAGGGCCGAGCCCGCCAGGAACATGCCGGTTCCCACGGAGCCGACCAACGCGTTCAGCGCGATGATCTTGGATTCCCGGGTGGCGGGCAGGGCCCGGGCGAACCGGGCGTGCCAGGAGGTGCGTTCAGTCATGGGCTTCTCCATCGGGGCTTGCGGAGGCCGGCGGCGCGGTGGCCGGCCGGGCGGGCGTGGTCCCGGTCCACTGGGCCCGCCAGTGATCCACCAGCCCGTCCCAGTCGCTGACCGATCCGGAGGGAAGGTAGGTGCGCCGGATGGCGTGTGGTCCGGCCGTCCACGGCTGTGCGGGCGAGCGCACGGTGCCGAAGGCCAAGGCGTCGTCGGGCAGCACGTCCGCCGCCTCGGGGATCCCCCCGTAGGGGTAGGCGAACAGGCGCGCCGGCCCCGGTCCGTACCGGGCCTCGATGTCGGCGATCGAGCCGAGGGTCTCCTCACGTGCGCGGTCCGCCGGTACCCGGTCGAGATGGGGGTGGGTACGGGTGTGTGCGCCGATCACATGACCGTCGGCCGCCAGCCGGTCGCACTCCTCGTACGTGAGCCGGTCCTGGCGCGGTTGCTCGCTGCGCCGGCCGAGCAGGCCGGTACAGACGAAGAACACCGCGCGCACGCCGAGCCGGTCAAGGATCGGGGCGGCGTACGTGACGTTGTCGCGGTAGCCGTCGTCGAAGGTGATCAGCACGGTGGGACGGTCCGGCCGGTGCGGCGCGTCCCCGGCCACCAGTCCCGTCGGCTCGTAGGGGGCGAAGTCCTGGAGTACGCGTTCCAGGCCCCGCTCGAAGTCCCGGGGGGTGAGCGCGGTGTAGTGGCGGACGTCGGGGTGGACGTGGTGGAAGTAGAGCACGAGCGGCCAGCCGGCGGCACTGCCTCCGGCAGGCTGGTGCTCCTCGGGTATGCCGCTGATGTTCGGGACCGTGGCAGCGCTCACCGGATGTCTCCCGCCGTCTCGCGCGGGGCGTCCGGTGCGGACAGCACGCCGGACATCACCCGTTCGATCGCGTGGGCCAGCTCCTCGATCCGTCCGTCGCTCCAGTGGCCGGTGGAGTACTTGAGGCTCATCTCCAGTTCCCCGTCGACGATGTCGCCCTCCGCCATCAGCAGGTAGCGCTCCCGCTGGAGGGGCGAGCGGTGTGCGCCGAAGCTCTCGTCGGCGGGGCGGAGCACTGCGCCTGGAGCCCGTTGCTCCAGCCTCAGCAGATGACCGCGGAAGTTCAGCCGGACGGCGGGGTGGGGACAGCCACGCAGCGCGGCTCGCTCGGCCTCGACGGGCGAGGCGTACCGCAGCGCGTCGAATCCGTACCGCCGTTCCGGCAGCGCGGACAACCCCTCAAGGGCCGTGCGCAGGGCGGTGATGCCGTCGCCCTGCCAGCGCAGTACGGCGGGGAAGGTGCTCTGCACGTAGCCGACGGCGCGGGACAGGTCGAGATCTCCGACGGAGGTGTCGCGACTGTGCGCGTACACGTCCACACCGTGGACGGGGTGACCGGTCCACAGCGTGAGGCCGCCCACCAGGGCGCCGAGCGCGAAGTCGTGCGGAGCGATGCCGCGGGCGGGCAGGACGTGCGTGACCAGCCGGGTGGAGTCCGCGGAGAGCCGGAAACGGTGGGTGCGCAGGCTGGGCAGCCGGTCGTCGTCCTGCCATTCGGGCCGCAGGTCCGCGAAGTCCCGGGCTCGGGCGGCCCATTCGGCGGCATCCGCCCGGGCCTGCGGGCTGTCCAGCCAGGCGCGCATCGCCGTGCCGACGGTGCGCGGCCCGGTCGCGGGCGGCTGCGTGGCGCCGCCTGCGAGCAGTGCTTCGAGGTCATCGACGAGGAGCCCCATGGAGACCCCGTCGAGCACGAAATGGTGCACGGTCATCAGGAGGCGCGCCGTCCCGTCGCCGAGCTCCGCGTGCAGCAGGTGGAACACCCTGCCGTCGGCGAGCGACATGGACCGCTGGACGGCCGCCAGTTCCTCTTCCAGTCGCTCGGTGCGACGCCGGGCGGGAATGCTGCCGAGGTCGACGCTGTGGACCGCCGCGTCCACGTCGGGCTCGCCCAGCGCGGCCGTGCCGTCGGCGTGCAGGACCGTGCGCAGCGCGGAGTGGCGCAGCAGCAGGCTCCCGGCGACGGCGCGGAGCCGGTCCACGCCCAGCCCGGGGTCGGTGGCGAAGAGCGCGTTGAGGCAGAAGTGATCCGGCTCGGGAAGCTCGCCGTCGTACAGCCAGCGCTGCTGCGCGGGCAGCAGGTCGAGCGGACCGGCCGGTTCCGCGCCACTGTGCGACACGGGTGCGGACCGTTCGCCGGCGCGGGCGGCGGCGATGCGGGCGGTGCGGCCGGTGAGCAGGTCTGCGGGGAGCATGGGCACGCCCAGGGAGCGCATCCGGGCACAGACCCGCATGGCCATCAGGGAGTCCCCGCCGCGGGCGAGGAAGTCGTCGTCGGGGCCGAGGCCGGGATCCTGGAGCAGTCCGCGCAGCATCCGGACCACGGCGTCGAGGGGCGGGAGTTCGCTGTCGTCGTCCTGTGTCCCGGCCGTGGCGGCCAGGACCGCGGCCGCCTCGGACGCGGCCGCACGACGGTCTGTCTTGCCGGAGGTGGTGAGCGGCAGCCGGTCGAGCACCGCGATCCGGCCGGGTACCAGGTAGCCGGGCACCCGTTCCCGGAGATGGGCGCGGACGGCCTGTGGGTCGGGCCCCTGGGCGGAACGGCCGAGTGCCGCGGCCAGCAGGTGCCCCCCGTCGCCGTCGTCCACGGTGAAGGCGACCGCGGACGTCACCCCGGGGGCGGTGAGCAGATGGCGGTCGACCTCGTCGAGTTCGATGCGGTGGCCGCGTACCTTGACCTGGTTGTCGGTGCGACCGAGGAATTCCAGGTCGCCGCTCCGGTGGCGGCGCACGATGTCGCCGGTCCGGTACATGCGCGCGGCGGGGTCGGCGGCGAAGGGGTCGGCGGCGAAGCGCTCCTCGGTGCGGGCAGGGTCGTGGAGATATCCGGCGGCAAGCAGCGGCCCGCCGATCCACAGCTCGCCGCTCTCGCCCGCGGCGACCGGCTTGCGGTGGTCGTCCAGTACATGGAGCACGCGCTCTCCGACCGGACCGCCGATGGGCAGTCCGGCGGTGGCGGGTACCGGGGCGTGGGGGGGAAGCACCAGGGCACTTGCCGTGATCACGGTTTCCGAGGGCCCGTAGCCGTTGACCAGGGTGGTGTGCCCGAGCGGGGTACGCCGGTGGGTCCGGGCCTCGTCCGTGGTGGCGTTCTCGCTGCCGATGACCACGGTGCGTACGGCAGCGAAGGACGGGCCGGTCGCGCCGTCGAGCTCGGAACAGACCATCCTCCAGTACGCGGTGGGCAGTTGGAGCACGGTGACGTCCAGCAGCTCGGTGAGGGAGGCCAGCGACCCGGTGTCGGGCACGCCGCCGCCGTGGAAGGCGAGGGTGCCCCCTGCGGCCAGGGTCGGCCAGATCTCCTCCTGTGCGACGTCGAACCCGAGACTGGCGAACTGCAGCACCGTGTCGTTCGCGGTCAGTTCGAAGAGTGCCACCGCGGCCGTGATGTGCCCGGCGAGCTGTTCGTGCCCGACCAGGACGCCCTTGGGGGTGCCGGTGGAGCCGGAGGTGTAGACGACGTAGGCGGGATCCGCCGTGCCCGGCGCCGCCGTCCCTGCCCGGCCGACGGAGGCGGGTTCGAGGAGGGTGAGGCCGATCTCGGCGTCGATCGTCGCGACGGCGCCGGAGTGCCGGAGCAGGTAGCCGCGGCGCTCATCGGGGGTCGCGGTGTCGATGGGGAGGAACGCGGCGCCGGCCAGCCAGGTGCCGAGCATGGCGACGACCGCCTCCGGCCCGGCCGGCAGCCGTACCGCGACGATGTCCCCGGGGCGCACGCCCGTACGGTCGAGGTCGCGGGCGGTGTCGGTCGCCCGCTGCCACAGCTCCGCGTAGGTGACGGTGGAGCCGTGGGAGCGCAGTGCGACGGCAGAGGGACCGGTGGCGGCACGGGCGTGTACGAGCGCAGCCACGGCGGGGAGGTGTGAGGTCATGGGTGTGGTGGTGGGGCGGGGGGCCGTCATGCCGGTCGGCCCTTCTTCGTGGTGGTGGGACCGCTGGGGCAGAGAAGGAGCCGCGCCTCCGCGAGCAGTTCCTGGCGGTACACGGTGTGGTGCTGGACGACGATGGTGAGGTCGGCGGCGGCGAGGGCGGCGCGCAGATCACGGGTAGGGGCGAGTTGACGACCGCGTACGGAGTACGAGTCCACGTACGGATCGTGGAAGGTGAGCTCGGCTCCGGCACCCAGCAGTTCGGCCGCGAGCGGCTCGGCGGGCGAGTGGCGGGTGTCGGCGATGTCCGGTTTGTAGGTGACGCCGAGGAGCAGGATCCGCGCCCCGCGTACCGGGATGCCGTGCCGGGCCAGCAGCTCCCCGGCCCGGGAGGCGACCCACACCGGCATCGAGTCGTTGATGCGCTGGGCCTGTTCGGCCATGCGGAAGGGTACGCCCGCCTGGGTCGCACGATGGACCAGGTACAGCGGGTCGACCGGGATGCAGTGGCCACCGACTCCCGCGCCGGGGCGGAAGGGGGTGAACCCGAAAGGCTTGGTGGCGGCTGCCTCGATGGTGTCCCATACGTCGACGTCGAGGCGGTGGCAGATCTGCGCGAACTCGTTGACGAGTGCGAGGTTCACCTGGCGGTAGGTGTTCTCCAGGATCTTCGCGGCCTCGGCCTCGCGAGGGGAGCGGGTGACGTGCACCCGCTCCGTCAGCTTTCCGTAGAACTCGGCGGCCCGGCCGGCGCATTCGGCGGTCAGCCCGCCGACGACCTTGGGGGTGTTGTGAAAGCCGAAACGCGTGTTACCGGGGTCGACCCGTTCCGGGGAGAACGCGAGTCCGAAGTCCCGGCCCGCGACCAGTCCGGACTCCTCCAGGATGTGGCGGACCACGCCCTCGGTGGTGCCGGGGTAGGTGGTCGACTCGACGACGATCAGCTGGCCGGGCGAGAGGTGGTGCCGGACCGTGCGCGCCGCGGACAACAGGGGTTCGAGGTCCGGCACCCCGTGGGGGTCCACCGGGGTGGGCACACACAGCGCGATGATCGAGCAGTCGCACAGGAACGCGGGATCGGTCGTCGCGTCCAGCAGCCCGGAGACCGCGCCGAGTTGGGCGCCGGTCACCGTGTCCACGGGAGGCCGGCCGATGTTGACCTGCGCCACCAGGAAATCGCTGAGGTCGAGTCCACGGGTGCGGTAGCCGGCTGTCGCAGCGGCCACAGCCAGCGGAAGGCCGGCGTATCCGATACCGACGACGGCGACGTCGACGGTGCGGGACAGACTGCGCACACGGTCGGTGGCTGCCGTACCCGGATCCTCGGGTGGCGCGGCGGCGATGACATCCATCTGGTGCTCCTGGGAGGGACGGGCAGGCTGGGGCGGGGCGAGACGGCACTGCGGCACGGGGCCCGCTACCACCAGCCGTTGTCGCCCTGCGGGGCGTTCCGCGCCGCGGTGAGGGACACCAGGGCCTCGTTGTGGCCGGTGGATTCGGCGCCCGCTCCGAGCTCCAGCCCGACGCACGCCAGGGCGAGAGCGAGCGGGACGGTACAGACGAAGGCGCGGATGATCGCAGACATAGGTATCCCCCGGAATGTCGACAAGAAAGGTGCGAGGAGCTCGCTTCGGCCTCAGGCAGTTACTCCCGGCCGGGCTGGCTGGTTCATGCTGCTCGCAGCCGCTGTACCGGATCAAGGGATTGGAGCGGCGTCGACTTGACATGGCGGCCACCTGCCACGACTCAGCGAAGTCTCACCATGTGAGACCGAAGGCAAAGGGCAGGTCAGGCCCCGCTCCCACCAGCGGAAAAGTGGGAGGCGGGTCGCCGGAACCCTGCGGTTCCGGCGACCCGCCTCCCACTCACCTCCTACGGGACGCGCGGAGCCGTCAGTTCAGCAGGCCCAACTCCGCTATGCGCAAAGCGGCCTGGAACCGCGTCTGCGCGCCCAGCCGCTCCATCAACCCGGAAATGGACCTGCTGAGCGTGCGGGAAGAGATCCCCAGCCGCCGGGCGATCACCTCGTCCTTGACCCCGTCCGCGAGCATGCGCACGATGACGAGCTCCGGGCCGTCCAGCACCAGGTCGACCGTCTGGGACGCCTGCACGGGGTGCGAGGGTGTGGCACTGTGCCAGCAGTAGTCGTACAGCGCGTGCAGCGACCGGACGAGCGCCTGCCCATGGACGACGAGAGCACCCTGGCCGCTGTCGTCGGGGTCGACGGGGAGCACCGCCACATCGTCGTCGAACAGGAGCATCCGAAGGGGCAGGTAATCGGCCGTACGGGCCTCCCGGCCCGGGCGCACGGCGTCCGCCAGATAACCCGCCATGTAGGGAACCTCCGCGGTCCGGCGCAGATAGAGCGCCTCGACCCTGACTCCGCGGCTCTCCATCTCCTTGTCCCGCAGCAGCATGTCGTCGATCAGCCCCTCGGGGGGCGGCCCACCCGGGTGCATGGACCGCATACGTACACGCGCCGTGCTGCCGGCGTCCTCCAGGAAGACGTTCACCAGGGCCGGGTTCGGCAGGATCTGCACCTCGACCTGCTCGCTCCGCTCCTCCGACAGCCGGTGATAGTCACGCGCCAGTGTCGAGATCGCCTCCCGGATCCTCGACAGCAGCTGCGTGTGGGCGGCGGTCTGCCGCTCCTCCGCCGAGAACAATCTGGTCAAAGCCGCTTCCGGGGCCACTGTCAGATAACCGCTGGGCGAGTGGGACGCGGGCGTCAGCAACCCCAGGAGACTGAGTTCTTCGCACAGTTGCTCGGCCTCGGCGAGTGAGCAGCGCACCTCCGCCGCGACGTCCTCGAGCGACCACCCCGGGTTACGGGAGATCAGCCCATAGAGTCTTCGGCGTGCTTCATCGTTATCGCCCACAGAGATGCCCCCCTCCCCCGGCAGCCCCGCGCTGACCGGGAACGCTGCTCGTGGGCAGCCACCAGCAGCAGGTCATGTTCGCATGGGCGTGCGACGAGCCGCGAGGCGCTACCTCGGGTCGGTTCCGTCACCGCGTCGGAGCGCGAGCTGCCGACGCCGGCGGGCCGGGCTGTGGTCTGTCGCGCAGGACTGGCGTGCGGCAGGGTGGACGGGTCCGGCGCTGGTGCCGGCCTGCCGGCTCGTACCGTGCGTCGGGCTCCCTTCCGACGTCTCCGACCGTCGACCGGGCCGGCGAGCCGTCAGAGGTTCCTGCGGCGGCCGGAGCTGCACCGGCCCACCGACCGTCGTACGCGCCCGTGCGCTCCCCCGCCGCCCGGACGACCAGGCATCCCGTGCCGCTGCGACACCCCTGGCACAATCCCGATGATCATCAATGCCAGGATCCGGCCGCCCGAGACCAGCTTGTACTTCGCACCCGCACCGACCGCCAGCCGACGTGGCCGGGGATTGCTCAGCCGGTCGTGGTGGCGAAGGGCCCGCCGTCGCCGAACACGAGCCGCGCGAAGTTCTCGCCGATGCGTCGGTGCCCCGCGGGATCGGGGTGGACCTCGTCGGGCAGCGGGAATTCGGCGTAGTCCCTCTCGCCGTAGAGGTCACGGCCGTCGAGGTGGTGGAGGTTCGGATCGTCAGCCGCCCGCTGTTCGACGATCCGGGCGAGTTCGTCGCGGATGACGTTGAGGGTCAGACGCCCGGCAGCACGTTCGGCTGGATCGCCCGTGGCCTTGAACCGCAGGGTCCCGCCGCCGAAGTCGGGCGCGAGAGGGCCGGGGGTGTCCTCCTGGACCGGACACAGGAGGGGGGACACGACCAGCAGCGGCGTGGTCGGATGCCCGTCGCGGATGGTGTCGAGGAAGCCGTGCACCGCTGGGGTGAAGGCGCGCAGACGCATCGCATCGGTGTTGACGACATTGATGCCGATCTTCAGGCTGATCAGATCCGCGGGGACGTCCCGCATCGCACGGGCGGTGAAAGGGTCGAGCAACGCACTGCCGCCGAACCCCAGGTTGACCAGCTCCACTCCTCCCTGGGCCGCGGCGAGGGCCGGCCAGATGGCAGTCGGGTGGGCGGCGTTCGAACCATGGCTGATGGAACTGCCGTGGTGCAGCCACACTCTGCGCCCGTTGTCCGGCGCCGGTTCGACCGGCGCATCGGTGCGCAGGGCGATCAGCTCGGTGATCTCCGTGTGCGGAAGCCAGATCTCGACGTTCTTGTCACGCGCCGGCAGATCGGTGAAGCGAGCGGTGCCGGCAGGCCCCTCACGCAGTTCGGCGGCCTGGGTGACCATGTCGATGATCGTACGGACGTTGCCGCCGGCCACCGTGGCCTGGGCGGCGAGGCGGCCGTCGACCAGCAGGTCGTACACGCCGTCCGCCGGGGCCGGAAAACCCCGGTAGGCCCGCTTGGTGGGCAGTGTGTCCAGTTCGATGGTGGTGGCCCGGGTGCGGAAGACCAGGCGCACGCCGGAGGGCTGGGCCTCCGCCACGGCCAGTTGGTCGTCAGGGATCTGTCGACGCGCTCGGGCGGGCAGCCGATGCGGCAGCAGGCCGTGCGTGGTCGGTTCCGCGTCGAGGAAACCGCGCAGGATGTCCGCGGTGACAGGGGTGGTGATCCAGTCGTGCTCAGCGTTCATCGTCCCAGCCTGTTGATCAAGGTTTCCGGATTGTTCGGATACGGTGCGCGGCGCGACGGATTGCCTTCGGCGGCGCGGCCTCGCATGGGTCAGGGGGTGGCCCGGTTCCGAAGCAGAGTGTCGAGGGAGTCCAGGATCCAGACCCAGGACTCCTGAGAGTCGACGGCGGTGTGGCTGAAGCCTCCGGCCGTCTCCAGGCTGACGTAGCCGTGGAAGACGCTGCCCAGCATCCGCACCGCGTGCGTCTGGTCCGGCTCCGTCAGGTCGTAGCCCCGCAGGATGGCCCGTGTCATCTGTGCATGCCGAACGCCGGCACTGGCGGCCGCCGTCTCGGGATCGAGCCTCAGCCGGGCAGCGTCGTAGCGACCGGGGTGCTCCCTGGCGTAGTCGCGATAGGCATCCGCGAAGGCCGCCAGTGCGTCCTTGCCGGCACGCCCGGCCAGCGCGGCGGCGACCCGGTCGGCGAGCTCCTCCAGCGCGAACAGCGCGATCCGGGTCTTGAGATCCTGGGAGCTCTTCAGGTGCGAGTACAGACTCGCGACCTTGACGTCGAACCGTCGGGCGAGCGCCGAAACGGTCACCTGATCGAAGCCGACCTCGTCAGCCAGTTCCGCCCCTGCCCGGGTCAGTCGCTCCGGTGTCAGCCCTACTCGAACCATGACCTTCCCCCCATTCAGCGATGTCCATTATGCATTTACCTAAAGCCTATAGGCAAATTAGCCTGCACTCCATGAAGCCGCTGACCGAGCAAGAGATCCGTACCGCGTTCGTGAACTGCACCAAGGGCGCGGCGAAGCGTCTGCCCGTCCCCCGCGACCTGACCGAGCGACCCCGGGGACGACCTGGACTTTCTCGGCCGGCGCGACCCCCAGGCCCCCGACCGTGCCCACCTCGCCACCGAGCTGGACGGCCGCCCGGTGGCGCTCACTCTGCGCTGCTCCAGCGCCGACTCCTGGCAGACACGGAGCAGCATGTGCACGATGTGCATGACCACCCACACCGCGGGCGTCTCGTTGATGGTCGCCGCGAAGGCGGACAAGGCCGGGCAGCAGGGCAACTCGGTGGGCGCCTACATATGCAGCGACTTCGCCCGCCCGCTGCATGTGCGGGGCAAGAAGGACGCGGGCGCCGGCGCGCGGCTCCCCAAGTCGCTCACCTCAGGAGAAGATCCAGCGGACCGTCGCCAACCTCACCGCGTTCATCACCGAGGTCACCACATGAAGTGTCCGGTCACGCCCGCCATATCCGCCCGCGCCGGATGCAGCACGGCACGATCCCCATGGATCCGCGATGCGGGGGTCCCGGCGGTGCGGACACACTCGACGTCGGCAGTCACCGCCGTCGCTCCGTGGCACAACAGCTCCGCGGCAACGCGAAAGGCACCCGTGCACCGCACCCGCGGTGACGGACGGCCGGGGGTCGCCGGCTTCGTCCGGCTTCTCGCGCCGGGGAACGAGTGCATTCGGCGCTAACCTGGCTCCGTGACGCAACAAGTGAGCTCAGTGGTGCTGATGTGTGGTCTTCCAGGAGCGGGCAAGACCACCTGGGCGATGGAACTGGTGCGCCGCGGCTACGTCCGGCTCTCGATCGACGAGGTGGTCTGGCACCGACTCGGGCGACGCGATGCCGGCGTGGTGCTGCAGGCGGAGGCGTTCGACGAGCTCAAGGAAGAGGTCCGCCGCGAGCAGCGGCAGGAACTGGTGGAGTTGATGCTTGCCGGGCGCGACGTGGTGGTGGACTACAGCTTCTGGAGTCGTGCCGCCCGGGACGACTACAAGGCACTCGTCGAGAGCCACGGCTGCCGTTGGGAACTGATCCACCTCAAGGCCGACCGGGGGACGCTGGAGCGTCGCCTCCAGGAACGGAACCGCGAGGAGGGTGCCAACTCCGTGACCGTGGGCGCGAAATTGTTCTCCCGCTACCTGGCCAATTTCGAGGAACCGCAAGGAGAGGGCGAGCAGGTCTTCACGCAACCGTTGGCTTGAGCGCCTCAAGCCCTGCACAGCGAGGACAGGACGCCCTCCACAGCGGGTTGTTCCCTTTCCCGCCGCGGATGCGGGGGGGTGGTCGCGCCACCGCGCCTGGAGCTGTTCACACGGGCTGTCAGGCCGTGCCCCTCCGCGCGTACACCTCGATCTCGATCTTCATCCGGGGGTCGGCGAGACCGCACACGAGCATCGTCGCAGCCGGCCGGACCTCGCCGAAACATCGGCGCAGGACAGGCCAGCAGGGCTCGAAATCGACGCGGTCGGGCAGGAGATACCGCACTCGTACGACGTCCGCGAAGGTGCACTTCGCTTCGGCCAACGCGGCCTCGATGTTGCGCAGGCACTGCTCAGCCTGCTCGACCACATCGTCGGAGATCGTCATGGTGGTGTAGTCGAACCCGGTCGTCCCGGAAACATGTACCCAGTCACCGTCGATCACGGCACGGGCATAGCCGATCTGCTCCTCAAAGGTCGAGCCGCCGAGGATCGCACGTCGCTCCGTCATGCGCCGAACGCTAAGTGGCCAACGGTGATACGTCTAATACAGTCAGAGGAATTGCCTGATATCTCTAGGCGTATGGAGCGTCCCGAACTTCGCCTGCCTCAGTTGCATGCTTTCGTCGTACTCGCCGAAGAACTCCACTTCGGTCGTGCGGCTGCGCGCCTGGGCATCGCACAACCGCCGCTGAGCCAGCAGATCAGTCGCCTCGAAGGCAAGGTCGGCCACGCGCTGTTCAGCCGTGAACCGGGCCGCGTAGCTCTTACTCCGGCAGGCCAGGAGCTGCTGCCGGCCGCCGTGCAAGCCCTCACCGGCCTCTCGGACGGTCTGGCCGCTGCACGACCAGATCACCGGCCTGTGCTCCACCGCCGGCTTCACGCCCCGGGTGGTGCAACGCGCGGTGGAATGGCAGACCGTCTGCGCCCTGGTGAAAGCCGGCTTGGGTGTGTCACTGGCTCCGGCGAGCATCCGGCGTATCCGTCTCGAAGGCGTCACCTTCCGCGGCATCGGTCCCGGCACCCCCCGCACACGAGTCGCCGTCGCCTGGCGCAAGGACGACCAAAACCCCCTGGTCGCAAGCCTCCTGTCAGCCATCAGCAAGGATCCGCCGACACCGGGCCGCCCACGTGCCCAGCGGGGCGACGCCCCGGCGCGCGCGCTCATCTCACCGATCCGGCCGGGGTGAGGAGGAGTTCGATCCGGAGCGCGGAACCTGGCGCACCGGGATCAGGCCAGGGCAGCCGAGTTGACGGCGGCCGGGCAACAGACCGTTAGGCCACCGCTACACGCCGTGTGATGTGAGCAAAGGAAGTACCTCGTGTGTCGATATTCCTCTCGTGAGGATTGAACTGATTACAAGATGGTCACTAGGGTTGGGCCTCGAACCTTCGCACGATTGATCACCCATCCGGGGTGGCAGCGAAGACACCGCCGAATCCGTGACATGCACGGAGCCGGGGATTCACCTCCCCCCATAGCCCGGTAGGCGGCTCGAGGAAGAAGGAGCTCGCCTTCGTGGCGTCCCACCGTCGTCCCAAGCAGCCGAGCCGCACCCGTGTGACCGTGCTCACCGCGACCGCCGCCGCGGCCGTCGCCCTCACCTCCCAGGCCGCTCACGCCGACCCCAAGCCGACCAAGAGCGAGGTCAAGGCGAAAGTCGACAAGCTCTACCACGAGGCGGAGCAGGCCACCGAGAAGTACGACGGGGCCAAGGAGCAGCAGGAGAAGCTCGAGAAGCAGGTGAGCGCGCTGCAGGACAAGGTCGCCCGCGGCCAGCAGGAGCTCAACACCCTGCGCAGCGGCCTCGGTTCACTCGCGTCGGCGCAGTACCGCTCCGGTGGCATCGACCCGTCCGTGCAGCTCTTCCTCTCCTCGGACCCGGACAGCTTCCTCGACCAGGCCTCGACCCTGGACCAGCTGACGGCGAAGCAGACCGAGGCGCTGGAGAAGATCCAGGAGAAGCAGCGATCCCTCGCGCAGCAGCGCAAGGAGGCCCAGGAGAAGCTGGGCGACCTCGCCGACATCCGCAAGGTGCTTGGCGAGAACAAGCAGAAGTTCCAGGGCAAGCTCGCCGACGCGCAGCGTCTGCTGAACACTCTGACCGCCACCGAGCGCGCCAAGATGGCCGAGGAGGAGCAGCGCGCCAGCCGCAGCGCCGGCGACCGGGTGGAACTCGGCAACGAGGTCCCTGCGTCCGCTCTCGGCGCCGCCGCACTCCAGGCCGCCAGCACGCGGATAGGAATGCCCTATGTCCGCACCGCCGCGGGCCCCAGCTCCTTCGACTGCTCGGGGCTGACCCAGTGGGCCTACGCCCAGGCCGGCGCCCACATCACCCGCACCACCTACACCCAGATAAACGAAGGCACTCGCATCGCCCGCAGCCAGCTGAAGCCGGGTGACCTGGTCTTCTTCAACAACACCTCGCACGTGGGCATCTACGCGGGCGGAAACACCGTGCTGCACGCCCCGTACCCGGGCGCCTACGTCCGCTACGAGTCGATGAACACCATCGGCAGCTTCCAGGCCGCAGTCCGCATCTGATCACGCCCGAACGGGCGAATCTTCGCGCCCCGTACTGACTGTCCGTACCGCCGGAGACCACAGGTCGCCGGCGGTACGACCTCTGGCCGCCTTCAGACGTGGGGCGGAGATGTCGGCCTCGGTGCAGTGGGTGGCCGCTCGCTGCGGGGGGCGGCACCATGACAGCTCCACACAGTTCCTCTCCTCCGCAGCATCCTCTGTGGCCGTCCCGGCGTGGAATGAGCCGACCAGCGCACACGACGAGTCCAGCCTTTCGCCACTCGACGCCTGGGCCTTCAGCAGCAAGTGCAGCCGCTCCCCATCGCCCGGGCCGTCGCCCCGACCGCGCTGATGAGGTACGAAGTCCGTTGTGAACGATCAGACTCAGCCCGCGACCATTCGCGTGTTCATCGCCCTCGCCCCGCCCGACGACGCGAAGGAAGAACTCGCCAGGGAACTGCGCCCCGCCTATGGCACGCACTCTCACATGCGGTGGAACCGCATCGAGGACTGGCACATCACCCTGGCGTTCCTCGGGGAACTTCCGGTCTCGATCGTTCCGCTGCTTCGCCCGCCGCTCGCGGACCTCGCGGCGACTCGCGTTCCGCTCCGCCTGGCACTGCACGGCGGCGGGACCTTCGACGACCGGGTGCTGTGGAGCGGAATCGACGGGGACCTCGACGGGCTGCACACGCTCGCGGCCGACGTCCGCACCGTCGTGCGGAGTTGCGGTGTCACCTTCGAGGAACGGCCCCTTCGCCCCCATCTGACACTGGCTAGGGCCCGCCGGGGCGATCGTTCCTCGGCGGCAGAGATCGCCGCGGCGTTCGCCGGGTTCGCCGGCCGCCGATGGACGACCGAACGCCTGCACCTGGTCGGCAGCAACGTCGGCCGTAGCCGAGGACCGATCCACTACCGTGACATCGAGTCCTGGACCCTGGGTAGCGGGCAGTCAACTTGACCCGGTCCTGAGGGCCGGGGTTGCAGGCGGAGCCCGACCGGCTGCCGGGTTACCGCTCCAGAAGGGGCGGTGACACGAGGAACGGTACGGGTGGGACGCCGGCCCGGACCGCGCCGAGCGTCGACGCACTCGCCTCGCGGTCATCCCCGACGACAAAGCCTCCTGCTCCCGCATCAACCGGGCTCACCCACGAAATCGTCACATCAAGGCCGCCATCCCAAGAAGAAGGGCCAGACCGCCACCGCAGAAAAAGGGCAAACACGGCGGCAGAGGTGAGGCCGGCAACGGCACTCTTCCGCTGCGCCTACATGTCCATGACACTGGCGCAGTTCACGTCATTCACTGTGCACTGCAACAGGTCCGTGAAAGGACGAAGATGTCCCCGTCCAGTTCCTCTTCCCACTCCCCGCGCTCGTTCAACCGCCGTACGGCGCTGCGCGGAACGCTGGCAGCCGGTATAGGCGTCGTGCTCGGCCCCGCCGTTCTGTCGGGGGTCGCGGAGGCGTACTCCTGGTCGCGCACCCTGAATCAGGGGGCCACCGGCGCCGACGTGACCGAACTGCAGATCAGAGTCGCCGGGTGGGCCGCGGACAGCGCCGGACAGTCCCGCGTGGCCGTCGACGGCAACTTCGGCCCCGGCACTGCGGCGGCGGTGCGCCGGTTCCAAGCGGCCTACGGACTCGCCGTCGACGGCAGCGCCGGTCCCAGCACCCAGTCGCAACTCAATGCCCTTGAGCAGTCGGACGGTTCGACCGCGCACTTCGACTTCAGCGAGTTCACCGACCGGATCAGCGGCACCTTCTCCGGCGGCAAGCTGAGCGCAGCCGACGTCAAGGAGAACGCCCGCCGCGCGATGTACAAGCTGGAGGCACTCCGCAAGAAGCTCGGCAACGTCCCCATCACGGTCAATTCCGGCTTCCGCAGCATCGCGCACAACGCCGATATCGGCGGAGCCAGCGACAGCATGCACATGTACGGCACAGCGGCCGACCTCGCCGTGCCCGGAGTGTCCAACAAGACCGTCTACCAGAAGGCGGAGACCTCCGGCTTCTCCGGTCTGGAGACCTACACCGCGGACCACCAGCACGTAGACAGCCGGGCCGACCTCGGCCGCGCCTGGTGGTGGGAGAACGGCACCGTCTAGGAATCTCCTGAAGCACTTGCCGGTGGAGGGGTGTCCCCGTCGGGGTCACCCCTTTGCCCTGGTACGGGGGACGTGGCGAGTGGCCCGGATGCGGCCTGTGCGAGCGAGGAGGAGACCGGTCGGCCGGCCGGACCGATCACGCACCCGTTGATGCGCAGCTCCTCGATGTCCGGCCGATTCCCCAGCCGACGTCCGTCCGCGCCCGGCGTGACCGCTGCGTCCGCCTCCGCCGCTGGAGTAGGGCAGGATACCCGGGTAGTCGAAGACCGCGGAAGCGAGGTGCTGAGATCCCGTGCCAGCCCTGATCGTTGTCACCGGACCTTACGGATCCGGCAAGACCACGCTCGCCCACCGGCTCGCCCGGCGCATCGGGTGCCCGGCCATCTGCCGCGACGAGATCAAGGAAGGCATGGTTGTCTCCCTGCCGGGCTACCGGCCGGCCCCGGGTGACTTGCTCAACCAGCAGACCTTCACGGTCTTCCGTGATGTCCTGCGTGTGCTGCTGGATGCCGGTGCGACCACGATCGCAGAGGCGGCTTTCCAGGGGCCCAACTGGCACCACCTCCTCGACGGGTTGGGACCGGCACACACGACGCGGATCATCGAGTGCCAAGTCGCCCCCGGGACCGCCCACGCCCGTAGCACCGAACGGGACGCACGCAGCAAGGTGCGACAAGCCGCTCACTGCGCCCCCAACCCTGCTTTCACAGCCTCCGACTGGCGAGGCATCACCCTCGACCTGCCCTCTCTGCGCGTCGACACCACGGACGGATATCAGCCCGGACTGGATGAGATCGTCGAATTCTGCAGAGCGGGAAAGCCATGAGAGGGCTGCGATGCGGCCTCGTCGAAGCCGGCGTCGAGTCGACACGGTCGTGGGAGGACAGGGCCTGGTGGCGCAGCCACAGGTCACATCACTCGGCAGTGCCGGCACAGCCGAGTGCTCTGCCGGACGGCGCCGTGACGGTCTCCGCACGAAGCACTCCGATGTCGTCTCTACGATGCGCTGATGAGACTCAACCGCCGAGCCCGCACAGTGCTCCCTTCCTGCGCCGTCGTCCTCCTCACGGCGTTCGGCTGGTACGCGACCAGGACCGTACGCCCCTATGACTGCCACGTCACCGTCGCCGCCTTCGCCGACAGCGACGGACAGCCGTTCCCGGACTCGAACGGGAGACCGCAGACGTGGCACGAGCTGGACGAACGCGCCTACCAGGAGGCGGTCGACGCAGGGCGCTGCGATCCGCCGACGGCGCGCTGGCGCCAGTGGCTCACCTGATTCGGGTCAGGGCTGATGGGATGACGCTGCCCCGACAACACGTCGTGGAGTTCGGGGTGCTTCCGTCGAGTACCAAGTCGACCGTGCCGCCCGTCCTGTCGGCCGGGGAGGCACCAGTAGCTGCTTCGATCGTTCAGTGGCCGCAGGCCATGCCGTGATCCGTGGTGGACAGCGGCGGATACGCATGTCGCCGCGGTTTCGGAGCGCCCGCACGCGCTCAGCACGGGGACGGCCTTCTGCCTTGCGATGGCCGGTCGAGCGCGCGCTCGAGCGGCCGCTGAGCCGGCGTGACGACGGCCTTCAGTGCCTGCAGCGATCGCAGGCTCCGCTCGATGACTGTGAACGCCAGGTCCTTATTGGGTTGGGCTTCTCTGTCATTGCCGGCGCCGGCCCGTGACCGCAGCACGGCCTCGGCGCGTCCGAGAGAGAGCACTGCAGCTCCCGCCGCGGCAGCATGTTGGGTGGCATACGCTCCAGGATGCACGGCTCTCAACGTCGCTTGTATCAAGAGCCGCTGGTGACCGGCCAGACGCGCTGCACTCATGCCGGCGAGAAGCGCCGACTCGGATCCGGGATAGAACATTCCCGGACCCTACCCAGAGGATGGACCATACTGGTACCAGGGCCCTTGAATCAGCCCCACGAAGCCGTCGCTCTAAGACATTTGTCGTGGGGGTGCGTCAGTCGTCGGAGTGAACCTGAGCCATGAACGGCGGGAGCCCCTATCCCGCTTGTCGGCCTGTGACCATCCCCGCAGCAGGCACTCGGGACCGCTGCTCCACCGCGGCGGCTCGGCAAGCAACCTGCAGGCCATGGGCGTTTCCTGCGAGGTCAGGCGCAACAGTCCGAAGACCAGCGGGCTCGATGCCGAACGGACAGGTCGGGCGGGCTGGACCGGTCGCCGGCCGGATGTCTGCATGAGCGGGCCCCTGGAAAAAGGCAGGGGCGGGCGAGGGCACAACACAACATCCCTTACGCTGCAATACAGCGGTCACCGATGGTAGGCCGGAACAGAAGGGCGACATCATGACTTCCGCGACCAGCACCCCGGGCAGCGTCGAAGCAACAACAGCGCTTCTGCAGGCGGAACTTCCGCGTCTGGAAGTACGTCAGCAGGACTTGGAGAAGGAACTCGTCACGGTCAGCGAACGTCTGGAGTCGGTGCGCACCGCGCTGTCCGCTCTGCAGGCGCTGGCCACCGCTCCCCCCGTGCTGACGACGACATCGGTCGACGACGGACCCTCCGCCTCATCGTCCGGCAGTGAGGCAGAGGCCCATGCTCGGCCGACGACCACGCAGCAGGAGCAGCAGGAACCCGGCCTCTCTGCCGTGACAGGTGATGTGCCGGAGGCAGCAGTCGTACCCGCGCCTCGCAAGGCCGGCAGGACTGCTGCCGACGCCGTGAGGACAGCTTCCAAAACCACTGCGAAGCAGAAGAAGGAGCGCACCTCCAAGAAGGCCGCCCCCGCCAAGTCCGAGAAGGCCCAGACCGCCGAGAAGGCGGCGCCCGCCGCGTCGGCCAAGGACGGGGGCCGTCTCATCGAACAGGTCATGGAGGTGGTGGCCGCAGCCGGTGGCGCGCCCGTACGGGCCCGTGACGTGACCGAGGCCCTGGGACGCGAGCTCACAGCCGGCAGCATCAACACGGTGCGCAGCACACTCGATCGCCTCGTCGCCACCTCCAGGGCCCATCGCGCCGGGCGCGGCCTCTACCAGGCCCCTGCCGAGTAATCCCCTCCCGCGGGTTGGCACTGTCGTGGCGCTCGGACGGCAGGGGACGGCGTTGACTTCGACAGCGAGGATGCCGCCGCCCGGAGGCCATGAAGGCCTTCCGGGCGGGGGGGGGAAGTCTGTGGGCGACGGCGGCGTACTACCGCATCAACGCCCCTTCCGCTCAAGGAACACCGGGTTGGTCAGCGCGGCCATCGGCCCGAAAAGCAGTGCGTCACCCATGGTGTTGCCCTGCCCCGGGGAGCCGTTGGGCATCGGGTGTCGGACCTCGGCGCGTACGTAGGCGGCGAGCGAGGCGGTCGTCCGCCACACCACTGTGCCGGTACCGGCTGCGCTCACCGACTCCTGGTGCATCTGGCCCTCGTCGGTGATGAACCGGACCGTGCCGTTCGGCACACCCTCGACGTCGAGGCGGATGTCCACGGGCGCGTCCGCCGGCACGCTGAGCTTCTCGCCGATGCCCGCCTGCTTGCCGTTCCCGCTGGCCGTGAAGGTCAGCTCGACGGAGGAGGACTCCGCTATCCAGCTACGGCCGGCGCGGATGCCGTCCATGATCGAGTCGGTGGCCAGGTCGTCGGCGTGGACGACATTGTGCGGCAGGCCGATGACCTGGGGCTCGCTGTGCGCGTCGCTGTTTCCCATCGCCGGAAGCCAACGCTTGCCGGTGCGCACCGCCTCACCCAGCTTCTGGTCCCAGGTGCTGATCGCGTGCTCGTCGTCGTACGTCCACGGGCCCGTCCACACCTCGGTGGCATCGGCGTCGTCGAACCCGAACTTCCACTGGCTGGCCACGTAGGCGCAGTACATGTGGGCGGGAACCACGAGTCCGCCGCCCCGGTGCACCTGACGCGAGAAGCGCTCGAAGGCGTCGTCGCGGGAGCGGTAGCGCCAGTCGATCCACTCGCCCGCCGGAAGTCCGAGTGCCAGCCAGTGTCCGTTGCGGGTGGTGACCTCCTCGCCGGTCATGATCAGCAGGTCCTGGCCGGCGTACTGGCCCCATACCGCGTGCGAGGACGAGGTGTTGTGATCGGTGGAGACGATGAAGTCCAGTCCGGCGGCCCGTGCTCCGGCCGCGACCTGATCGGGCAGGCGCTTGCCGTCGGAGTGGACCGTGTGCAGGTGGCAGTCACCGCGGTACCAGCTCCGGCCACGGCCCTTGGCCCGCTGCGGCGGGAAGTTCTTCACGTGGTCGGGTCCGGGCTTGCCGTAGGTGAGTGTCACCTGGACCTGGTAGTTCATGCCCTGGGGCGCCACCTGGTAGGGGCCGAGAATGATGTTCCAGGTGCCGGCGTCGACCGGTCCGGGCAGGTAGCCCGGGGTGGCGTCGCTGTTGCTGATCGCGAACGAGGTGCGGGAGCCGCCGGACCAGCCGCGGAAGCCACGTCCGCCGAGCGCGGTCCCCCGCTCGTCGAAAATGCCGATGTCGCAGGAGTTGCCCGGAGTCCCTGCGGGGACGCCCGGCTTGTCGTAGGAGTACGAGACGGCTATCTGCTGGACGCCCTTGGGAACCTCCACCGGGAGGTAGACGAAGTCGGCGACGCCGGTCTCCAGGAACCCGCTGATGACACGGGTCACTTCACCGCTGGTCGGCGGCTTGCCACCTGCGGGTGAGGCCTCGGAGGCCTGGGCGAAGGAGACCGGCGCAAGGGTGAGGGCCGCGGCGCCCGCGACCCCGGCCGTCAGCAGACGGCGGCGTCCCGGCCCGGCAGTCGGGGCATCGTCGGACGCGGCCTCGGGAACGAGGGGGTCGTAGGTGTGTGCGCAATGTCCGTCAAGGCACATGATGGTCCTCAGCAAATTCGGTGGTTGGTACATAAAAGCTCTCTTCGGACTCTGATCGCGCCGCGCGAACGGCATATGTCCTGGGCATGACTCCCTCGGTAAGAACCCATGGCGGGAGGGCCGCTGCCGGGGCGACCATGCTCTTCCCGCCCGGCCGACGGCTGCCGCCGTTCGCCACGCCCGCCGGGACTTCGTCGACCATGACCGAGAGGTCCGTCGGCCGGTTGCCTTCCGGAGACGTCGTACCGAGCGGGAGAGGCGGGGAGTGAGCGCCCGACGTGCGGCGCGGGAGCGTCCAGATCTGTTCGCGCTCCGATGAGGTGAGCGGCCGTGAAGGGGCAGCCCCGCCAACCGGTCGTCGTCGACACACTGGAGTCGTCGAGCTCCCGGTGGCCGGGCCTGTATCTGGTGATGATGGTTGTGGGCGAGACCTTCGGCCCTGTTGTCGACGACTGATTTTGCGCGTCGGCGGGGTTGAAGCGTGCCGC
This sequence comes from Streptomyces sp. NPDC058231, assembly GCF_042882275.1. NCBI lineage: Bacteria > Bacillati > Actinomycetota > Actinomycetes > Kitasatosporales > Streptomycetaceae > Streptomyces > Streptomyces sp. NPDC058231. Next base: position 43,420 of record NZ_JBHVWN010000031.1, on the reverse strand, counting down.
CGTCCTCACGCAGCTCGTCCTTCGAGGCCCTGCCGCTGCGGGAAGGCTGAACGAGTTCTGTGATTCATTTCGTTTTGCTCATCGTGTGTGCGGTGGCGATCTATCTCTCGTGTGAGTGGTTCGTCAACGCGGTGGAGTGGCTGGGCGAGCGGCTGAACGTCGGGAAGATGGCGGTCGGCACGATTCTGGCCGCCTTCGGTACCGCCTTGCCGGAGTCCGTGGTGACGCTGGTCGCGGTCACGACCGGCGCGGACGAGGAGGCCAGGAACATCGGCGTCGGTGCCGCAATGGGTGGCCCGCTTGCGCTGGCGACCATCGCCTACGGCGTGACGGGCGCGGTGCTGCTCCTCAAACGTCGCGAGGACCGGGCCCTGGCTCTCCAGGAGACCGGCATGCCGCCCGGCCACGGACCGGCCGATGAGGCGCTGGGGAACGAGAAGGACATGAAGCGGCTGGCGAAGGACCAGAAGTGGTTCCTGCCGATCTTCATCGTGAAGGTCGCGCTCGGCCTGGTCACCTTCGCGTTCAAGCCTGCGCTCGGGCTGCTGTTCTTCGCCACGTACGCCGTCTACTTCTGGCGTGAGATCCGTGGCGAGGACGACGAGGACGACGAGGAGGCGGAGCTGGATCCGCTGAAGTTCCAGCCCGAGAAGTCCGCTCCGGACTCCTGGGCCGTGGTGGCGCAGACGTTGCTCACCGTCGTGATCATCTTCTTCGCGTCCCAGCTTTTCGTGAAGCAACTGCATGCGATCGGTCCGATTCTCGGGCTCTCCGCCGCGGTGACCGCGCTGCTGCTATCCCCGGTCGCCACCGAACTCCCCGAGATCATGAATGCCGTGATCTGGGTCCGGCAGGGCAAGACCAAGCTCGCGCTCGCGAACATCTCCGGCGCCATGATGATCCAGGCCACCGTCCCCAGCGGGCTCGGTCTGCTGTTCACCACGTGGCAGTTCGACGGCGCCCTGCTCTGGTCCGGACTCATCACGATGGCCGCGATCGTCTACCTGCTGCTGACCATGCGCGCCCACAAACTCACCCCGGCCCGCCTCACCGTCGCGGCAGCCTTCTACGCGGTCTTCGCGATCGGCCTCGTCCCGATCCTCTCCTGACACCGATCAGCCCCACCGCGGTTCTCGGCGAAGTGCCGGCTGCGACGTCACGGAGCCATCGGGCAGGGTCAGCAGCGGCTCCGGCCATCCGGCGCTCGCCACGCTGAGTTCACACGTGACGGGGTCGTACACGGCGTACATGCAGGACGGCTCGGGTGATGCACATGGCTGCCGCCCGTGTGGTCGCTCGCGACGCGGGTGGCAACATCGTCAAGGTGCACCAGGAGTTCGTCGGGTGGCAGGTCGAGGTCGGCCAGGGTGGACACCGCGGTACGGAAGCGGCCCATCGTCACGGAGGCCTGCAGCCCGTGATCGGGAACCTGCCCGATGACCAGACCGACACGGGCGCTGGAGAGGGGGGTCACGTCGAACCAGTAGGCGTCGGACTTCCCTGGAAGATAGAAGCGGCCGAAGTTGATGGCCGAGACCTCGGGGAGCATCTTCGGCAGAAGGCTGCGCTGCAGCGTGATCGCGGTGTTGTGTTCGCGAATGAATCGGCGCGCGTTCTCGATCGCGATCGATGTCCGCGCCGCCAGTTCTTCGGCCAGCGCGACGTCCTCCTCGTCGAATCGTGCCGGATGCCGCTCGTCCCGGTAGAAGCACACGATCCCCAGAGCCATGCCATGGACGGCGAGAGGCGTGATGATCACCGAGTGTGCGCCGGCTCGCGCCAGAGCGCTGGCTCGCTCGATGTCATGTGTCAGCCAGGCCGCCGGCGCGGCTATCGGATCGATCAGCCGGGTATCGAGGTCGGAGAGCACTTGTGTGTACGGGGAAGGGAACGCGGTACTTGCATGTCGAGCTCCCCGACCGGGCGTCCGATGACCTGGTCCGCTCTCTGCCGCCGCATGTCGCCGCGACACATCGGTGTCCGCGCATCGCCCTGCAGCGCGGCCCGGCCCCGCCACCTCAGCTAACACCTCGTCACCACGGTGCGTCACTCGGATGGGTGTACGTGACTCCTCCCCGATCGAGGGAGGACAGGCGAACGCGGCATGTCCCCTGTGGCGTCCGACCGGGTTCGTGGAGAAACGACCCGCTCGGATCAGACGCCGTGCCTGCGGTGGCGCAGCACGCCGCCCGGTGCATTAACTGAGACGGAACGCGCCCCGCCGGCTCGTGAGTCGTATCGGCACCGCCGGTCCCGCGTTGCTGGACTTCGTGAGGAGATGAGCGGCCCATGACGGAAGTTGTCGGTCCGGCACGACACCTGTGTGGTCTCCTGGCCGGCGCCGCCGCGGGCGCGGCCGGGACCACGGCCCTGAATGCCGTCGGCTATCTGGACATGGTGATCCGTGGCCGCGGCGCGAGCACGGCGCCCGAGGTCACCGCGGAACGGCTGTCGGAAACCTTGCACGTGCCGATTCCGGGCGACGAGGACGTACGGGAGAACCGTGTCGATGCCCTGGGCCCACTGACCGGCACGGCCGCCGGTGTGGGCATGGGCGCCCTGCTCGGTCTTGCCCTCTCATGCGGCTGGCGTCCGGGCAACGCGGTCCTGGCCGCCACGGCGACCATCGGGGCGCTGATCGGAACCAACGGCCCGATGACCGTGCTGGGCGTGACCGACCCGCGCACATGGTCGCGCTCCGACTGGGTCTCCGACATCGTTCCGCATGTGACGTACGCGCTCGTCACCGTCGCCGTCATCAGGGGCCTGGAACCCTGATGAGCCGGTCGTCCCCCCGGCGAGATCCGGGTGGGGCACACATCCCTCGCGCCACCGACGCGCAAGTGGCGCGGGTACCCACTCATCCGTCGTCCGGAGCGACCGATCTGCCGGTCGGTCTACGATCGCTGCATGGTGACCGTACTGGTTAACGGACTTCCCGGAGCAGGTAAGACCACTCTCGCCCGGGCCCTGGCACGGGAGTTGAAGCTGCCGCTGTTCAGCAAGGACGCGGTCAAGGAGACCCTGGCCGACACCCTCGGGGAGGGACCCGCGAGCGGTATCACCGCACACGAGTGGAGCAGCGCCCTCGGCAGTGCCGCCGCGGAGACGTTGTGGACACTGCTGGCGTCTGCGCCCGACGGCGCGGTGCTGGAGAGCCCGTGGCTGCGCCATGTGCGTCGGTTCGCCGTGGCCGGACTCGCCCGGGCCGGTGCAGAGGGGGTCCAGGAGGTCTGGTGCGACGTGCCGTTGGAGGTGGCGCGGCGGCGCTACGTCGCCCGGGCCGCGAGCAGACACCCCGTGCACCTGGATGACCAGCTGGAGTCCGATGCACGGTGGGAGATGTGGAGCAGGGAGGCCCGACCTCTGGGTCTCGGGCCGGTGATCCACGTCGACACGACCCGGCCGGTGGACATCTCTCTGCTCGCGAAACAGATCAGCGAAGCCGCTGCGCCGAGCCGACGTGGTGAGTGATCGTGTCCTTGCCCGCACTCCAGCCACTGACCGGCGCTCCCGCACGGACGGGGCCGACCCTGCTCCCCGGCCCTGCCACCACGTCCACGGCGCCAGGCACTCCGGCGGGCTAACTCAACTGGTCGGCGGCCCGGTCATACGAAGAGGCTGACCTTCTGGGGGACCTACGACCACGTTGGGAATCCGCAGACATGACCTCCTCGCGACGACCGCTGACAGCCCGCAGGACTCGCTGTTTCACCCTGGTCGCGCTCCTTGCCACCACCAGTGCGACGCTCAGCGGCTGCGCCGGCCGCAGCGATCGCGTCGCCGACAACGGCCAGGCGATATCCGCCGTTTCGAAGCAGATGCAGGCCTCCTACGTGCCCTGCGGCACTCCTCCGGCGAAGCTGGAAAAGATCGACCAGGATTTCCTCGACAAGCTTGCGGCAGCCGACGGGACGCCGCTGTACAAGCTGTCGTACAAGGCCGCTCGGGACGTGCTGGACAAGCTGCAGGCGGGGCCGGTGGACATGGTGCCCGCGCAGATCAGCACCCGTACCGTGCCCGGCGGCCCGACCGGCCCCGTCTCCGTCCATGTCGTCCGCCCCGACGGCGTCACGGGCGACCTGCCCGCCATCGTCTACATCCATGGCGGTGGATGGGTTCTGGGCAATTTCAAGACACACGAACGCCTGGTCCGGCAGCTCGCCGACGGTGCACGCGCGGCCGTCGTCTTCGTCGACTACACCCCCTCCCCCGAGGCGCAGTTCCCCGTCCCCGTCGAGCAGGCTTACACGGTCGCCCGGTGGGTGGCCGACCACGGCGGCGAGATCGGTGTCGACACCAGTCGTCTGGCGGTTGCCGGCGACTCGGTGGGCGGAGACATGACTGCCGCCGTCACCTTGATGGCCAAGCAGCGCGGCGGCCCCCGCTTCCAGCAGCAGGTCATGCTCTATCCCGTCACCGACGCCGACTTCGACACCTCCTCCTACCAGCGATTCGCCGAGAACTGCTGGCTCACCAAGCCGGCGATGAAGTGGTTCTGGGATGCCTACGCACCTCGCGTGACCGATCGCAGCAACCCGCTGGCCTCCCCGCTGCGCGCCACCGTGAACCAACTGCGCGGCCTGCCGCCCGCCTTGATGATCACCGACTCCGATGTGCTGCTCGACGCGGCCGACTCGTACGCCGCCAAGCTCCGCTCGGCCGGCGTCCGGGTGGTCTCGTCCCACTACAGCGGCGTCACCCACGACTTCATGATGCTCGACGCGCTGGCCGGCACCCGGGCCGCCGAGCAGGCCGTGGCCCAGACCACTGCCGTTCTGCGTGAGGCACTGTACGCACCGGCCGACCCCGTCCCCGGCAAGTAGCCGACCGTTGTCACCGGTACCCGGTGCCGGTGACAACGGTCCGGAGGGCGGACGGGGTGTATTGCGTGGCTCCGTCCCCGATCAGAGCGACTACGGGCCTCTCGGGCCGACCCCGATCGGAGTCCGATGGCGGCGGGAAGGCACCGGCCGAGGCCACCGGCGAGGGCGGCGAAGGCGAGCCGCATCCATGGATGCGGCTCAATTGGCTCGTACACGGAGTTCGACCGGCAACCGGGGCCGCACCCGGGTTCAAGTTCCGGCACGCCCGACCCGATCGGCCATTCACTCCGACGCACCACGCCATTCACCCGGTTGGCGGACATCAGCGGGCCGAGCGGCACCGATTCGTGAACGCTGAGGTGCTGTTGGCATCGAGGAAAGCGAGAACAGCATGACCGCATTGGCGATCTCCGGCATATCGCGCGCACACGCCGCCGCAGCCGGATGCACACTGGCCCTGTGCTCGATGACGGCAGTCCCGGCTGCCGCGGACGGCGGCACGGCGGGCGCCAAGCCCACCGTCGTCCTGGTGCACGGGGCATTCGCCGACAGTTCCAGCTGGGACGGTGTCATCTCGCGCCTCGAACGCGACGGCTACCCGGTCGTCGCGGCCGCCAACCCACTGCGCGGTCTGTACAACGACTCCACCTACATCGCTTCGGTGCTGGACAGCATCAAGGGGCCGGTCGTGCTCGTGGGCCACTCCTACGGCGGCGCCGTGATCAGCTCGGCAGCTGAAGGCAACCCCCATGTGAAGTCGCTCGTGTACATATCGGCTCTGATGCCCGATGTGGGCGAGAGCGGCATGTCGCTGGCCGCGCGGTTCCCCAGTGAGCTGGGGACCGCCACACGGTCCGTCCCGTACCGGGAGAGCGGTCGCAGCGGGACCGACCTCTACCTGAAACGCGACAAGGTCCACCAGGTCTTCGCCGCCGACCTGCCGGAGAGCGAGGCGAATCTGCTGGGTGACACCCAGCGGCCGGCTGCCACGACCGCGTTCTCCGAGAAGGCCAAGGTCGCGGCCTGGAAGCACATCCCGTCCTGGGCACTCGTGGGCCGGCAGGACAAGACCATCAATCCCGACCAGGAACGGTTCCAGGCAAAGCGGGCCGGCTCGCACACGGTGGAGATCAACTCCTCCCATGTGTCGTTGATCGCCCACCCCGGGGCGGTCGCCGACTTGATCATCCAGGCGGCTGCGGGGGCCGACTCCGCCCGGCCGTCCCTGGCAACTTCGGGGGCCGTGAACGACCTGGGCAGCAACACCGCCCTCGCCCGCATCGCCGGGGCGTCCCTGGCCGTCGGCGCGGGGACCGTCTTCGTCGGCCGACGGCTGCGACGCGTCCGACCCTGACGTCGCGCAGGCACGGTGCGCAGCCTCACCACCACCCGGGGGTGATACCGCTGGGCGAACGTGACGCTCCCGGCCTGCCGTGCGTGCGGCGTCCACGAACATACGCACGGCATCACCCGAGGGCACGCTGGGGCCAACGCTCCCGTTCCGCACCGAGTACGTAGTGGAGAGAAGCTGACGATGACCGGCAAGCCGCCTTATCCCCCGTTCAACGCCGACACCGCAGTGCAGAAGGTCAGGGCGGGCGAGGACGCCTGGAACACTCGCAACCCGGAGGCGGTTTCGCTCGCCTACACCGAGGACAGCCGCTGGCGTAATCGCTCCGTCTTCATCAACGGGCGCAGGGAGATCGTCGACTTCCTCGCGCACAAGTGGGAGTACGAACTCGAGTACCGGCTGATCAAGGAACTGTGGTCCTTCGGCGGGCACCGGATCGCCGTCCGCTTCGCCTACGAATACCACACAGTCAACGGAGACTGGTTTCGTGCCTATGGCAACGAAAATTGGGAGTTCAGCGACGACGGCCTCATGAGCGTTCGCCACGCGAGCATCAATGACGTGCCGATCACGGCGTCGGAACGCAAATTCAGCTGGGACCGCTCGGGGCCGCGCCCGTCCGACTACCCGAGCCTCAGCGACTTCGGCTTCTGAACCCGCACGCAGGCCGGTGCCCCGGCTTGCGCGATGGCGACTCCCCGGGAACGCGCGCCGGAGCCACGGCACTTCATGCGCAGTCACCTCTCCTACCGGGGACCCGCCGTACACCGGCCGCGGCCTCTTGGCAGTACCTGCTCAGGGCTCTTAGGATCCGACGATCGTGGCAGAACTGTGCTGATGCCGAAGCACGTCGAAGAGTTGAGGAAGGGTGGACGTGTATGACCGAGGGGGAGGTACTGGCCGCCGCTTGGGCGTTCCTTCGGGACAGGTACGGGGACGGCCCGCCGACGATCGTGATCGGACCGGCGGCGACAGCGGAGTACCGACTGGCGTGGACTGTCCGCTTCGACTCGCAGGAGCACATCGACACGGGGGACTTCACCCAGGCGCCGATGGTCCGGCAGCTCGTGTTGTTCAAGGACGGTTCACTGATCGACTTCACACCGAGCGCTCTGAACACCGACGAGGGCCGGGCGTGGTTCGACCGCGGGGTCTGGCCGGAGCGACTGAACCAGCTGACCGATCCGCGCGTCTTCGGCACCGTCTGGACCCGGCAGCCGCCGCCGTGGGCCAAGTGAAGGATTGAGCGGTCCGCGCCGGCCGGGCCGCCGCCTCCGAATCCGACCGTGATGTCCGCCCGCTCCGTGCGGCGGACTCCCCCGGTGGCAAGTCCGCTGTCGGACGGTTGCCACTTGTTCATCCCGCACTCTCCGCACCGCATGGTGCGGAGGCCGGCGGGACCTCCGGTGTGTGTGGGTCAGGCCGTCGTGTCCAGTGCCTGGACCGCGGCCTTGGCCGCCTTCTCCACCAGCGAGACACCGTCCGCCATGCTGACGTTGTCCCGCGACACCACTGCGACGAGGCGGTCATGTCCGTCCACCTGGACGAGGCCGATGCTGTTGACGTCCCAGCGCCCCGTGGCGGTCCGCTGCAGCCAGCCGTTCTTCAGGCCGGTGACGGGGCCGGCCGCGGAGACTCCCCAGTCCTGGCCTGCCGCTATGCCGCCCATGAGACCGCGGAGGTAGGTCCGGGACGACTGATCCAACGGCGAGTCGGTGCCGAAGACGGCGGTCAGCAGGGCGAGCTGATCGGTCGCGGTGGTCTGGGTGAGCCCCCAGTGAGCGCCGGCGCCACCGGTGGTGCCGGTCAGGCCGAACCTGCGGTTGGCGGCGTCGAGACCCGGCGCCTCGCCGATCACCCGCCAGAGGGCATCGGCGGACGCATTGTCACTGATCCGGATCATCGACGTGGCGAACGCCTTCTCCTGCGTGGTGAGCCCGCGGTGCTGGTCCTGGGCCTGGAGCAGCAAGGTCGCCAGGATGTCGACCTTCACGATGCTCGCCGTGTCGTACGTCACCCCCGCGCGGACGCCGTACCGTGCCGTGCGTCCGTCGGCCGGGTCGAGCACCGCCACCGACAGCGAAGCAGGGGTGGCGGCCACGACCGACGCCAGCCGCTTCGACAGCACCTGGTCGGGAGTCGCGCCGGGAACCGCCCGGGGCCCGGTGGTGCGCAGGGCTGCCGCGGACACCGACGGAGTGGGTGAGGGCGCCACCGTGACGGGCGCGGACGGCAGCGCAGGAACGGAGCCCAGGTAGGCGATGCCGGTTACCGGGCCCACCGCCGGGCCCGAACTCGGGAGGGCCCGCGTCTCGTCGGCCCTGGCCGGGTCCACGACGCCACCCGTCGCCGCCCAGCCCGTCATGACGATCGCGAGTGCGGCCAGGGCGTAGCGCGAGGGATGACGGCGGACGAACGTGACGACCGGCGGAGTGAACGAATGACGAGACATGACGCGATCATAAAAAGACCGTTCGCGAAATAACTATGTCCCACGTAACAGCTGCGTGACGCAATTCGTGATTCCGCCCACATCGCCCAGAAGTGGACTTCGGGGAAATCGCGCCCACTGAATCCTTGATCGATCGGCCCGCGCAAGCCGGGCCGCTCACGACAGCCCTGCGGAGACATTCAGGATTTTGCCGCGCCGGACGGCTACCACCGGCCAAGTCATCGGTATCCGGAAATTCCACGAACGCCCGGACTGCTCGAAGAACAGCTTTCGGGATGCGCGACCTACGGGGCGCGGATACCCGCGTTCGTGCCGCCCGCGATCATCGAAGGAATTCTTGTCGGCAACCGCGTGGGTAGAAGAATGCTTACGTGGGCGATGTCACCATTCCTTTATGCGGTTGCAGCTCTCGGTGCACATGAGAAGCGCAGTGATCGAGGCGCACCGCACTCCCCCGCGAGCATCGGCGGTGGTCGGCGGCCGTACCGAATCGTGCGCGCCTTTCGTCCGCCACACCTCGGACGATCGCCTGGGCGCCGGGTGAGCCCTGGTCATGGACCGGGCACACCTCACCTGCCGGGCACACCCCGCCCACATCCGACCGAACGACGGAGTGACCCGTTTCGAGGGGCCACTCCCCGTCGGCGCGCCGGGCAGGGCGAGGTGCGCTGTGTTCCGACGCCGTCAGGAGGGTTCGGGTGTCTCGCGTCGGAGGGCGACGACGTCGATCTCCACAAGGATGTTCATCAGATCCGTGCCGACCGTGGTGCGGACCGGCAGGGGCGCGGTGAAGAACGCCCGGTATGCGGCATCGAACGAGGCGAAGTCGCGGTGCAGGTGCTGGAGGTGCACCGTCACCTTGACGACGTCCTCCGGACCGAGCCCTTCACTGTCCAGCACGGCGCCGATGTTCCGCAGCACCTGGGTGGTCTGTTCCGCGACGGTGTCCGCGACGGCGCCGGTGCTCGGGTCCTGCGGGCCGAAGCCCGAGGTGAAGAGATACGGGCCGGCGGCGATCCCCTGGCTGTAGCCACCGGCGGGCGCGGGCGCCCGGTCCGTGCTCACCGCGTGCCGGGTGGTGCGGGTGGGGGTGCTGGGTCCGGTCATCGGGTGAGGTCTCCTTCGCGGGCGTTGACCTCCGCGTAATGGCGGAGCTTGTCCTCGTCGACGGTGACACCGAGGCCGGGGCCGGTCGGAACGCGCAGGCTGCCGTTCTTGAGCGGGATCGGCTCGATGATGTCGTCGGCGTGCAGGTAGTACATGGAGTCGATGGCGCGGGAGAGCACCGGGGTGCTTGCGACCACCGCGAGATGCGCGGCCGTCGCGATGCCCAGCTCACCGCCGCTGTGCAGGTTCATCCCGAGCCCGAAGGTCTCGCAGTGTGCCGCGAGGGCCTTGGTGGGAGCGATTCCCCCCCACTTGTAGACGTCACCGTGGATGACGTCCACGGCACCGAGGCGTACTGCGGGTGCGAAGTCCTCGAAGCGGACGACGCACATGTTGGTGCACAGCGGTATGCGGACCTTCGCACGGACCTGGCTCATGCCCTCGATGCCGACGCAGGGGTCCTCGAGGTACTCGAGGTCCAGTTCCTCCAGCGCGATGCCGGCGCGGATCGAGTCGGGGACGGACCAGGCGGCGTTGGGGTCTACGCGGAGGCTGACCTCGGGCAGGGCGGAGCGCAGGGCCCGGAGAATCGCGACGTCGCCCTGGACGTCCTTCGTGCCCTTGAGCTTGACGGCCTGGAAGCCTCCCTCGGTGACGACACGGAGGGTGTGCTCGGCAAGTGCGGCAGGAAGATCCGCCGACCGTGCGCCGGGGGCGTCGGCCCGGGTGATGAGCGCGGTGAGCGGGACCTCCTCACGCACGGGACCGCCGAGCAGGTCGGTGACGGACTGGCCGGTGGCCTTGCCCATGGCGTCCCAGCAGGCGACGTCGAGGGCTGCGATCGCGGCGTAGCCGAGGTAGCCGTAGAAGAAGGGCACCATGTGCTGCTTGCGGTGGAATGCTTCGAGTGCGAAGGGGCTCATGCCGATGAGATCCTCGGCAAGTGTCCTGACGATCGCCGCGACGGGCCGGCCCCACATGGTCTCGCCCCAGCCCTCGACACCGGTGTCGGTACGGATACGCACGACCGTGCGCGTCTCCCCGGTCTTCGTCTCGAAGGAGCTGGTGAAGGGATTGAGCAGGGGCAGGTTCACCACATGGACGTCGACATCGGTGATCTTCATGCTGTTCCTCGTTCGGTTCGGGTGGGGCGGTCGGTGCCGGGGCCGGTCACGGTCCGGTGCGGGTCGCGGCGTCGAAGGCCAGGACCGCGCGCGCGAGGCCGCGGGCACGGTCGTCCAGGAGCCTGCGGCCGTGCCCGGCGTCGGCGGTCGAGGCGTCGTCGGTGGAGCCACCTACGCGCTCCCATTCGCCGTGCCGTTCGACGGTGAGCCCGGGGTAGGGCGGCCGGTCGAAGAGCGGCGGCGGCTCGACGGGGGCCCGGGCCGGCACGGGGGTGCGTACGAGGCCGGGGTGGGCGGCGAGCATGAGCGAGGTCTCGAACCAGCCCGCGTGGCCGGGGGTGACCTCCGGGCGGCCTCCGTCGTCCTCGCCGCTGGTCACCGTCCAGTAGGAGCAAGCGGCGGCGGTGGCATCGGCGCGCAGAGCGAAGCGCTTGACGGCGAGCTTCATGATCTCGTCGTTTCCGCCGTGTCCGTTGACGACGAGGATCCGGCGGTGGCCGCAGGCGGCGAGTGAGTCGAGGATCTCGCCGAGCACGGCGGCGAGGGTGGGGGCCGAGAGCGTCAGCGCGGCGGCGAACAGATGGTGGGGGCTGTGGCCGTACGGCAGGGTGGGCAGCCGGACGAGGACGGGGGTTCCGTCGGTACCGGCGGCGGCCTCCTCGTCGATCAGGGTGAGTGCGCGGTCGACGACGGCCTCGACGAGCAGGGTGTCGGTTCCCAGCGGAAGGTGCTCCGCGTGCTGTTCCTGGGAGCCGATGGGGAGCAGTGCGATGGCCTCGGGTGCCGCCTCACGGGTCTCGCGCCAGGTGGTCTCGGTCAGGTGCCGGTGGCTCATGCGGCTGTCTCCTCGGAACACGGACGTGGCAGAGTCGGCGCATGGCGCATGAACGTTCTCCTTTGCGGTTGGTGCCGGACCCCGTGCCGGGTCCGGAGGTACGGACGGTTTCCAGCACGCTGGGGGCCGTCGAGCTGCTCCCCGGCAGGGTCCGGGCGGCGCTGCTCGCTCGCTCCGGCGCCGTGCTCGGACGGGCCGAGGCCGAGTTCGACGCGGCGTCCCCGTCCCCTGCAGCGGTGGACGAGGCGCTCGCGCGAGTGGCCGTCGTGTTCGAGGGGCGCCGTCCGACAGGCATCGGCATCGCGGCGGCGGGAGTGATCGATCCGGCCGGCGGCCGGGTGATCGAGGTCAACGAGGCGCCGGCCCTGCGCGGCTACCCGGTCGCACAGCGGCTGGAAACACTGACCGGGGCCCCGGTGCGGGTCGAGCACCGGGCGCGGGTCCAGGTGCTCGGCGACCGGTGGTTCGGGCCGGGCCGGGGACGTCGCTCCTTCGCCTCGGTGTCGACGGGTGAGGTGCTGGGGGTGGGCATTCTGTACGAGGGTGAGGTGCTCGCCCCTGACGGCGGGCGCAGCGGGGCTCACATGACGGTGTCCGCCAGTGGTGAGCTGTGCACCTGCGGGCGTCGCGGCTGCTGGAAGGCGGTGGCGACGACGCGCTGGCTGCGCCGACGGGCGGAGGTGCTCGGTCTCGGGGCGGCGGGTGCGTCGCTCGGCGCGCTGGTGGCATCGCGGGACGGGGCGGCGCGGCGCCTGGTGGCGGAGTACGCGGAGAATCTGGTGCTGGGACTCGCCACGGTGCAGCAGCTCTTCGCCTGCGGGCTCTTCGTCCTGCACGGGGAGGCCCGTGAAGGCGGGGAGCCGTTCCGGGCCCTGGTCGAGTCGCGGCTGCGTTCGGACGGCCTGGGCGGCGGCGAGCTGCCCAGGGTGGTGGTGAGCGAGGCGACCGTGGACGATGTCGCGCTGCTGGGCGGAGCGGGACTGGTGCTGTCCGGCCGGTAGGTGCGCGGCGGTTGTCATGCGGGGCCCTCGTGCGCGGGGTTCGGGGCGGAACCGGAGCCGGCCGGGGTGTTCACGCCCGCTGTCTCCTCGTCGTGCGCGGCCGGTCGCCGGGTCCTGCGGGCCTTCGCGGGGTCCGGCACGGGGACGGCGTCGAGGAGCTGACGCGTATAGGGGTGGGCGGGTGCGGTGAACACCTGCTGGGCGGTGCCCACCTCGACGATGCGGCCCCGGCGCATGACGGCGACCCGGTCGGCCACCTGCTGGACGACCGCGAGGTTGTGGGACACGAACACGTAGGTGAGCCCGAGGCGCTGTTGGAGTTCGCCGAGCAGGTCGAGGACGCGCGCCTGGACGGACACGTCGAGAGCGCTGGTGGGTTCGTCGAGGACGACGAGGCGGGGTTCGAGGGTGAGGGCGCGGGCGATGGAGATGCGCTGGCGTTGACCGCCGGAGAACTCGTGGGGGTAGCGGTCGAGAATCGCGGCGTCGAGGCCGACCGCCTCGAGGAGTTCCCCGACGCGCTGCCGGGTACGTGCCCGGCCCCGGCGGCCCCGGGCCTGCGGATCGTGGGTGACGAGGGGTTCGGCGACGATGTCGACGATCCGAAGCCGTGGGTTCATGCTGGAGTAGGGATCCTGGAGGACGACCTGCATCTCGCGGCGGACCCGGCGCAGCGCGGTCGCGTCGAGGCCGAAGAGGTCGGTGCCGGCGAAGCGTACGGTGCCCGAGGTCGGTTCCAGCAGGCGCAGCAGCAGCCGGGTCAGCGTGGTCTTCCCACAGCCCGACTCCCCCACCAGCGCGAGGGTTTCGCCTTCGTGGACGGTGAGGCTCACGTCGTCCACCGCGACGCTTCCGGGCCGTCCGCCGAACTCCTTGCGCAGGTTCTCGAGTTCGAGCAGGGGCGGGGCGGTGACGGTCATCCGGCGGGCTCCAGTCGGGGTGTCGCGTCCAGTAGTTGGCGGGTGTAGGGGTCGGTGGGGCGGGAGAAGATGTCGTGGACGTCGCCGCTCTCGACAGCTTCTCCGTGGTGCATGACGACGACGCGGTCGGCTGTTTCCGCGACGACACCGAGGTCGTGCGTGATCAGGACGACGGCCATGCCGTGCCGTTCCTGGAGCTGTACGAGCAGGTCGAGGATCTGACGCTGCACGGTGACGTCGAGGGCCGTGGTGGGTTCGTCGGCGATGAGGACCCGGGGACGGGCCACCAGGGCGGCGGCGATCATGACGCGTTGGCGCAGCCCGCCGGAGAGTTCGTGGGGGTACTGGCGGTAGCGGCGTTCGGGGTCGGGGATGCCGACTTCGTCCAGGGCGGACAGGGCGGCGGCCCTGGCTTCGGCCCGGCTGTACGCGCCGTGGTGACGGAGGACCTCGGCGACCTGGTTGCCGATGCGTTGCAGCGGGTCGAGGCTGGTCATCGGGTCCTGGAAGATCATGGAGAGTTCGGCGCCACGGATGCGGCCGAGTTCGCGTTCGCTGCGGGTGAGGAGGTCCTTGCCGTCGAGGAGGATGTGGCCGCCGGCGTAGACGCAGGGCGGTTCGGGGTTGAGGCGGAGGGTGGAGAGCGCGGTCGCGGACTTGCCGCTGCCCGATTCGCCGACGATGGCGAGGGTCTCCCCGGGGGCGACGGCGAGGCTGAGGCCGCGGACCGCGTGGACGGTCGTGGTGGCGAGCCGGAAGTCGACGCGCAGGTCGTGGATTTCGAGGACCGGCGCTGCGGTGGCGGCTGTGCCGCCGGTGGTGAGAGGGGTCATCGGCGGTAGGCCTTCGGGTCCGCGACGTCGCGCAGGGCGTCGCCGGTGATGTTGACGGCGAGTGAGGTGAGCATGAGGGCGACGCCGGGGAAGACGGCGACCCACCATGAGGTGCCGAGGTAGAGCTGCCCGTCGGCGAGCATCGAGCCCCACGTGACGGTCTCCTTGGGGACGCCGAGGCCGAGGTAGCTCAGGGACGCCTCGGCTACGACGGCGGCGGCGACGTGGAGGGTGCCGATGGTGGCGAGGGGTGCCATCACGTTGGGCAGCAGGTGGCGGCGCATGATCGCGGTATGGCCGACGCCGATGGCGTGGGCCTCGGTGATGAAGTCCCGGGAGCGCAGGGACAGCACCTCGGAGCGGACGACGCGGGCGTACGACACCCAGCCGGTGATGCCGAGGACGAGGATGACGTACCAGAGGCCCGAGCCGAGGAATCCGACGATGGCGAGGGCGAGGAGGATCGCGGGGAAGGCGAGCTGGACGTCGGCGAGGCGCATGAGGATGCGGTCGGGCCAGCCTCCGAAGTAGCCGGAGGCGAGGCCGACGACGGTGCCGATGACTCCGGCGAGCAGGGCGGCGCCGGCTCCGACGAGCAGCGAGACGCGGGTGCCGTAGATGACGCGGGAGAGCAGGTCGCGACCGAGTTGGTCGGTGCCGAGCAGGTGTGCGTCGCTGCCGCCGTGCATCCACGCGGGCGGCTGGAGCCGGGCCAGGAGGTCCTGTGCGTCGGGGTCGGCCGGCGCGATGAGCGGGGCGAAGAGCGCGCAGATCACGATGAGGGCGACGAAGGCGAAGGCGGCGACGGCGAGCCGGTTGCGCAACAGCGTGCGCAGGGCGGCGGCGCGGGGCGATGGGGCGAGGGCGGGGACGGCCGGCGTCCGGTCGTCGGTGGTGGCCGGAGCCGGGGATGTGGTGGTCATCGGGAGGTCCTCACCCTCGGGTCGAGGAGGCTGTAGGAGAGGTCCACGAGCAGGTTCACCACGACGAAGGTCGCGGCGAACAGCAGCACGGTGGCCTGGACGAGTGGGAAGTCTCGGTTGGAGATGGCTTCGATGGTGAGCTGGCCGACTCCGGGCCAGGAGAAGACCTGTTCGGTGAGGATGGCGCCGCCGAGGAGGCTGCCGACTTCGAGGCCGACGACGGTGACGACGGGCAGCGAGGCGTTGCGCAGCCCGTGCGTGAGGACGACCTTGACGGGGCCGAACCCCTTGGCCCGTGCGGTGCGTATGTGGTCGGCGCTCAGCACGTCGATGAGGGAGGAGCGCAGGAGCCGGGCGACGACGGCGACGGAGTACACGGCGAGTGTCACGGCCGGCAGGACGAGGTTGGCGAAGGTTCCGTAGCCGGAGGCGGGCAGTGCGTGCAGGCCGACGGCGAAGACCAGGATGAGGAGGATGCCGATCCAGAAGGGCGGGGTGGACTGGCCGAGCAGGACACCCGTCATGACGGTGCGGTCGGTGGTCCTCCCCCGTCGCATGGCGGCCACGGTCCCGGCAGGCAGGGCGATGAGGAGCGTGATGACGAGCGCTCCGGCGGCCAGCAGGAGGGTTGCGGGGATGCGGTCGGCGAGGACCGCGCGTACCGGCTGGTTGTAGAAGAGGGAGTTGCCGAAGTCGAACCGCGGGATACCCCACAGATAGTCGAGGTACTGGGTGATCAGGGGGCGGTCCAGCCCGAGGCTGTGGCGCAGGACGCTCTCCTGGTGGGCGGTGGCGTCGGGCGGCAGGAGGACTTTGACGGGGTCGCCGGAGAGCCGTACGAGGAAGAAGGCGACGGTGGCGGTGCACAGGAGGACGAGCAGCGCGGTGCCGACGCGGGTCGCGATCATGGGCAGGACCCGGAGGACTGCGCGACGGGGCACGGGCGGTGCCGCAGGGGGCTCGGGGTCCTCGTGGGAGCCGGGGGCGGTGGGGGTCAGGAGCTCGTTCATCGGGAGACCTTCGCGCTCGCCATGTCGAGGACGCCGGCGGATCCGGGTGTCCAGCGGGGCCGTTGGTTGCGGGCGTAGATGTTGTCGATCTGGTACAGGGGGACGAAGGGCGCCTCGGTCCTGATGAGCCGCTGGAGGTCGGAGAAGGCGCGTTGCCGGGTGTCCGGGTCGACGGAGAGTTCTTCGAGGTCGACGAGCCGGTCGGCTTCCTTGTTGTGCCAGCGGCTCTGCCGCCGTTCGCTGCGCACGTTGGACTGGATCATGCTCTCGCCGTCGAGTGTCCATACCGTGGACGCCGCCAGGTACATCGGTCCGAGCGCTCCGTGGTTGTCGGAGGTGAGGCGCTGGGCGTAGGTGCCGGGATCGAGGAGGTCGACCTTCGCGTGCACCCCGGCGCGGGCGAGGAGCCCGGAAATCGCCTCCGCGACGTCGGCGTCCATGTTGGAGGCGGTGAGGCTCGTGCTGAAACCGTGCGGGTGGCCGGCCTCGGTGAGCAACGCGCGGGCGTTGGCGAGGGAACGTCTGAAGGGCTTGATGCTCTCGTCGAAGCCGAAGGCACCGCGCGGGATCATCGCGGGGACCTCGGTCCCCTTCCCGCCGAGAACGGCCTTGATGAGCAGGGGTACGTCGACTGCGTGGTTGAGCGCCTGGCGCACCCGGCGGTCCTGGAGCGGTCCCGCGTCAAGGGTGTTGAGGGAGAGGTACGAGGTGCGGATCCCGGTGTGGTTGTCGAGACTCACACCGGTGTAGCCGTCGAGCTGCTGGGCGGCATCGGGGGTGAGTCCGGCGACGAGGTCCACACCACCGCTCTGGAGTACCGCGAGCGCGGAGGACGCGTTCGGGGCGGGGGTGAAGACGAGTTCGTCGATGTGCGGGCTGCCCTGCCAGTGATGCTCGTTGGCGCGCATCCGCAGTTCGTGGTCGCGCTGCCACCGGACGAAGGTGAACGGTCCGGTGCCGACGGGGCGGGCGGCGAAGCCGTCGTCGCCGACCTCGGCCAGATAGCGCGGGGGGACGATCACCCCGCCGAAGAGGGACACCTTGTCGGGCAGGATCGGGTCGTGGACGGTGGTGTGGAAGTCCACGGTGAGCCGGTCGACGACGGAGACGCCCTTGACGTAACGCAGTTCGACGATGGGCGACTTGGTCGCCGGGTCGAGGAGGCGTTCGATGCTGAACTTCACTGCGGCGGCGTCGCAGGGCTCGCCGTTGTGGAAAGCGACGCCGGGCCGGAGCCGGAAGCGCCAGACGCGTGGCGAGAGGGCCTTCCAGGAGAGGGCGAGGCGGGGGCGAAGGGTGTTGTCGCGTCCCCGGGTGGTGAGCGTGTCGAACATGTTGATCAGGGCGTTCATCGACGTCATGTCGCCCTGCTTCTGCGGGTCCATGGTCTTGGGGTCACCCGTCTGGGAGACCCGCAGGACGTTGCCGGCGCCGGCTGCGGGGTCCGTACCGCAGCCGGTGAGCAGTGTCGGCGCGGCGACGGCGGGGAGCAGCACGCCTCCGCAGCGAAGGACCGTTCGGCGGGAGGGGCGGCCACGGCCCCCCGTCCATCCTCCACGTATTCGTTCCATTGAACAACACACCCGTTCCGACAGATGGAATGCAGTGGGGGTAAGCTAAGCGACATGGGGAAACCGGTCAATAGCCGTTCGAAGGAGCAGCCGCCCACGGGCCAGGCTGGCGAACACTCCGTCATGGGCCCGGTGGACAAGGCGATGGAGGTCCTGTCCGCACTGGTCGAGACGGGTGCACCGCATCGCCTGGCGGACCTGGCCCGCCGTACGGGGCTCACCAAACCCACCGTGCACCGGTTGCTGCGCAGCCTGGCGAACTCCGGCTTCGCCGAGCCCGCGGAAGGGGGCAGTTACCGGGCGGGTCCCCGGCTGCTGGGCCTCGCTGCCGCCGCGCTCGACTGCGGCCCCGGGATGCGGCTGATCCGGCCGGTGCTGGCGGATCTGCGCACCCGCACCGGACTGCTCGCGCACTACGCCGTACGGGACGGGGACGCCGCGGTCTGTCTGGAGGTGTCCGAACCGGCCCGGGAGTACGCGCTCGAACTGCGTCCGGGATCAAGGGCTCCCCTGCTCGCCTCGGCACCCGGCCTCGCGATGCTGGCTGCTCTGCCGGCCTCCGAGACCGAGCTGGCCCTCGCGGCCGAGGAGGCCAGCGGCCATCCGTTGCCGGTGCCCGCCGGTACGCTGCGGGCCGCGATCGCCGCGGCCGCGGAGCGTGGATACGCACTCGACGACCAGTACGAGCAGCAGGACCGGCGCGCAATCGCCTCGGCGGTACGGGACGAGGAGGGGCGGATCGTGGGGGCGGTCGCGCTCACCGGGCTGGTCTTCACCCTGGACGAGGCAGGCGTCGACCTGTACGGCCCGATGGTCCGGGCGGCGGCACGTTCGGTCTCCGCGGGGCCGGGTTCCGGTGGGCGCGCCAGGCTGGCGGTGGCACGCGAGGACACACAGTCCGGCGGCCGGCGGTGGAGTGACCGGTGAACACAGCGGGTGGTCCGGAAGTGGAGCAGGCGATGGTGGAGCGGGGAACGGTGCAGGCGTCGGGTCGTGCGCACGCGCCGGGCGAGAAGAAGCGTGTCGAGGTGCTGGCCGAAGGGCGGGCGCGGCAGCTCTACTCGGGTGCCGCGTGGTCGGTGGGCTCCGCGCAGGGCCCCGCGGACCGGGGGTGGCTGGGCACCCGGAGCTGGGGCGGGGCGGAGCTGGACGGCACGGACCTGTGGGATCTCGCCTCCGTCACCAAGCCGGTCGTGGGCCTGGTCGTCATGGCGCTCGCGGACGGCGGCGCGCTGTCGCCGGCCGACACGGTGGGCGCTCATCTCCCCCGCTTCCGGGACACCGACAAGGCGCCACTGACCGTTGCCGACCTGCTCACCCACACCTCGGGCCTGCCGGGACAGGTCCCGATGTACCGCAGCCACCCCACTCGCGAGTCACTGCTCTCCGCCCTCGGGACGCTGCCGCTGCGGTCCGCTCCCGGTCAACGGGTCGAGTACTCCTCGCAGGGCTTCATGCTGCTCGGCCTGATCGCGGAACACGCCGCCGGACAGGGGCTGGACGCACTGGTGGCAGAGCTGGTGTGCCGTCCGCTGGGCCTGGAGGACACCGGCTTCGCTCCGGCGGCCGCAGATCGGATGCGTGCGGTCGCGACCGAGGAGTGCCCCTGGCGCGGCAGGACGGTCGTGGGCGAGGTGCACGACGAGAACGCCGCCGTGCTCGGCGGGATCGCCGGCCATGCCGGGCTCTTCGCGACACTTGCCGACACTGAACGGCTGGCCATCGCCCTGGCGGGCGGAGCCCGCGAACTACTGCGCCCGGAAACGTTCTCGCTGATGACCGCCCCGCACACGGACGGGCTCAACCTCCGCCGCGGGCTCGCCTGGCAGGGTCAGGACCCGGACGGCTCCCCCGTGGGCCCCTCCTTCGGCCCGGCCTCGTACGGTCACACCGGTTTCACCGGGACGAGCCTCTGGATCGATCCGGACACGGGCCGCTATGCGGTGCTGCTCACCAACCGGGTCCATCCGACGCGGGAGGTCAGCGGTATCGCCGAACTGCGGCGGGAGTTCCACTCCGCGGCGGGCTGAGTGGTGAAAGGCCGACCGGGGGACCTCCCCCGGTCGGCCTTTCACCACCATGTCCTCGTCGAAGCTACGGATGAGGCTTCTCGGTGTGGTCGGTCAGGACAGGATCTCGACGTACCCGTCGGTTCCGTGCACGCGGATCCGCTGCCCGTCGCGGATCAGCCGGGTGGCCTGCTCCACACCCACAACGGCCGGCAAGCCGTACTCCCGGGCAATCACTGCGCCATGGGTCATCAGGCCGCCCACCTCCGTCACCAGGCCCGCGATTCCGACGAACAGCGGCGACCAGCTGGGGTCCGTGAAGGTCGTGACCAGGATGTCGCCCGCTTCGAGATCGGCCTCCGCCATGTCGAGGATGACGCGGGCCCTTCCCTCGACGGTCCCGGCGGAAACCGGTAGGCCGCTCAGGGCGCCGGCCGGCACGTCGTCGCGCCGGTACGCCCCGGTGACGGCCTCACCATCCGATGTGAGCACCCGGGGCGGTGTGAGCGCGTGGTACGACCGGAACGCGTCCTTGCGCTGCTGGATGAGCTGGCCGTCCACCCGGTTCGAGCGTACGACGTCGTGGAGTTCCTGGAACGTGAGGTAGAAGATGTCCTCCTTCTCAGGAAGCACGTCGGCCCGCACGAGGCGCTCGGCCTCCTCCAGCAGGGCCTGTTTGTAGACGAAGTAGCGGGTGACGATGCCGTATTTCGGGTACTCCCGGTACCCGATGAACGTTCTCACCCGGTCGATCATCCGCTTGGTCTCGTCGGCTTTCCGGTCCCCGTCCGGCAGGGCCCGCAACCGTGACAGCACGTCCTGTTCCTTCTCCTGCGCCTTCTTCCGCCCTTGTTCGAAGCGCCGCTCGGCGGCGCCCGGCTCGAAGATCCTGACGTTGTCGAGGATCACGGGCACGAGCGTGGTGGGGCGCTCGCGCCAACGTGGCCTCGTGATGTCGATCTCGCCGACGCAGCGCATGCCGTACCGGTCGAGGTAGGCCTCCATGGCGTCGCGCGCTTCGGTCCCGCCCGCGAGCTTCGCCAGCTCGTCCAGGAAGTCCTCGTCCTCGACGCCCTGCAGGAACGCCACCACCTCCGGATGCGGGCGGATCACGTCCGCGACGTCGAGCAGCGCCAGTCCCATCTCCGACGTGATGTTGTCGGGGGCGGACAGCGTGAGCGTGTCAGCCGCGTTCTTCTCGCCCAGCCACTCCTGCAGCTTGTCGTTGAGCCACCACGTGGCCTCCATCCCCGCCATGATCGCCTGAATGTTCAGCGGCTCGCCGAGGACTCGCTTGTGCTCCTCGAAGGCCTCCAGCAGGAAGTCGAACAGCGCCGGTCCGGTCTTCGTCCGGATGGCGCGCTCCAGGGCGGCGATGGACACCTGGCTGCGTTCGATCAGCTCGGTGACGATGGCCGGATCGGTCGCGACCGGGGCGGACGCACCCCTGGCCGGCGGCCCGCCGGGACCTGCGTCCGGGAGCGACGGGACGAAATCGCCGCGGTCGAGAACGGTCTCCAGAGCGTCCCTGATCAGTGGGTCACCCTTCCCCATGGCGTCCAGGAGGCCGGCGCGGCTCGCGGGCGAGGCCAGGCGTCGGGTGACGTCGACGAACAGCCTCCCGCCGGCCTCGTGCATCGGCACCATGGCCGTCAGTCGCCACATGGAGAGCCCCAGAGGCTTCATGGGGTCGGTCATCATCTGTCCGTGACCGACGGAGACGTAGACGTGATTCTCCTGGTCGCCGGTGTCGGGGATGGGGAAGAGCGTCGTGATCGGCCGGCTCTGAACGATCTGGAAGCCGTCATCGACCAGGCACCATTCGATGTCCTGGGGGCCGCCGAAGTGCGCCTCGATCTGCCGCCCGAGCTGCACGAGCTTCACGACCTGCGCATCCGTCAGCGCCGGCTGCTCCTGCCGCTGCGAGTCGATCGCCACTTCCTGCGTACCGCCGGCCCGCAGGGCGAGAACGGCGCGCTGTTTGGCGGCGATCGCCTTGGCGACGACTTCGCCGTGTCGCACCTTGAAGACGTCCGGGTTCACCAGGCCGGAGACCAGGGCCTCGCCGAGGCCGAAGCCGGCGTCCACGGTGGCGACCTTCCGGTTGCCCGTGACGGGGTCGGCGGTGAAGAGGATGCCGGCCGCATGCGGGAAGACCATCTGTTGCACGACCACGGCCATGTGGACCGTACGGTGGTCGATGCCGTTCCGCCGGCGGTAGGTCACGGCCCGCTCGGTGAACAGCGAGGCCCAGCACCGGCTGATGTGCCGGAGGACCGCCGTCGGCCCCACGACGTTCAGGTACGTGTCCTGCTGGCCGGCGAAGGAGGCCGTCGGCAGATCCTCCGCGGTCGCGCTGGATCGGACGGCGTAGGCGGCCTGCTCGCCGAACCGGGCGAGCGCGTGGGTGATCGCCGCAGCGAGATCGCCCGGGATGGCAATCTCTTCGATGGTCCGACGAATCTGCGCGCTGAGCGTGCGGATAGCCTCCCGGTCGTCCGGGTCGAGGCGCGACAACTGATCGAGCCGATCGTCGATCGACGGCGCTTCAGCCATGATCCGCCGGAAGGCGTCCGTCGTCACGCAGAAGCCACCCGGCACGCGGATGCCTTCGATCCGCGACAGCCCGCCCAGGTGCGCGCCCTTGCCACCGAAGACCGCGACCTGCGTCTCGTCGACCTCTTGAAGTCCCGACACGTACTGCTCAGTCACTGCGATACCTCCGAGGCAGCCGTGCTCCATCGCACTGCGGTGGCCGATCGAATCACCGGCGCCTCCCACTCTGTCGAGCCGGCCCCCGACCCCGGTTGCCTTCCCTCCGACGAGACGACCGGCCGCTCCGCCCGGTCGGACGGCGCACACCCCCGCAACTGCGCTGCCGGTCCCACCGCTGGTTCGACGTCACCGCGTCCCCCGTACCCCGACAACAACACACGCACGTCGTGCTCCCATTTCCGCAGAATGTGGCATAGGCCGACGATTCTGCGCCATGACCCGGTCCTTGCGGCAAGCCCCCCAGTGCGCTATAAGTTGAGAGCGGCAAGGAGAGAGCTCTCCTTGCCTTTACTTTTTTTCCGTCCGATGGAACCGACGAGGTTCTCGCGGAGCGGTGGCGCGCCGCGTACGGGGTACCCGTCGTCGGCCCAGGCGGATGTCCCATCGGCCTACGGATGCAGCCGCGGAACCAGAAGTTGTTTCCCTTGTCGGCAAGGCCCGGGCGTCGAGCGCGCCGCCATCTCCTATTTCGGCGGAGGCTGGTCCTCGGCGGCGATGCCAGAGTCTCGGAGAGTCGGTCGACACCGAAGCCGCTGATCAGAAGGCGTTCCTTGCGATTGCCGGTGAGGAGTTGGCTCCAGTCGACGAACCCGCCGTCGGCGACTTCCAGACAGCGATCTTCGACGCGGATATAGATCTTGAAGCAAACGCCCGTGTAGTAGCCGCGTCCGGTCGTCCGATCCCGGTCCTCGACGACTTCAACGCCTGATTGCGCGGCGAAGTCCTCACACATCCGATCGGTGATCGGACGGCTCGCTTCCTCCAGGCAGGTGAGCCGGATCTGTGTGTGCTGTGCCCCCGCAGCGGCCAACGCCCTGGTCGCGAACCGCAGGTGCTCGGCCAACTGCTCATGCTCGAAGGACCGGTTGCCGGCATCCCGGCCGGCGGTCACCAGACCGAAGATCTGGAAGTGGGCGAGCATCCCGGGGCGGTTGAAGTGCTGTGCGCGAGTGACACGCTGACTGGCCGCCAGGCGGACCGGCACGTCGGAACGAGGATCGGCGGCCAGGGCCAGGGAACGGCGTAGGGACGCTTCCAGGGCCAAGGCGTTGGTCGGGTCGGCGGCGACCTCGCTGCCGCGAACCGTTGCGATCACCTTGCGCGGATCGACGGTCGCGACGGCCGAATGAGCTGCCAGAGGCAGAACGGGGGCAAGCACGAGCATCTCGAAGTCATCGGGCAGTACGGATATCAACGCGTCTTCGGCGCGGCGGAGCGCGGTGAAGCCGGTCGGCGCCGGCGCTACGAAACGATCGCTGCGGTAGCGCCTCATCACCTCCGCCGGCGAGTGCCGGTTCGCTCGGCGCCGGAACACCTCGAGCAGCAGCGTGGTCAGATCTCCGCCGGACATGCCATGGGTCAGCGTGTCCAGCAGCTCCGCGCCGCCGGGCCGTCCCAGGATTCGTCGTAGTGCCGGGTTGTCCGGGATTTCCCGATTGAGATCGTCATGCCTCATGAGTAGGGAGTATCGTCGGACGGCCTCCGCCTGGACCAGGGATTTTCTGGTACGCGGACGGTGTAGCTGCCGCGGGCCCGGGGCCTTCGGAGCAGAGTCCACCCACCGCCTCCGCCTCGCGCGGTCATCGTCGACCGCCTCACCTTCGGCGGCAACATGTATCAAGTCCGGCACCGACTCCTTCCGCCTCGCCATCGCCCGTACCCGCGCCGAACAGCAAGCCATCGGCCGGTCCACTGCCGCACCACTCGACGCTACCGGGCTTTGGTGTTCCCGAGTTCGACTGCCACCGCGGCCATTTCGCGCAGGCGCTCGTGGTACTCGATCGCGCCGTCCTCATCCTCGATCGACGGCAGGACCTTCTCGACGGCCGCGAGGCGGATGAGCAGGATTCTGTGGCGCTTCGCATCAAGAGGCCCTGAGAGCGACGAGAGGACACAGCCGGCCATGTCCGCGTCGAGCAACACCATGTCTTCGCCATCGATCTCCCGACCGCGCATGTGTGGTGGGAATGGCTCGCGCATGTGCTCTTCCCACAGCCGTGAGAGCAGGTCACCCATGCATCCGGTATCCATCGGACCGACCTCCCGATGCAGGGACCGGATCGCCGATCGAACCCACCGGTCGACTTCTCAGAAGTGAGTGGCGATCCCGAACGCCTCGCGGAGCCGCGCCATGTCGTGACGATCGCGATCGGTCGGCTCATAACCCTGGTGGAAGTAGTTCTGCTGTTCCGCTGACAGGCAGGGAACCGTCATGCCACCGATCCGGCCGGTCACGAAGCACGGAGCGGGATAGAGAAATGGGTGCTCCGCATCGAAAGAAGCCTGCACCGCGGAACCGTCGGATGCGAAGGCCAGAGGATGAAGGTCGATCTCTCGTCCGCCCGGGGCCGTGACCACGAACCGTACCGGCCGCCAGTTCAGGCTTTCCGTGAAGCCCGCGTCGTCGAGCACTTCGACAACGCCGGCTTCGTGATCACCGCTGTACATCAGGTCCAGGTCACGGTGCTCACGGGTCTGTTCGCCGATCAGTGCGTCGACGCCCCACCCGCCACCGATCCAGACGGCAAGACCTGCCTGTTGCAGCCGTTCCAGCACGGACAGCACATCATCAGCCGTCATCATCCCGGGCACGTTAGTACACCGCGCCCTGCCCGGGACGGGTGGAGCCGGATCAATCTCCTACGCCGGCAACGAACCATCGCCGGTCCGCCGAGGCGAGTCTCACGTAGGTACTCAAGGACAGAACCGACGGCCTGCTCCTCTCACCGGTCAACGAACAGCCACTCCACGCCTCGTGGAGGGGCGATACGCACGACCTCCAGCTGCGGCGACCGGACAAGCCCGGGCCGTCGACGGCAGCGTGGTACGCCTCCTTGCCGGTCGAACGGGCAAGAGCCGATTGCCGCGAGCGCTCAGAACACGTTGATCGCAGCGGGCGCCCGCTCCACGCGGGTCAATGCCCGCAGCAACGCCGTCTGGCCATGCCGTCGTACCGCAAGCTCGGTCAACAGCCTCAGTACGGGATCGAAAGCAGCACGCGGAAGCTCTGTCGTGGGAAGCCCGACACCGGCCGCCAGGTCGTCCATGTGGACAGCGAGCTCGACCAGCCGCGTCACGAGGAAATCGTCCAGACACAGCGCCCACCCGGTCTGCGGAAGGAACACGACCCGGTCGTCGGGCACTTCACCCAAGCCGGTTCGTTGCTCGTCGAGCGCGGCACCGACACGCGCCCGCAGCGGTTGCACCCCTTCCGATGAGATGCCTTCACCCTTCGCCCGAATTCCGGAGTTGGCCTCCCCGTCGAGCGGGGCACCGATCCACTCGGCACGCTCGTAGTGTTCCACCAACGAGATCGGTTCCTGCTCGGACTCCGGTTCCTGCAGCACCTGATCCACGCTGAAGATCTGGTACATGAGATGGCCGGCCAGGCCACCGACGGTCCACTGCGTCAACGCGCTGGGTCTTCTCCAGGCGGCGGCCGTTTCCGGTGCGTCCAGCAGTGTCACGGCCCGCGCCGCGGTCTCCAAATAGGCGTTCTTCAGACTCACAGGTCCCCCAGGATCCGATGCCCCACCGTACGCCGTCTCACTCAAAGGGGGCAGACGCCGCATCACATGTGACGGCCCTGAAACGATCCGACCAGGCCGACGAACATTTCGCCGAGAGGGCTCGACGCCCGGTCCGGGCAGACCGAGCCGGCCGGCGGCAGTCTCGAACCTTCGAGCAGCACCGCCGACCGGACGCATTCACGGGCGCGGCCAGGGACGTCCACCGAGGCGCTCGATATCGGTGTTGAAGCGCTTGAGGTAGGCGGCGAATCCCGCGATGTCCTGGTCCGACCAGTCGGCCATGACGCGGTCCAGGCCCTCGACGGTCCGTTCGCGTTCCTCGTCCAGGAGACGCGCACCCTTGTCCGTGAGACGGAACTTGCGGGCCATCCCTCCGTCCGGATCGGGGATGCGGTCGACGAGTCCGGAGCGCATCGCCGCGCCGGTCTGCCGGTTGAGCGTGGAGGCGTCGAGACCGAACGCGTCGCTCAGCTCGCCGATGGACATGGGCCCCTGGATCCGGATCCGGCTGAGCAGAATGTAGGCGCTGCGCTCAAGACCGCCCTCGCGCCGGACGCTCTTGTGGTGCACAAGTGCGTGGCGGCTCAGCAGCATCTGCTCGTACTCGACGTCGTGGGTGGGCCTGACCATACGCCTGCCGCCTTCTCCTTCTCACCGGTCCGACGTACGCCGTCCTCGCCGTCGCGGCGCCGTCGCATTCCATTCTCTCATGGAAATATGCACCTTGCACGCAATGTGTGCGATACACGAGACGTGTACGATGCATATCGTCCCTCTCCCTATACGAGCACGAGTACGAGGAGCCCCCTATGGATGCCACCCAGGCATCAAGCCGCTCAGGCGGCGTGGTCGCGACACTGGCCTTCGCAGGCATCACAGCGGCGATCATGCAGACCCTGGTGACGCCGCTCATCGCCGAGCTGCCACAGATCCTGGACACCACCTCGTCGAACGCGGCCTGGGTGATCACCGCCACCCTGCTGGTGGCGGCCGTCTTCGTACCGGTCTCCGGACGCCTGGGCGACCTCCTGGGCAAGCGCCGGATGCTCCTCGCCTGCTCGGTGCCGCTGATCGCGGGCTCGGTGGTGTGCGCCCTGTCCTCCTCCGTCGTCCCCATGATCGTCGGACGCGGTCTGCAGGGGATGGGTATGGGAATGGTGCCGCTGGGCATCGCCCTGCTGCGTGACGTGGTCCCGGCGGAGAAGCTCAGCTCCTCGATCGCCCTGGTCAGCGCATCCATGGGGATCGGCGGTGGCCTCGGTCTGCCGATCGCCTCCGCCGTCGCCCAGTACGCGAACTGGCGTGTGCTGTTCTGGGGTTCGGCTGTCATGGCCGTAGTGGTTGGCACTCTCGTCTGGTTCCTGATCCCCGACGTGCCCGCCAGCGCCAAGGGACAGCGCTTCGATCTGCCCGGCGCGCTCGGCCTCGGCGCCGGTCTGGTCTGCCTGCTGCTCGCGGTCTCCAAGGGCGCCGACTGGGGCTGGGGCTCGGCCACCACCCTCGGTCTGTTCGTCGCCGCCGTCGTCATCCTGCTCGGGTGGGGAGCCTGGGAGCTGCGGACCCGCGACCCTCTGGTCGACCTGCGCACCACCGCCCGCCCGCGGGTGCTGATCACCAACATCGCATCGATCTTTGTCGGCTGCGCCATGTACGCCAGCATGCTGGTCCTGCCGCAGCTGCTGCAGTTCCCCGAGGCCACCGGCTACGGTCTGGGCCAGTCGATGCTCGCCGCCGGCCTGTGGATGGCGCCCGGCGGCATCATGATGATGATCGTCTCCCCGCTCGGGGGGAAGCTCACCGATGCCCGCGGCCCGAAGTTCACGTTGATCTCCGGCGTGCTGGTCATCGCCATCGGCTACGGCCTGGCACTGACCCTGATGGGCACGGCATGGGGCCTGATGCTGGTCGGCATCGTGGTCAACAGCGGTGTGGGTCTCGCCTACGGCGCGATGCCCGCCCTGATCATGAGTTCGGTCCCGCTCTCCGAGACCGCTGCTGCCAACGGCTTCAACACGCTCATGCGCTCGCTCGGCACCTCGATCGGCGCGGCGGTGATCGGGGTGGTTCTCGCACAGATGACCACCACGTTGGGCGGCTACACCTTCGCTTCCGAGGACGGCTTCCGCACCAGTCTCCTCATCGGCTGCGGCGTCGCCCTCGTCGCCGCGGTGGTCGCAGCCACCATCCCGGCAGTCCGCGCTGTCACGGGCGGCGGCGACAAGGCAACCACCGCCGACGCACTCGGTGAGCCGGCGGCGGTCGAAGCCTGAGCGACTCGAGCGAGCCGGGCTGATCGAACCGTGGCACGGCCTGCCTGCCAGGCTCCGCCCCTCCTGCGAGGCCGGTGCATGGCACGTCACCACGCTTCGCCTCCGCATCCCGGATCACGCCGCCGTACCGACCACGACGCGCACGACCGCAACGCGTACCGAGCCGGGCCCGGATCGCGAGCGGCCTCGCCGCCCTGGGCGGTTTCCGAAGATCGTTGCAACAGACGGTTGGTCTGATCAGGCCGCGAGCAGTCGATGCAGGCGCTCGGCCGGGATTTCCCAGCCGAGCGTTCCGCGGGGGCGGTCGTGGAGATCGGCAGCGATTGCGTTCAGGGGGCGCGGGTGTGTACTGCCAGGTCAGTGCCTTCGGGGAAGTACTGCCGCAGCAGGCCGTCGGTGTTCTCGTCGGAGCCGCACGCCCGGGCTGGACCGCCCCGACGAGGGGCTCGGTCACGGGGAGCCTGCCCTGCACGATCCATCTCGTGGAGGCAGTTCTCGTTCTCCGCGCTGTAAGACCGACCGGCAGTGGGAGGCAGCCCTCCCATTGCCGGTCGGGCTGAGCCTCGGCGAAACCGTCGTGGCATCGGGCCTCCTCCTCGCCCGTCGCGGGCCGGCAGGCGAACCCTCGGTAGGCGAGCAGGGCCCGCAATGGAGTCCCTGGCCACTGGTGGGCCGGAGCGGCGGCCACGGCCCAAGGAGTGATCGGGTCGGCACGACCGAGTGAAGGCGGTTCGACAAGGGGAGTCCTCTCCTCATGATCAGTACGATGCATGCCGTCCGCGCCCACCGAAGGGGCGGCCCGGAGCAACTTGTCCACGAGTCGGCCCCACGCCCCGAACCGGCAGACGGTGAGGTGCTCGTTGCGGTGCACGCCGCTTCCATCACCGCCGGTGAACTCGAATGGGATGCCAGCTGGACCGACAGCATTGACGGGACGGGACGGGACCGCACGCCGACCATTCCCTCCCACGAGGTGTCCGGCGTTGTGGCCGAAGTCGGAGCCGGAGTGTCCGATCTCGCTGTCGGTGACGAGATCTACGGACTGATCCCGTTCACCCGAGACGGTGCGGCAGCCGAATACGTTGCCGTTCCCTCGAACGTGCTCGCCGCGAAGCCGACCCGGCTGGACCACGACCGGACGTCAGCTGTACCGCTCGCCGCCCTCACGGCACAGCAGGCGCTCGTCGACCATGCGGCGATGCGAGCGGGACAGCACGTACTGGTCCACGGCGGCGCCGGTGGCGTGGGGACCTTCGCCGTACAGATGGCCGCTGCGCTGGGTGGACGCGTGACGGCCACCGCTTCGGCACGAGACGCGGACTTCGTCACCGCGCTCGGTGCCCAGCGTGTCATCGACTACCGGCAGGAGCGGTTCGAGCAGCTGGTACGGGATGCCGACGTGGTGCTCGACCTGGTCGGAGGTGAGACGCAGAACCGTTCCTGGGCGACTCTGCGCCCAGGCGGAATCCTCGTCAGCATCGTGCAGCCGCCGGACCCTGAAACGGCCGCTGCCCATGACGTCCGCGCGAAGTTCTTCATCGTGGAACCCGACCGGGCCGGCCTTGTGGCCATCGCCGAGCTGATCGACGCCGGCAAACTGGCGCCGGTGGTGGACCGCGTGCTCCCCCTCGCCGAGACCCGCGCCGCCTACGAGGCACTCGCGACCGAGCACCCACGCGGCAAGATCGTCCTCCATGTGGGCAGCAGCGCAAACACCCGGTAGTCCAGCCGCGCTTCGCCATCCGCACGGAGACATTCCATGCGGTTGAGCTGTCAGGCG
This sequence comes from Streptomyces sp. NPDC058231, assembly GCF_042882275.1. Classification (NCBI taxonomy): domain Bacteria; kingdom Bacillati; phylum Actinomycetota; class Actinomycetes; order Kitasatosporales; family Streptomycetaceae; genus Streptomyces; species Streptomyces sp. NPDC058231. The sequence continues at coordinate 13,103 of NZ_JBHVWN010000031.1, read as the reverse complement.
AGGGCCTCTCGGCATTGCTCGGCAAAGCTCCTCCTCCCGTCGCCGTAGCAGCCCCAGAAGTGGATTTCCTCCGGCCTGCCGTGGGCATCGTGCAGGGCCGCACATCTACCGAACCGCCTTGAACGGCAAGCGATTCGAAGTGCCACTACGTGGGCCCGTGCGGGCTGCTCGGTCCCGGCCACCCGGAGAGCCTCGTCAGGCCGAACAGGCTGCAGCCTCGGGCCGGGGCCGGGGCCGCGGCGCCCGGCCGGCCGGCAAGCCGGACCCCGCGACCGCTCAGGTCAGGCCGTCGAGGTGACCGCCCGGCCGAAGTGCCGGGCGAAGAACTGGACCGCGCTTTCGGCCTCGAACCTGGGCAGCTCCTTGTGCTTGCCCGAGTTCACGTGCAACGACTTCTCCTTCGAGGCGAAGGCGTCGAACAGCGCGAGACCCTCCTCGCGCGAGATGTGCTCGTCATCCCACTGCAGGTCGAACTCGATCGGGATGGTGATCTGCTTCGCCTTCTCGGCCAGGACATCGGGCCAGTGCTGACCGAAGACCGCAGCCGTGATCCTGGGTTCGATCGCCACGAACGGTACGCCGATCGCGGTGCCCATATTGATGCCCCAGAAACCGACCGGCCCATCGGTGCCGATCTCCGGAAGTTCCTGGAGAGCATCCAGGGTCGCCCGGTATTCGGGAACGGCGAGCTCCGCCAGGTGGGCGTTGTAGCGCACGACGACAGGGCCTTCCGGCTCGCCCGCCGCCCGCGCCCGGAACAGCTCGGCGATTTCCGCCTCGTCGTGCGCCGTGCGCGGCCGGTCGCCGTGACCGGGCGCGTCGATGACGGCGACGTGGAAGCCCCAGCCGGTCACGAGGCGCTGGGCGCGGCCGGACATCGCCGGATGCTTCTTGTGGTTGCCCCCGCCATGTCCCATCAGCACCAGGGGTGCGCGAACGGCGCCGGATGCCGGCGACCAGAGGACTCCGGGGATCTCGCCCACGATGAAGTCGCGTTCGATCATGCCGTTCGACGACGACTCGGCGGTGAACTGCAGAGAATGCATAGGTATTGCCTTTCGGGAGTGCCCTGTTGTCGAGGCGCTCCCGGCGACACCTACGTCAGCCGCCCGACCGTGACGACAGGGGGAGCACCCACATGGATACAGCGTTCATGGGTCTCACCTCCTCGGACGGTGTCTCGGTCGACTGCAAGCTATCAGCTCACCGCGATCCCGCTCATCCCTTTTTCCCGCCATGTGATCACGACTCCGGACAGACCCTGGGACCACGGAAGATCCGTCGAACCGAGTGGTCGATCGATGTGCACCGTATACGCCCAGGACTGCCTGGTTCGGCGCCTCGGGCTCTCAGCGTTCGAGCGTGGGCAGGCGGGCGAGCCCGGTGATCGACATGATGCGGTCGACGGTGTTGGACAGGGCGCTGTCGGCTCCGATGACAGTCTCCAGACCATCGGGCAGCAGATCCAGCGGCCGGTACCAGGAGCGCAGGTCGCTCTCGTGGACTTCGTCGGCAATGGGTTCGGTGGCGTGGCGGGCGAGCGTTTCCTCGAACGGCACGTCCAGGTAGAAACCGTGGGTCGGTCCACGGTGGTCGGCACAGGCTCACGCCGCCACGCCTCGCCCCGCACGGGTGCTGCCCGGCTGCACGCAAAGGACCTGAAGGCGATCGGACATGTTGGGGATCCGCGGACAACCGGACGGTCGCCGGCGGCTGTTGCACAGTAGGTTGCGAGGATGCTGAATTATCTGGCGCGCACTCTCGCCGCCTACGAGCACAGCGCCCAGAAGTACGAGACCGCCACCGGGGGGATGATTCCGGACTTGGAGCTGGACAGCTTCGCGGCGCTGTTGCCCGATCCGTCGGGGCCGGTGCTGGACGCCGGTTGTGCCTTCGGCCGCGACACCGCTCTGCTCGGGGCCCGGGGGCTGGCTGTGACCGGAATCGATCTGAGCGAGTCCTTCCTCGTAAGGGCCCGTGAGCTTCACCCCGGACTCGACTTCCGTCTGATGGACGTGTGTTCGCTGGAGTTCGCCGATGCCGACTTCGCCGGCGTCTGGTGCCAGGCGACACTCCTCCACCTCAAGGACGAGCACGTGCTGGCGGCCCTGTCCGAGTTCCACCGGGTACTGCGGCCCGGCGGGGTGTTGTTCGTCAGCTTCAAGGAGGGCGAGGGCGAGGAGGAGTTCGTCGAGTCCTTCAGCGCGGACGCGGCACGCTTTTTCCGGTACCAGACGGTGGACGGGGTCCGGGGCCTGCTGGAGGCCACCGGATTCACCGCGCCCGATGTGCAGGTCGTCAACGAGCGGGAGCGCTACGGGCCCGGGCACCGTGACCTCAACTGGCTTACGGCACTGGCCCGTACGTCGAAGTGAACATCTCGGCGGCCAATATCCGAACCGTACGGCGCTGTGGACCGTCGTGACCCAGGTGCGGCCCATGGCCGGGCCCGCGCCCACTCCCCCATATACCCGCACGAGGAGACCGGCCGAGGAAACGGCCTTGCGTCGCACGCGGGCCGCGTGGATGCTGACGTGGCGGAGGTACGGAAGATGATCAACGTTGTGCTGAAGCTCTCGGTGCGCGACCTGACGCACGCGGACCTGGCGTCGTGCGGGTGGTCAGGGTCCGATCGACACCTGTCCAACGTCGCACAACAGATCGAGCGCGCCCGGCAGGGTGAGGTCGACTACCTCGCCGTCTGCTCGACAACGGACATCCCCGTGGCGAAGGGCGGCGTCGACTACCGGGCCAAGGAGGGTGTCGGAATTCTGTGGCAGCTGGCGGTGCATCCCGCGCTGCAGTCGTGCGGGATCGGCACCTTCCTCATCGAAGCCGCGGAGAATCGGATCAGAGACCGCGGTCTGCGGCAGGCGGAGCTTGCGGTGGAGGAGAGCAATCCCCGCGCTCGCGCACTGTACGAGCGACTGGGCTATGTCGCATACGGCAGTCAGCCGGATTCGTGGGACGAGCAAGCTCCGGATGGCTCTCTGCACCGCTACGAAACCATCTGCACGTTGATGCGCAAGGAGCTCCCGCAGGCCGGCCGTCCCCACGGTCCAGGCCTCGAGTGTCTGCCGACGTCTCGGCACGGTGAAACCGATTGGCCTGCTCGTTCGCGAACGGAGCGATGAATGCCGCGCACGGAGTCGCCGGATCGCAACGGTCGGCGGACCGGGGCCCCTGACCCCAATGGCCGCCATGCGCCGTCACTCCTGGGGACACTTGCCCTCATGGCGACAACGGGGGGTTGACGTCGACAACAGGGGGTTGTCATCATCGCGGTATGGCAGACAACGATCCCTCCCTGCACGAACCGACCTTCACCCGCATCAAGGATGTGCGGGCCAAAGCGATACACCACGCCCGCCTGGCCCAGGAGTTCGCGGCCGAGCGACGCGAACTGATGCAGAGCCTTGTCGATCGAGGCGTGTCCCAAGCCGACATCGCGCGGGAACTCGGGGTGACACGCCAGGCGATCCAGAAGATGCTGGCCTGCTGACAACGTCCGACCGGAGCCGTGGCACGCGTCCGGCAGCCTCGACGCGGCCTTGAGCCAGACCGACGCCGGGCAATGGATGGCCGGAGTCCGGAGTGAAGAGGTGCCACCGGAGCCTCCACCAAGTCGGCCGCGAGCCACAGATCCCTCTCGCGCGACGGACCGGTGCCCTCCCTCTTCACCAGGTCGCGTTCTACGAGAAGATCACCTCATGAGTGAGATCGTCTTGATGTCGGACCCGAAGGTCGCCGCCATATCCGTTGTGGAGTGCGGTGAACGCCTCACGGACGTCCGCCGCGACGGATCGTTGCTGGTCGATACGCGCAAACAGGACCCAGCAGACGCCTTCGCACACCTGCGGGTAGGCGTGCTTGAGCGGCTGATCAAAGCCCAGGCGACGCTTCCACGGGGCTTGCGGCTCATGTTCGTCGAGGGGTACCGACCACCATCACTGCAGCGGGAGTACTTCGAGGAGTACGCGGGCCGGCTGCGAACCGACCACGCCGATTGGTCCGCGGAACAGATCCACTCGGCAACGAGCCGGTATGTGTCACCACCCGAAATCGCTCCCCACAGCGCCGGCGCGGCCGTCGACCTCACCCTCGCCGACGTCTATGGGCGCGAGCTGAGCATGGGCACCCGGATGAACGCGGATCCGGAAGAGAGCGAAGGCGCCTGCTACACCCATGCCCGCAACATCAGCGACGAGGCCCACGCCAACAGGGAGCTGATGGGTACGGCCCTCACAGCTGCAGGATTGGTGAACTACCCGACGGAATGGTGGCATTGGTCCTTCGGTGACCGCTACTGGGCGCTGGCCACCGGGGCCGCCGTCGCCCATTACGGCCCCAAGGAGATCGGCTCACACGGATGACCGGTACGCCGTGCCGCCGGGCCGGACACCCCCGACACGCAGAGGCCCGCGCCCGCTCGGGGTCTCGTTCCCGGTAGGTGCGACAGCAGGCAGCCTTACGAAATTCGCTTCGAGCGCCGTGACGGTTGCCTCTACCGTGACCTGGTGACAACTCAAGTGATCGTGCTGAACGGCGGGTCAAGCTCGGGCAAGTCCGGGATCGTCCGATGCCTGCAGGAGGTACTGCCGGACCCGTGGCTGGTCGCTGCGATCGACTCCCTCGTCGAGGCGATGCCCGCTTCCATGCAGACATCGGACGCAGGGATCGCATTCGCCGCAGATGGGGGCGTGAATGTCGGATCGCAGTTCAGGGAGTTGGAAGCGGCATGGATGGAGGGCGTCGCCGCGATGACACGCGCAGGCGCCCGGGTCATCATCGATGACGTCTTCCTCGGTGGCGCGGCGTCCCAGGAGCGGTGGCAGAGGGCTCTGAGCGGACTGGATGTGCTGTGGGTCGGCGTCAAGTGCGAGAGCACGGTCGCCGCAGGCCGCGAGGTCGCTCGCGGGGATCGCACAAAGGGGATGGCGGCATCACAGGCGGAGACGGTCCACCGGGGCGTGGTCTACGACCTGGAGGTGGACACCACGCACACGGAGTCCCTGGAGTGTGCCCGGATCGTCGCCGCCCAAGTCAAGTGATCGAAAGCTCAGCTTCCGACCGTCGAGGTCTGCCGGGCCGATCGGACTGAGGCGGCACGGCCTCCTTTTGGCAACTGCTGTCATCACAGGCGTATTTGACGGGGCATCAAATTATTCCCCTCTCGCGCGTGCCGCTGGAGCGGTGCCGCTGTCGCCGGCCACCGCTTGCCACACCGAGCTCACGCTGCTAAAAAAGCCGCGGCTTTATTATTTAAGCCCTAAGGTAAATTGGCGAGCGTCATGCCCGCCATGATGAAGGGACGGTGCTGATGCGACGCGCGGCGTTCGGGCGACCGAAGAGTCTCGACGAGAGGCCTGCGGACGTGAGATCCGGGGCGGGGCGCTGGTACGGGGTCCTCACCTTCACCATCGTTGTGGCCATCTCCTACGTCGACCGGGTCAACATCTCGGTGCTCATCACCGACCACTCCTTCCTGGACAGGTTCGGACTGGCCGGCGACCGGGTGGCGCAGGGTGCGTTGATGACGGTCTTTTTGGTCGGCTACGGCCTCGCAGCCTTCGTGCTCACACCGGTGTACGAGACCCTGCTCGGGGTTCGGCGCGGGCTCGTGGTGAGCGTGACGACCTGGGCAGTGCTCACCTTCGTCTCACCGTGGATCGGCAGCCTGTTCCTGCTGCTGGCTGTGCGCTGTCTGCTCGGCGCTGCGGAAGGCCCGCTGTTCTCCCTCAAGACGATGTACATCAAGGACCGGTTCGCCGACACCGAGCTGGGCCGCCCGAATGCGGTCAGCTCGATGGGCGTCTCTCTCGGCACGGCCGTGGGCATGCCGCTGGTCACCCTGCTGATCGCGCATTCCGACTGGACCACCTCATTCCATGCCCTCGGTGCGCTCAACGCCGTTCTCGGCATCCCCCTGGTCCTCTTGTTCATCCGCCCCAGGGGCGTCGGAGCTCTCGGATCAAGCCGGAAGCGCACGCAGGACCAGGACGGCGACGGGAAGCCGACCCGTGGACCCGTACCCTCCGACAACCGCCCTCGTGGTGGCGGCATGCTGCTGTCCACTCTGATCCGGGCCCTTCGAACGCCGCGCCTGGGCTGGATCCTGCTGGTCGAGATCGCCACCCTGGCCTTCCTGTGGGGCACAGCCTCCTGGCTTCCCTCGTACCTGCGGCAGGCACGCCATTTCTCCGCGACGCAGACCGGTTGGCTCGCCGCGTTGCCGTTCGCCGTCAGCCTCGCTTCGGGGCTGATCGGCGGCCTGTTCATCGACAGGGTTCCGCAACGCCGCCTCCCACTGGTACTGGTGGTCGGTAGCGTGGGGGCGGGGGCCTGCGCCGCGCTCGCCGTTTCCGCAACATCGGCCACCGTCTCTGCCACCGCACTCGTCCTCGCGGGTGGATTCTGGGGGCTCCAGGGGCCGGCCATCCCGACCCTGGTGCAGCGTCACGCTCCGGCGGGCAGTGTCGGCAGTGCATACGGCGTGGTCAACGGGGTCGGCAACCTGGTCTCGGCATTCATGCCGACGCTCATGGGAACGGCGATCGCCATGGACGGCGGACACGGCTTCACCGCAGGGCTGTCCCTCCTGGTCGTCACACAGGTGATCACCCTGATCAGCGCCGTGGCGCTGCTTTCCGGGCGCCACGGTCCGCAGACCGGAGAGAGCGGGCCACGGCCGGATGTCTGGGTTGCGGAGCGGCCCGCGGGGCAGCCGACCAGCACTGCGCTCTGACCTCACCGCGCCGCAGGGTCGGGGTCTCGGGCCGAACCCGCAACGCCGCAGCCGCCCGAGTCCGCCCCAGGGAAACAGCGGCGGCGCGCACGCATCGGCGGCCTCTCAGCACGGGGCATCAGCCGCGCGGAGGCCGGGACACGGTCAGCACATGCGTGCGACACTCTCGCGCCTCACAAGGGCCGAAGAGGCACCCTCACGCCGGAAACCCCGGCCCGATTCCGACGGGCCGGGGTTTCCGTTATTCGGGGATGGGCTGTTACCACTGGCCGTGGCGGTTTTCGATCACCCGGAAGCTGCCCACGACACCGTTGCGGACGAAGACGCCGCCACGAACGGTGCGAGCGAAGACGCTGTTGCTCGTGCTCCACGGGCCGATCGTCGCAACCGGGGAGCCGTTGTCGCAGGTGGCGCCACGGAAGACCTCAACGGTCCGGCGGCTGTCGTTACGAACGTTGAACGTCCTGGAACCCAGGCCGCTCACCACCGTGATGCACCCGTCCGTGTGCGCGGAGTACGAGCGCTCGTTGATGTGGATGCGTCCCTCGTAGTAGTTGTGGCCGCCGCGGCCGCCGCCGTAGCCGCCACCGCCTTCGTTGCCCTTGCCCTCGTTGCCCTTGCCCGCGTTGCCGCTGTCGCCACCAAGAGGAGCCTGGGCGGCGACGGCCGGCTGGACGGCCGGGGCTGCCTGGGGGGTCCCGGAAGCCGAGGCGTAGGAGATACCCGTTACGGCCAGGGCCGCAGCGCCGACAACGGCTGCGGTCACGGCGACGGTACGTGTAGTCATGTCACTTCTCCCTGTCTCAGAGACGTCGGCCGGACAGCCGACCTGTGATGAACGTACTAATGCGCTCATTGGCTGTCATATCGGGCGTGCCAAAGGTAGGGAGCCATGGGGCCGACCGGGTGTACGGGAGGCCCGTGAAGCACGCTCAACATGCGCGCGATGTCTCATCAACTCGCTTTGCAGCCAGCACATTTGGCATGTGATTAGGCCTTCTGGGCGACTTGCTGACACCCGCTCACCCTGTCGGCAGCATGCGTCGGTTCTCGAAAGGGGCGGAAACAACCCACTGCCGTGAGCCATCGTCATCCGCGGAGACCGGCCGCGGATGACGATGGTGTCCGCGCTGCGCGCCGAGAACCGCGCCGGCGGGCCGCGGGCGTCCCGGCCGCATCGCTACGGCCGAGGCGCTCGAAGAGCAGTCCTCGGACCGGGCTGACGGAGCAGCAGTTCCGGACGCGCCATCAACAGTGCGTCCCGCCGACTCCGTCGCGGGTGAGGACAGCACTAGGGCGTGTTTCGGAAGTCCCGCCTGCTCGGCGACGTCTCGCACGCACGCTCGCCGCGTTGTCGGGATCACCCCGATACATCCAGTATCGGGGCGACCCTCCGCCTTGCGATCGCACGCACCAGACGCCGCCGAGCCCGCCCCCCGGGCGGCCGGCGCTACTTTCGAAACATGCCCTAGCGCTGACGTCAGCCGGGCTGGGTGGTGTTCCCGTCCCGGGAGGCCGGGTCCGGCGCGCTCTGCCCATCCAGCGACCGTCAGATATCCGTCCGGCGTGCACGTGTGACGAAGCGTATGCAGATCCCTCATGTGCCCCGGAGGTGGTGACCGGAGCATGTCCGATGGGTCGTGGCACGGGAGCTGAGCCCCAGGTCAATGCAGGTCCACCTGGAAGGCGTGACGGTGGTCGGCGGGGCAGGTGAAGATGCGCAGGTCCCCCCATCTGCCGACGACGACCCCTGTCTCGTCATCGCTGGCCACGGTGAACAGAAGCGTCAAGGCCGTGCCGCAGTCACCGCAGGGAAAGACCGTGGGGTGCGTCAGGTGCCAGGTCGGCCAGCCCCCGAGTTTCCAGCCCGCGAGTCGAGTGATGGCGTCACCGCCGTCGCCGGTCTCGCGGACCAGTTCCTCCAGCCGCGGACGGAGTTCCACAGGCAGCTCCTCACGGAAAGGGAAGTCGGTCACGTGCTCAGCGGTGATGGCGCACGCAGCGGGAAGGTAGCCGTCCTCCTCATACCTCGAGGGCGACGGCGGGGTCGCCGCTTGGCTGATCACGTCAGCGGCCCGGCGCCATCGCACCTCGAGCACAGGGCTGACGTCGGCCTGCTGGGCCGGAGGATCCCAGTGTTCATTGGGGCACCAGAGGATCTGCAGGAGGTCGATACCGGCGGGCCACCAGGGTCCCGGCGCTTCGCGCCGGAAAATCTGTGCAACCGGCACCATGGCCGTGCCAGGCACACCGGCAGGGTTGTTCTCGTCGGGCAAGGAACACTCGGGCCACGGTTCGTCACTCGGCCACAGCAGTGGTCCGCCGATCGAACTGTCCCGGCAGCCCGGCTCGGCCCGCTCGGGATGGAGGACGACTGCGTCGCGCGCGTGGGGAGCGAGTTCGGGAAGCGCGGCAAGTATCGCTTCGGTCGTCGGTCTGGGAGTGCGTGTCATCATGCCGTCCGGTCAGCTGGTCGTTGATCACTCGCAGCGTATAGGCCAGTTGTGACAGCGGATCCCACTCGCGGATCACGGGCGGAGCCACAGTCGGATCGCGGCAGCGGTGGAAGAAGCCTCGGTCACCGACCTTTCAGACAGGCTGCAGGACTTGTCCGGCCGATCATGCCACTGCTTCGTATCCGGTCGTTGATGTCGACGTCTCGATCCGGTCAGCCCCGCAGGAAGCCGGTCAGCATCGCGCCCGACAAGACCTGCAGCAACGGGCCGTGCCGCCAGTTCCTGCGGCATCAGGGCATCCGGCACACGATCCCGCAGCAGACCGACAGCCAGGCCCGCCCGTCTGCGCAAGGGCTCACGCGGCGGGCGGCCTCCCGGCTTCGACAAGGAGCAGTGCGAGAAACACAACACCGTCGAGGAGCTATCGGTCGATCGAAGCAGCACCAGGCGGTGGCCACCCGTTACGACAAGGGCCGTTACGTCTACGTCAGCACCGCCACTGCGGCAGCCCTCACGATCTGGTTCCGAACATGATCGACGGGCAAGCTCCGGGGCACTGAGAAGCGGTGTGCTCCTTGCTGCCCCTGTCGTCGAGCACCTGCGCCTTCACAACAGCGATCGACGCCGCGCTATGCGGGGCGAGGAACGGGATCGATCCCTGCCAGGATGTCGTGCAACTGACGGGCCCCCAGGGCAACACGATCGTCGGTGTCCCGCGACATCTCCTCGCAAAGCCGTAGCGCCTCGTCCAGGTCGTCGGAGAAGATGCTGAATACATCGACGATTGCGGTGTCGATCCAATCACAGTGACTCGAGTTGGCGACTGCCAGTGCGGACGCGACCACAGCCAGCCCCACCCTGTCCTTTCGCCGAAGCAGGCCCTCCGTGGTCCGCCGGGTGACGAAGGTGTCGCCTGGGTCGAGCAGGAGCTCCAGCAGCGGCCCGAGGGCCTCCTGCATCTCGGCGAACCCTGCCAGGCTGTGACCGGCATCCGCCCGGTCGCGCCAGTCACGACTCCGCCCGAGTTCGCCGAGCGTCACAACAGCCGCACGCCGCAGGTCGCTGTCCACCTACGCGCCCGCCCTCCCACGATTCCGGTCAAAGTACCACCGAGGCGCCCTACCGGATGATCGCCGGGACAGACCCTCGTGCCGCAACAGACAACGCTCGCCCTGTTGTGACTACTTGAGCAACCATCCTCGAAGGAAGATCGCGATACCTGCCTTCTGGCGTCAGGGACAGACACCACGAGATGATCACCCCATGGCAGATGTGATCTTCTTCGATTTGGACGGCACCCTGGTCGATCACCGAAGCGCGGTCTTGGAAACGATCGGCCAGATCGTCCAGGCCGCGCCGAACGCGACGGCTCCACCGGAGGAACTGGTGGCGTTGTGGTGGACGCTGGAGGCGCGCCACATGCGGGAATACCTGGCCGGTCAGTGCTCCTTCGCCGAGCACCACCGACGCCGGCTCCGTTCCTTCCTGCCGATGCTCGGAGAGCCGGTTCCTGAAGGTCCCGGCCTTCTGGACACCTGGATCGCCGAGCGCTACCTCACCGTGTTCGAGGAGTCCTGGCGGTGCTACCCCGATGTCCAGCCATGCCTGGAGACCCTGAAACGGCATCCCCGAGGACCGCGTCTGGCTGTTCTCACCAACGGGGATCCCGAGCAGCAGCGCGCCAAACTCGCCCGCTTCGGCCTCCTCGAATACTTCGAAGCCGTCCTGACCCCGACCGAGCTCGGTGCGGCCAAGCCCATCGCCTACGCCGCCGCCTGCCGGCAGATGCGGACAGACCCCGCACAGGCGGTCAACGTGGGCGACATGCTGGAAAGCGATGTGAACGCAGCCGCCCTCGCCGGGCTCACCGGCATCTGGCTGGACCGCGGCATCGATTTCGTCACCGGCGGACCATCGCCGACCGCAGACGAGAAGGTGCTCCGCATCGCGCGGCTCACCGACCTCCCCAACCAACTGTCACGCACGAGCGCCTGACCGGCGGCCGTCGTAGGTGAGCGATCCGGGTGAACGCCTGCCCCACTCACAGTATCGGCCCGGCCCGCGTCAGGCTCGACGCGGCCCGGTTCCTGCGTCCACGTGCCTGCGGCCGGTCTTTGCGCGGCTCCCCCACGCCTGCCTGCGACCACGAAATGCGCCGACCCTCCCGAGCCCACCGGCCCCATCGAGCTCCTCACCGCTCGGATCAGCGGCGGAACGCGCAGCAAAGCGCTCGGCCGGGACCTCCCGGCCGAGCGCTTGCATCAACTGCTCGTGGCCCGATCAGCCGGCCACGTGTGGCAGCGACCGTTGGAACGTGCCCCATGGGCACACCATCCGTGCCGCTCAACGCCGACGGTGCTTCACCGGCGCGGGAACTCGTCCTTCTCGCTGTCGGCACGGTGGCCCGACCGGGCCTCGGCCGCACCCCCGCCCGCCGTCACGGACTGCTCCTGCATACGCCGGGCCTCGTCCTGCAGCCTGCGACGCTCGTTCGGGTCGGTCGTACGCTCGGCACGCTCGTTCAGCTTCTGGACCTTGTCCTGGATCTGCTGCGCACGATCGGCGGACTTGCCTGCAACACTCATCTTCGCTCCTGAAGAGGGGAAGTGGGGTGGACACATCGCAGCCAACCAGCGCTCCGCCGCTCACGCACCCGGAAGCGTCACCATCCGCAATCGCCGCAGGTCATCGGGGCTTGACCTGAGCGCGTCACCTCCCGCCAGGGGCCTTGAGGCAGACGGACCGAAGCAAGGAGTCCGGGCTCGGACTCCTTCCGTGCCCGTTGCGACCTGCGCCTCACGGGCCCAGCTGTGCAGAAACTCTCAGGACCGGCCCTCACTCCGGACCTGCAAAGAGCTGCCCGCGCGGAAGTCGGACGTCGCCGGTGATCGATGCGGGCCGCACGCGACGCGGCGGCGACGAGAATGCCGAACGGTTTCACGCCCCGTTCCCGCAGCCTCCTCCGGCTATCCACGGACTCTCATGCACCGAGGTCGCCGCTCGATTCCTCGCAGATCGAAACGTCAGTATCCGGAACCAATGCCAGCTGCAACAAAGCGAGTTGTGCCAGACCGTGCTCCGACCGACAGTCCTGACCATCCAGCACCAGTCGATGGAACACCTCGGACTGCCTCCACCTGCACAGGACGCCGATCCACACGGTCCCTACGATCGACGCGTGACGATCACGTACGAGTGGCGCGGCGACTTCGACGATGTCTCCCTCAACGCGTTGCACGCCGAAGGCTTTGGCCATCCACCTGACCGGACGGCCTGGCGAGCACGACTGCAGCGGCACAGCCTCGGCTGGGTCTGTGCCTGGGACGACGGATCGCTGATCGGCTTCGTCAACGTCATCTGGGACGGCGGAGCTCACGCCTTCATCCTCGACACGGTGGTGGCTCGGCAGCACCGGGCGCAGGGCGTGGGCATCGGGCTTGTCGCGACCGCGGCCGGAGAGGCCCGAGCCGCGAAGTGCGAGTGGTTGCACGTCGACTTCGAGGAGCATCTGCGGCCGTTCTACTTCGATGCCTGCGGTTTCAGATCGACAGCAGCCGGCCTGATCGCCCTGTAGTTCCACGACCCGCAGTCTCTGGCTGCCGAACCCACCTCCACCAGCAAGAATCACGATGAACGGTCTCGAGGCGTGCACAGCCGGACGGACATCACCCTGCGTGACCGAGCCCCCGAAGGCGTACCGGGCCTGCACAGCGGAAGCCACCGGCGGAGTTGGGCGCGGCCGGTGCGTCCCTCATTCGATGGGAGCCCGGCCCACCGGGGTCATGACGCAAGAGGCACCATCGAAACGGTCAGTCGGGTGTCGGGGTGGTGGAGGGCTTGGGGGTCCTGTGGTCGGCGGGGTGTGGTCGGGGTGGGGCGGGGGCTTTCATACGCTGTCGGGT
>NZ_JBHVWN010000030.1:0-87315 GCF_042882275.1 Streptomyces sp. NPDC058231 | reverse complement strand
GACGCGGGGCGGTCGGCGGGCGGCCGTCAGCGGCGCGGCGGCTCGCCGAAGAGGTCCACGGCGACGCGTACGTCCCTGAGCGCGGATGCCAGTGCGCTGACCGAGCCGACCGCCCCCGCGATCAGCAGCAGCGAGCGGCGCAGCCGCGGAATCTCGGGCGCTCCGGTGATCGCCATCGCGTCCAGGGCCGCCAGTTCGTCCTCGGCGATCCCGCGGTCCGGGAACTCGGCAGGGTGCCCCGCCAGCTCGCGGCGGAGCCGGGAGACGGCCGTACGCAACTCCGTCACCCTCGGGTCCTCACCACTGCTGGTCACCCGCGTCTGCCCCACGCTTCGCAACAAAGCACTCCCCCTCGCACATCTTTGTGCCAGTGTTTCGACCAAATCCCGGACCGTGGTCAAGTGCCCGGGGATGCGCGCAAGTTAACGCCATGAAAGGTGTCGAGCGCCACTCCACCGACAGAATTCAGGGTGACCACCGAGGGACGCAGGGTATCGGCGGTCAGGTAGGAATACGTGGGGCCGGTGGGGTATCCAGAGTCCCATGGCTCATTCTTTCCACTCCCCGCCCTCCCCCGCCCCGACAGATCCGCCGGAGCCACCGGCCGACGGGCGGCGGCCCGTGATCGCCGGGCTGCTGCTCGCCGCGGGCGGCGGCCGTCGCCTCGGCGGCAGGCCGAAGGCTCTGCTGGAACACCGCGGCCGGCCACTCGTCGAACATGCCGCGCACGCGCTGCGGGAGGGGGGCTGCGGCCCCGTCCATGTGGTGCTCGGCGCCGCCGCGGACGAGGTGGCGGCACGGGCGGACCTCTCGGGATGCGTGGTGACCGTCAACCCGCAATGGCCGGAAGGCATGGGTTCGTCGCTGCGGGCGGGGCTCGGCGCGCTCTCCGCCACGGGCGCGGACGCGGCGCTCGTCCTCCTGGTGGACCAGCCGGGCATCGGTGCGCGGGCGGTGGCGCGGGTGCACTCGGCGTACCGCTCCCGGGCGAGCCTGGCGGCCGCCTCCTACGGCGGGGAGCGCGGCCATCCGGTGCTGTTCGGGGCGGACCGGTGGGCGGACATCGCTGCGGGCGCGGTGGGCGACCAGGGCGCCAGAGCCTACCTGCGTACCCACCGCGATGCGATCACGCTCGTCGAGTGTTCGGATGTGGCGGAGGCGTACGACATCGACACGGCGCAGGACCTGACGCACCTCGAATGAGCGGCGCGGCACGCCGCGCCACCGCGCCGTCACTTCCCTCGACCCGGAGAATCTCGACATCAACAAACCATTGAACTTCCACCATAAGGAAACTACTATCCACTGGCCAGAAGCGCTCTGTACCCCGTAAGGCACCCGAGGCCGCATCCCGGCGCCCTGGCACGCCGTGCCGTTCGGGGCGACCCGGCGGCGTACGGCGCCGCCCGCACCGCTCGCTGAAGGAGTGACAGCTCATGTCCGCACCAGCGCCGTCCCCGCTGGCCATCGTCGATGCCGAGCCCCTGCCCCGGCAGGACGAGGTCCTGACCGACGCGGCCCTCGCGTTCGTGGCCGAGCTGCACCGGCGGTTCACGCCGCGCCGTGACGAGCTGCTCGCCCGCCGCGGTGAGCGCCGCGCCGAGATCGCCCGCACCTCCACACTGGACTTCCTGCCCGAGACGGCGGCGATCCGCGCGGACGACTCCTGGAAGGTCGCCCCGGCCCCGGCCGCGCTGAACGACCGCCGGGTGGAGATCACCGGTCCGACCGACCGCAAGATGACCGTCAACGCCCTGAACTCGGGCGCCAAGGTCTGGCTCGCAGACTTCGAGGACGCGTCCGCCCCCACGTGGGAGAACGTCATCCTCGGCCAGCTCAATCTGATCGACGCCTACGAGTGCCGCATCGACTTCACCGACCCGAGGACGGGGAAGTCCTACGCGCTGAAGCCGGCCGGCGAACTCGCCACCGTCGTCACGCGCCCCCGCGGCTGGCATCTGAACGAGCGTCATCTCCAGCTCGACGGTGTCCCGGTGCCCGGCGCGCTGGTCGACTTCGGCCTCTACTTCTTCCACAACGCCCAGCGCCTCATCGACCTCGGCAAGGGCCCCTACTTCTATCTCCCGAAGACGGAGTCACATCTGGAGGCCCGCCTCTGGAACGACGTCTTCGTCTTCGCCCAGGACTACGTCGGCATTCCGCAGGGCACGGTCCGCGCGACCGTGCTGATCGAGACGATCACCGCCGCGTACGAGATGGAGGAGATCCTGTACGAGCTCCGCGACCACGCCTCCGGCCTCAACGCGGGCCGCTGGGACTACCTCTTCTCCATCGTCAAGAACTTCCGCGACGGCGGCTCGAAGTTCGTCCTCCCGGACCGCAACGCGGTGACGATGACCGCCCCGTTCATGCGTGCGTACACCGAACTCCTCGTCCGCACCTGCCACAAGCGCGGCGCGCACGCGATCGGCGGCATGGCGGCGTTCATCCCCTCGCGCCGTGATGCCGAGGTCAACAAGGTCGCCTTCGAGAAGGTCAAGGCGGACAAGGACCGCGAGGCGAACGACGGCTTCGACGGATCCTGGGTCGCCCACCCCGACCTGGTCCCGATCGCGATGGACTCGTTCGACGCGGTCCTCGGCGAGAGGCCGAACCAGAAGGATCGTCTGCGCGAGGACGTCTCCGTGGCGGCGGGCGATCTGATCGCCATCGACACGCTGGACGCCACACCCACGTACGACGGACTGCGCAACGCCGTCGCGGTCGGCATCCGATACATCGAGGCATGGCTGCGCGGTATGGGCGCGGTCGCCATCTTCAACCTGATGGAGGATGCCGCCACCGCGGAGATCTCGCGCTCGCAGATCTGGCAGTGGATCAACGCGGACGTGGTCTTCGAGAACGGCGAGCACGCCACCGCGGCCCTGGCCCGCACGGTCGCGGCCGAAGAACTCGCCGCGATCCGCGAGGAGATCGGTGCGGAGGCGTTCGCGTCGGGCCGGTGGCAACAGGCCCACGACCTGCTGCTCCAGGTCTCGCTGGACCAGGACTACGCGGACTTCCTGACCCTGCCGGCGTACGAGCAGTTGCGCGGCTGACCCGCTCCGGAGACCGACGCTCCCGGCGCACCACCGGGGGCGTCGGTCGCGTCTCCGGGGCGGACCGCCGTGCGCCGGGTCCTGCGTCTACGCCGGTCCCTCACCGAGGACGACGGTGCGCCGTGCCGAGAAGTCGCCCCACTTCCCGTCCGGGAGCTTGGCGCGGATCTTCATCGAGTGGCGGGTCCCGCGCGGGTCACCGACGGTGAGCCGGTAGCTCGCCCGGCCCGCCGGAGGCCTGCCGCCCCAGACGATGGTGGTGGTCAGCCGGCCGTCGATGAAGAGTTGGTACGCGGGGATCTCGCCACCGGTGTCGGGCTGTGCCCAGTCCAGGTCGATCGCGTACTCCTTGCCCTGCGCGCGGCTGGTGACCCGCAGGTCGGTGGGGGCGGTACTCGCCGGGGCCCCGGGGGCGGACGGTGTGGTGAGGTCGAGGGTGTTGCTGTCCGGCGAGGACGTGTCGGCGGCGTCGCGGGCCCGGACGGTGAAGGTGTAGACGGTGCCTGGGCGCAGTCCGCTCAGGTGCGCGGTGGTCTGCGTGCCGGGCACGCTGTGGATGCGGGAGTCCTCCTGGTAGATGTCGTACGAGGTGACGCCGATGTCGTCCGTCGAGCCGCCCCAGGACAGGGTCGCCGCCTTGCTGCCGTCGACCCTGCCGCGCAGCCTGACCGGCCGGGTCGGCGGCCGGTGGTCGGCGGGTGTCGGCGCCGGGGTGGTGACGGCGACGGCCTCGCTCGGTGCGGAGAGGTTCCCCGCGGCGTCGCGGGCCCGGACGGTGAAGGTGTAGGGGGTGGAAGGCGTGAGTCCGTCGACGTCGATCATCTGTCTGGACGCTGCGACGGACTTGACCATCCTGCCCTTGCGGTACACGTCGTAGCCGGCGATCGCCGTGTCGTCGGCGGCCCGGTTCCACATCACGTGCACGGAGGTGGCACTGCTCGCCTGGGCCGTCACCCCGCCGGGCACGGTCGGTCTCTGGAGGTCGGCGGCGTCCGCGGACCCGCCGCAGGCGGTGAGCGCGGCGAGGAGCAGGGCGGTGGAGGTGGTCAACGCGGCGTGTATGTGGGGGCGTCGCACGGTCTTGCCTTCCATCCGGCAGCAATGGTCTGGACCTATATGACACGCCTGACGGGTCTCCGACAAGAGGGTGCGCGGTGTGCTCCGGAACGCGGCCGTGCTGTGCGGTGCACGAAGTCGTGGTGCCCGGCATACGCCGCCCTGGTGCACGGTGCACGCGACGAGCGATGAGTTCCGGGCGCCCGAGCAGTCTGAAGACCATGGACACAGAGAACGGAACGACCCCCACGGCCGATCTGGGACCCGCGGCACGCATGATCACCGAACTGCTCGACGGCGTCGACGAACGGCACCTGGCCGGCCCCACCCCCTGCCCCGACTACGCGGTACGGGAGCTGCTGGCCCATCTGGTCGGGCTGAGCGCCGCCTTCAGGGACGCGGCCCGGAAGGATCTCGGCCCGACGACCGACAACTCGCCGAAGGCCGCGCTGCCGGTCCTCGGTGACGACTGGCGCGCCGCGCTGCCGCCCCTGCTGGACGAGCTGGTGGCGGCCTGGCGTGACCCCGCGGCGCGGCAGGGGATGACCAGGGCGGGCGGTGTGGACCTGCCGGGCGAAGTGGCCGCGATGGTCGCGCTGAACGAGCTGGTCGTCCACGGCTGGGACCTGGCCCGGTCCACCGGCCAGAAGTACGAGGCGGACGAGGCGAGCCTGCTCGTCTCCCTGGCCATGCTGACCCCCCGCGACAACATCCCCCGGCCCGACATCTTCGGGCCACCGGTCCCGGTGCCGGCCGACGCGCCCCTGGTCGACCGCGCTATCGCCATGAGCGGCCGCCACCCGGACTGGCAGCCCGGCCGCTGACGCCCGCGCCCCGGCCTCCGCGCCGAGGCGCTTCACCCGCGGGCGACCGGTGGGCGCCGTCCCCCGACGCAGGGCGCGTGCTGCCCCGCGCCCCGCTCGCCCGGTCGTTCGACCCCGGCCCGAAAGATGGCGGCGGCCGGCCGAGCCCGTCACCGGCTCCGGACGTCGGCGGCCGGTCAGGCTCCCGGGTCAGCTGGTGAAGAACTCGGTGATCTGCTGGGCGACCTGGTCGGCATGGATTTCGTGCACCCGGTGGCCACCGCCGAGCGTGATCAGCCGGCAGTCCGGGATCAGCGAGGCCATATCGGCCAGGCGCCCCTGCGGCATGGTGCTCTCCGGTCCGCCGGCGATCATCAGCGTCGGCGCGACGATCTCGCCGAGACCCTCCGCCCACTGCGGGTCCGGGTCGGCGATCTGGGCCCGGACCGGCGCGACGGCGTTCCAGTCGTAGTCCACCGGGCCGTCGGGTTTCGCGGCGGCCCCCAGCTCGCTGGGGAACGGCGGTGGCGTCTCCACCAGCACCAGCCGCTCCACCCGGTCCGCGTGCTCCTGGGCGAGCAGATGGGCGACGACACCGCCCATGGAGTGACCGACCAGGCCGACGCGGTCGAGCTCGCACTCGTCGAGGAATCCGAGGACGTCGTCCCGCATCAGCTCGAAGGCGTACTCGTCCGGCCAGTCGCTCTCCCCGTGCCCACGCAGGTCGAGGGCGTACACCCGCCATTCCTCGCCGAGCAGGCCCCCGACCGCTTCCCAGCTCGCGGCCGAACCTCCGAGGCCGTGCAGCAGCACGACGGGCGAGCCGAACGAGTCGCCCCAGGTCCGGTACGCCAGCCGGACGTCACCGACATCCACAACAGACTGATCTTCCATGGTCCAGACGCTACAGCCGATCGGGCCAAGATCCTTCTCCGCGCCTGGCAGGCTGGAGAGGTGAAGGTCTCTCCGCGCTCCCGGCCCGCCCCCGCCACCTCTGCCGTCACGGCTCTGCTCATGGCTGTCGCCGTACTCACGGCGTGTTCCGTGCCGGGGGCCGCTTCCGGCAAGGGCGCACCAGGGACCGGGCTCGACGATCCGGCCAGGAAGGAGATCGCCATGGAGCTGGTCTCCAGCGCGGAGAACTCCTCGCTCGACTGGAAGGCGCAGTACAAGTACATCCAGGACATCAGCGACGGCCGCGGCTACACCGCGGGCATCATCGGTTTCTGCTCCGGTACAGGCGACATGCTGAAGGTCGTCGAGCGGTACGCGGCGGCGCGGCCCGGCAACGGGCTGGAGCGGTTCCTGCCCGCGCTGCGCGCGGTCGTGGGCACCGACGCGCACGACGGTCTCGGCCGTCCCTTCACCCGTGCGTGGGTCCGGGCCGCCTCCGATCCCGCGTTCCGGTCGGCGCAGGACACGGAACGGGACCGCTCGTACTTCGGTCCCGCGGTGGAGCGGGCCAAGGAGGACGGGCTGGGCGCGCTCGGCCAGTTCATCTACTACGACGCCTATGTGATGCACGGGTACGGCGACTCGGGGGGCACGGTCGGCTTCAGCACGATGCGGCGGGAGGCGCTCGCCGCGACCGACCCGCCGGCGAGGGGCGGTGACGAGGCGACGTACCTGAACGCCTTTCTCGACGCCCGGGTCGCCGCCATCCGCGAGGAGCCCTCGCACTCCGACACCAGCCGGATCGATACGGCCCAGCGCGTCTTCGTGCGCGAGGGGAAGTTCCAGCTGGAGACGCCGCTGGAGTGGCGGGTGTACGGCGACAAGTACCGTATCGACGCGCCCTGAACCGGAGGAGCGCCCGGTATCGGGCCAGGTGAACCGGGGCGGAACACCGACCGCCCCGGCCGTCGGTGGCGGCCGCGCACGGCGCGGGCTCTTCGCGGATCCCGCGACAGAACTGACTCGCGCGCGTCGAAGGGGTGTACGACTCTCTTCCCGCTCTGATAGTAAAGCTTCCTAACAGAGCAAGGGAACGACGAACTCCCCCATGGAGGAATGGTGTCCGCTCCCCATCAGCGCACCGCACGTCGCAGCACCCGCCCGGTCCGGCTCGCGCTGGCCGCACTCGGGGTGACCGTCCTGGCGGTACCCGCCAACGCCTACGCCGGTGCCCCCACGCACCCGGCCTCGCACCGGGTGGTGACCGCCACCTCGCAGGTGGCCGCCGCCACCGGGCTGGACGATCCGGCGAAGAAGGAGATCGCCATGCAACTGGTCTCCAGCGCGGAGAACTCCTCGCTCAACTGGAAGGCGCAGTACAAGTACATCGAGGACATCGGCGACGGCCGCGGCTACACCGCGGGCATCATCGGATTCTGCTCCGGCACCGGCGACATGCTCGACCTCGTCGAGCTGTACACCCAGCGCAAGCCGGACAACGTCCTCGCGAAGTACCTGCCCGCGCTGCGGGACGTGGACGGCACGGACTCGCACGACGGCCTCGACCCGGACTTCACGAAGGACTGGGCCGGCGCCGCGTCGGACCCGGTGTTCAAGCAGGCGCAGAACGACGAGCGTGACCGGGTCTACTTCGACCCGGCGGTCAGCCGCGGCAAGGCCGACGGGCTCGGTACCCTCGGCCAGTTCGCGTACTACGACGCCATCGTCATGCACGGCGACGGTGACGACAGCACCAGCTTCTCGGCCATCCGCGAGCGGGCCCTGGCCGAGGCGGAACCGCCGGCCCGGGGCGGCGACGAGGTCACCTACCTCAACGCCTTCCTGGACGCGCGGGTCTGGGCGATGCAGCAGGAGGAGGCCCACTCGGACACCACCCGGGTGGACACCGCACAGCGGGTCTTCCTCGACAACGGCAATCTGAACCTGGATCCGCCGCTCGACTGGAAGGTGTACGGCGACAGTTACCACATCGGCTGAGTCCGCCCGGAACACCCGTGGCGCGTACGGCGGCGGTCGCCGTACGCGCCACAGTGCCGTACCGACTACGGCTCAGCGCGCCGTCACCGGCCCCGCGGCGACGGGTTCCTCCCCCGCCGTACCGGCCTTCCGGCCCAGGTGGTTGAAGGCCAGATTGAGGACGATCGCGACGATGCAACCGGTCGAGATTCCCGAGTCCAGGACGACCAGCAGGTCCTTGGGGAAGGCGTGGTAGAAGTCCGGTGCGGCGATCGGTATCAGGCCGGTGCCGACGGCGGCCGCGACGATCAGCGCGTTCTCGCCCTTCTCCAGGGCGGCGGTCGCCAGCGTCTGGATGCCGCTCGCGGCCACCGATCCGAAGAGCACGATGCCCGCGCCGCCGAGCACCGGCAACGGTACGAGCGCGATGACGGAAGCGGCGACCGGGACCATGCCGAGCACGACGAGGATGACGCCGCCCGCGGCGACGACGAACCGGCTGCGCACCTTGGTCATCGCGACCAGTCCGATGTTCTGCGCGAAGGCACTGCACATGAATCCGTTGAAGAGCGGGCTGACTGCGCTGCCCAGGGTGTCGGCACGCAGACCGCCCTCGATGGTCCGCTCGTCCGCAGGACGGCCGACGATCCTGCCCAGGGCCAGCATGTCCGCGGTGGACTCGGTCATGCAGACCAGCATCACGATGCACATCGAGATGACGGCGGCCGTCTCGAACTGCGGGGCCCCGAAGTGGAACGGGGTCGGGAAGCCGACCGGTTCGGCGTCCTTGAGGGCACCGAAGTCGGTGATGCCCGCAGGGATCGCGACGAGGGTGCCGGCGACCAGACCGAGCAGGATCGCGATCTGCTGCAGGAAGCCGCGCAGCAGCCTGCGCAGCGCGAGGACGATCACCAGGGTGGCGGCCGCCATGGAGATGTTGGTCGCCGAACCGTAGCCGTCGGCCGTGGCGTTGCCGCCCTGGGACCAGTTGAAGGCGACCGGCAGCAGCGAGAGACCGATCAGGGTGATGACGGTGCCGGTGACGACGGGCGGGAAGAAGCGGACCAGTCTGCAGAAGTAGGGGGCGAGTACGAAGCCGAGCAGGCCGGCCACGATGATCGCGCCGAAGACGACCGTGATGCCCTCGTGCCCGCGGTCCTTGCCGATCGCGATCATCGGCGTCACTCCGGCGAACGAGACTCCGTTGACGAACGGCAGCCGCGCGCCGACGCGCCAGAAGCCGAGGGTCTGGAGCAGGGTGGCGATGCCCGCGGTGAACAGACTCGCCCCCATCAGGAAGGCGGTCTCCTTCGCGGTGAGCCCCACGGCGGGTCCCACGATCATGGGCGGGGCCACCACGCCCGCGTACATCGCGGCCACGTGCTGCAGTCCGCTGGTGAACATCCTCAGCGGGGGGAGGCGCTCGTCGACCGGGTGCCTGTCGTCGGCGGCCCCGGGGCCGCCGGGTACCGGCTGCCGGTCGGGGACTGCGACTGCGTCGTCACGAAACCTGGATTGTGCTGCCACGGCGATATTCCTCCGGTCGGGTACACGTCAAGGCGACGTGGGTGTCAGGGAGGTGATGCGTTGGTGCGGGTGGGGAAGGTCGTGCAGCTGGTGCGGCAGCTTCGGGGACACCGGTCCGGCGGGCGCTCACGCGCGCGCCGGACCGGCTGCCACGGACCCCGCTCGGGTCCGCGGCGGCCGGCCGAGGGCCGTCCCCCTCCGGCCGGCCGTTCTCGGGATGGCCCCGGAGCCGTCAGGCCCCGGCGGCGATCTGCGCGAGGCGGCGTGCCTCGTCGCGGGTGGCGCGGGCGACGGCTTCCTCGTCCACCGTCGTCAGGTGGTTGCCCTCGACGACCGGTCTGCCGTCGACGAGGGAGAGGGTGACGGGCGCCGCGGCGCCGAAGACCAGCGCGGTGACCGGGTCGGCGATGGAGGCGTGGGCGAGGGTGTCCAGTTTCCAGAGCACCAGGTCGGCGAGTTTTCCTGCCTCCAGGGAGCCGATCTGGCCGGCTCGGCCGAGGACCTGGGCCCCGCCGTACGTACCCAGCCGCAACGCCTGACGGGCGTTCAGAGCGCGTTCGCGGTGGGCGCCGAGGCGGTTGATGAGGAGGGCGTTGCGCAGTTCGGTGTGGAGTTCACCCGACTCGTTGGAGGCGGTCCCGTCGACACCGAGCCCGACGGGAACACCCGCGGCGAGCATGTCGGGGACCCGGGCGATGCCTGCCGCAAGGCGGGCGTTGGAGGACGGGCAGTGCGCGACCCCGGTGCCGGTGCGGGCGAACGCGGCGATGTCGGAGTCGTTCATGTGGACGCAGTGCGCCATCCACACGTCGTCGCCGAGCCATCCCGTCGACTCGAAGTAGTCGGTGGGACCCATTCCGAACAGCTCGTGGCAGAACTTCTCCTCCTCCACGGTCTCCGACCCGTGGGTGTGCATCCGGACCCCGCGCCGACGGGCCAGCTCGGCTCCCTGGCGCAGCAGTTCGGTGGAGATGGAGAACGGCGAGCAGGGCGCGACGGCGATCTGCGTCATCGAGTCGAACGAGGCGTCGTGGTGGGCGTCGATGGCCGCTTCGGTGGCGGCGAGCGCGTCGTCGAGCGTCTCGACGGCGAAGTCCGGCGGCAGTCCGCCGTCCTTCTGGCTGCGGTCCATGGAGCCGCGGGCCAGTGTGAACCGTACGCCCATGTCGCGGGCCGCCCCGATGATGGCGCCGGAGAGATCGCCGGAGCCCTGCGGGTAGACGTAGTGGTGGTCCATGGCGGTGGTGACGCCGCCGCGGGCCATCATCGCGAGTGAGCCCTGGGCCGCGGCACGGACCATCGGCTCGTCGATGCGCGCCCAGGTCGGGTAGAGCGCGACCAGCCAGTCGAAGAGGTTGTGGTCGGTCGCCAGTCCCCGGGTGATCCACTGGTAGAAGTGGTGGTGGGTGTTGACGAGGCCGGGGGTGGCCAGATGCCCGGTGCCGTCGATGCGGCGTACGACGTTTTCCAGGCCCTCGGGGGCCCGGCCGGCTCCCACGCGTTCGATCCGGTTGCCCGCGACGACGACATGGCCCGAGGCGTACTCGGTGTCGTGGGCGTCGACGGTCGCGATCGCACAGTTCTCGATGACGACGCGTTCCACACGATCAGGGGCTGCCATGGCACTTCCTTCTTCTCGCTGCGGTGGGGTGGGCACGGCAGGACCCTGGGAGGTTCGAGTGCCGCGGCCGTGCGGCCGCGGGTGCCGAGATGATGGAGGAACACTTCCCTCCGGGGCGGCCGGTCCCCACCCGCCGGCGGGCGGGGACCGGCCGGCGCCGCGTCAGAGGTTGGTCATGTCGACCGGGATCTGCGGCTCGATGCCGTCGCGCAGCACGGTGGCCTCGATCAGTCCGTACGGGCGGTCGGCCGCGAAGTAGACAGCGCCGTCGGCGGTGTCGTTCTTGAGGCCGAACGGCTCCAGGTCCACCAGGAAGTGGTGCTTGTTCGGCAGCGAGAAACGGATCTCGTCCACCTCGCTGCGGCTGTTGATGATGCGTGAACCCATCTGGTAGAGGGTCTGCTGCAGGGAGAGGGAGTACGTCTCGGCGAAGGCCTGGAGCAGGTGCTTGCGCGTCTGCTCGTAGGACTTCTCCCAGTTCGGCATGGGCGCGTCGTCGCTGGTCCAGTTGTAGCGCCACCTGGCGGACACCTCGGTCGCCAGGATGCGGTCGTACGCCTCCTTGAGCGTCGTGTACTTGTCCTTGACGTAGCCCCAGAACTCGGAGTTGGTGGAGTTCATCACCACGAGGTCCTTGAGGCCGGAGATGATCTGCCAGTTCTCGCCGTCGAAGGTGACCTGGGTAGTGCGCGTCTCCTGGCCCTTGCGGACGAACGAGTGCCGCACCTCGTCGGCCCCGATGAACCGCGAGTTGCCGTCGGATGTGGCGATGCGCTCCCAGGCGTACTCCTCGATCCTGATCCGCGCGGTCCTGATCGGCTCCTGCGAGGTCACGAAGTGACGGGCGAGGTGGATGCCGAACTGTTCGGCGGACTCGATGCCGTGCTCCTTGGCGAACGCGTACACCGTGTTCTTGGTGGTGTCGGTCGGCAGGACATTGGTGTTGGCGCCGGAGTAGTGGACGTCGTCCATGTCGCCGGAGAGGGCGACCGAGACGTTCAGGTCCTTGATGTGGTGGGTGTCGCCGTCCCGCGTGATCCTGACGACGCGGTTCTCTGCTTTGCCGTACTGGTTCTGGCCGAGAATCGTGGGCATGTCGGTGCTAGCTCCCTCGGTAAACGGAGTAGCCGAACGGGTTGAGCAGCAGCGGTACGTGATAGTGCTCGCCCGGTACGACGGCGAAGGTGATCGCCACTTCCGGGAAGAACACACCGCTGTCCCTTGCGCGGGGGGCGTCCTGCTGCGCCTCGGCTTGCCTGTCGGAACGGTGCTCCTGCGTGAAGTACGCCTCGGTCCCGAATTCGAGACGTACCCGGGTGGTGCCCGCCGGCAGCGCCGGCAGGTCCTTGCACCGACCGTCCGCGTCGGTCGCGGAACCGCCGAGCACCACCCACTGGGCGTCGCCGCCGCTGCGGGCGGCGAGTGAGA
This sequence comes from Streptomyces sp. NPDC058231, assembly GCF_042882275.1. NCBI lineage: Bacteria > Bacillati > Actinomycetota > Actinomycetes > Kitasatosporales > Streptomycetaceae > Streptomyces > Streptomyces sp. NPDC058231. The sequence continues at coordinate 74,950 of NZ_JBHVWN010000030.1, read as the reverse complement.
CGGTGACGGCTGCGGCGGGGCGGCCGATGCTGGTGTCCAGGATGTGCGTGGACACCGATGCGGTGGTGTCGGTGCTCAAGACCGTCACTCTCCTTCGGTTACGAGACGGGTCAGCCGGATACGGTTGATCCTGCCCAGCTCGGTGCGCGCGATCTCGCGCTCGTGCTCGGGCGAGTTCCCGATCCGGGACTTCACCGCGTCGCACATCTGCTCACCGGTGGCGCCGGTGGCGCAGATCAGGAAGACATGTCCGAACCGCTCCTGGTAGGCCAGGTTCAGTTCGAGCATCTCGGCCCTGAGCTCCTCGGTGGCGCCGGCCATCCCGCGCTGTTCGCGCGACGAGGCGGGGTCCCCGGGGACCGGGCGGCCGATCGGGGGGTGCCCGGCCATCGCTTCGGCCAGATCCTCACCGGTCAGCGCCGCCGTGGCGGCGTCACCGGCGGAGAGAAGGGCTTCGACGGTGGCGTACGGGCGCCGGGAGAGGATCGCTCGTCCCCATGCCGTACCGGCACACACCTCGTGCAGCACGGTGGTGGCCTCGTCGTCCGCCAGGGCGTTGAACCGGGCGAGACCCGGCGTCGAGCTCACAGTCACGGGAGCCTCCGTGGCTTCTTTCGCTGTGCGTTGGTCGGGCTGCGGACAGCTAACGCCTTCCACAACACCACGTCAACACTTTGTTGAAATAACGCGAACGTAAAAGGCCGTCGCCCAGATGATCCGGACGACGGCCTTCCACGCACTTCCGAGGCGTTCGCTCAACTACTCACCTTTGGCGGCGTTTTCGCGGTTCAGGTAGTTGTAAACGGTGAAACGGCTGACCCCCAGGGCCCCCGCCACCGTCTCCACGCCATGGCGTACCGAGAAGGCACCCCGCGCCTCCAGGGTCCGTACGACCGACTGCTTGGCCTTGCGGTCCAGCTCGGCCAGCGGCATGCCGTGCCGCCGCTCCATCGCGGCCAGGATGTGGTCGAGCGAGTCCGAGAGCTGCGGGAGCCGGACGGCTATGACATCCTCGCCCTCCCAGGCCAGCACCACGTCGTCGGCCTGCGCCTGGTCGGGGCCGACCAGCTCGGCGCCCATGGCGTCGACGAGCGGCTTGACCGCCGCGACGAGCGGGTGGTCGGCGGGCGCGGTCACTTCGCGCCCTCCCCGATGACGTTGACCTGGAGCGACACCCGGGTGGCACCCGACGCCAGGGTCCTGCGCAGCAGCGAGTCCACCACGGTGAGCACCGCGTCGGCGCCGCCCTCCGCCGTATTGCCGAACGGGCCGACGTCCACGGCGTCCAGCTCGGCCGACTGGACCACCTCGCGGGCCACCACCGCGTGAGCGGGCGCCTCGTCGAGATCGAATGGCTCGGTGGTGAACTCCACTCTCAAGCGCACTGTGCCTCCCTCATGTGCTCGCCGCACCCGGGGGCCCGCGGCTCGGCCCCGACCCTAACGGACCGCTACCCGTGCCGGGGCGCGAGCGGCAGCACACAGACGGCCACCGGGGCGGCGAACGGGGAACCGGTGCGGCGCAGCCCCCCGCCGGCCCGGTCCACCTCGAAGACCGTCACGGTTCCGGACCGCTGGTTGGCGGCGAAGAGCAGGGCGCCGTCGGGCGAGAAGGCGATCTGCCGGGGGAAGTCGCCGCCCACCGGGACCGTGTCGATCAGCCGCAGCGCCGCCCCGCCGTCCTCGACGGCGTAGCGGGTCAGGCTGTTGTGCCCGCGGTTGGCGAGGTAGGCGAAACGCCCGTCGGCGGTGACCAGGAACTGGGCGGGGTAGCTGGTGCCCGGTCCGGTCCCGGTGGACTGCGGGTCACCAGGGGTCAGGACACCGGTGGCGGGGTCGTAACCGCAGACGACCACGGTGTTGTCCACCTCGCAGGCGAGGTAGGCCGAGCGGCCGCCCGGATGGAAGGTGAGGTGGCGCGGTCCGGCCCCCGGCCGCAACGTGGCCCGCGCGACCTCGTGGAGCGTCCCGCGGTCCAGGTCGAGGCGGTACGTGTACACGGTGTCGTTGCCCAGGTCGACGGCGAGCACGTGACCGCCGTCGGGGGTGGTGACGATCTGGTGGGCGTGCGGACCGTCCTGGCCGGGGCCGGGCGCCGGCTCGGTGTGGGCGACCAGGTCGCTGCGCTCCCCCAGTGAGCCGTCGGCGGCGATCGGGTGCACGGCGACGCTGCCCGAGGTGTAGTTGGCGCTCAGCAGCCATCGCCCGGACGGGTGGACCGAGAGGTGGCAGGGCCCGGCGCCGCCGGTGGAGCGGGTGCCGAGCACCCGGAAGGTCCCGTCCGGCCCGACCGCCACGGCCGTCACACCGCCCTGTTCCTGCTCGTCCACGGCGTAGACCGTGGCGCCGGAGGGGTGCTCGGCGAGGTACGAGGGGTTGTCGACGCCGGTCACGGTGGCTCGTCCGGTGATCGTCCCGGTCGAGGGGTCGTACCCGGCCGCACCGATCCCCGTGCCCCCTCCGTCGGACGAGGTGTACGTCCCCAGGAGGAGCGTCCCGGTCCGGCCCGCGCGGGCGGTGGGGGCGGTGGGGGCGCCCCGCCGGCTCCCGGGCCGGTCCGTCGCGGGCGGGGCGGGCGCGGCGGCGAGCGCGGCGCCCGCCAGGAGTGTTCCGAGAAGGGTGCGGCGGCTGGTGGGGGCGGTCATACGGGGCACCTCGGGGATCGACTGCGTCGGACGTCAGCCACAGTGACCTTCCCCGGCCACCGCCGCAAGATGCGCACCGGCCATTGCATCCTGCACAACGGTGGCGTGCAGGCGCCGCTCCGCGCGCCGGGCCCATGACCGGCCCCGAATCGCGGACTCACCCTTGACACTCTCCCCACCTCGCAGGCACTCTTCCGTTGAGCAGAAATCAACTTCCGCAATACGGAAGGAGCGCCGCATCTCATGGCCGCTCTCCCTGCAGAGAAGACTGGGCAGGACCAGCGCTTCGATGTGAACCTTTCGATCCTCTTCACCGAACTCCCGCTCCTGGAGCGACCGGCGGCAGCCGCCGCGGCCGGCTTCACGGCGGTCGAGCTGTGGTGGCCGTGGCCCGAGAACCCCACACCGCCGCAGGCGGATCTCGATGCCCTCAAGAAGGCGCTCGACGACGCCGGTACGCAGCTGGTGGGGCTGAACTTCTACGCCGGCCGGCTGCCAGGCCCCGACCGCGGCGCACTCTCCGTGCCCGGCGCGCAGTCCGACCGCTTCCGCGCCAATGTCGAGGTGGCGACCGCCTTCGCCGCCTCGGTCGGCTGCGGGGCGCTCAACGCGCTCTACGGCAACCGCGTCGAGGGCGTGGACCCGGCGGCGCAGGACGAACTCGCCCTGGAGAACCTGACCCTGGCCGCCCGCGCGGCCGACCGGATCGGGGCCGTCCTGCTGATCGAGACCCTGAACGGGCCCGAGTCGCCGGATTACCCGCTGCTGAGCGCACCGGCCGGGATCGAGGTCGTCGACCGGGTCAATGCCGCGACGGGCCTCGGCAACGCGAAGTTCCTGCTGGACCTTTACCACCTGTCGATGAACGGGGAGGACCTCGGCCGGGTCATCACCGACCACGCCGACCGGACCGGTCACGTCCAGATCGCCGACAACCCGGGACGCGGCGCGCCGGGCACCGGTTCGCTCCCGCTGGAGCAACTCCTCGGCGCGTTGACGAAGGCCGGATACGACGGCTGGGTCGGCCTGGAGTACAAGCCGGGCGACCGGCCGAGCGCCGAGTCCTTCGAGTGGCTCCCGGCCGCGTCCCGGGCGGCCTGCTGAGGGCGCCGGCCCCACCCCCGTACGCATGTTCACCGGAAGGCATCCTCATGAGCAACAACCTCCCCAAGGTTGCGTGGATCGGGCTCGGCATCATGGGCTCGCCCATGTCCGAGAACCTGATCAAGGCCGGTTACGACGTCACCGGCCACACTCTGGAACAGGACAAGATCGACCGGCTGGTCGCGGCCGGCGGCACGGGCGCGGACTCGATCGCCGAGGCCGTCGCGGACGCGGACGTCATCATCACGATGGTGCCCGCCTCCCCGCAGGTGGAGGCCGTCGCCTACGGCCCCGGGGGCATCCTCGAGAACGCGCGGCGCGGCGCCCTGCTGATCGACATGTCCTCCATCACCCCCCGGACCTCCGTCGACCTCGCGAAGAACGCGGAGGAGAAGGGCATCCGCGTGCTGGACGCCCCGGTCTCCGGCGGCGAGGCCGGGGCGATCGAGGCGGTGCTCTCGATCATGGTCGGCGGCGAGCGGGCCGACTTCGACGCCGCCAGGCCGGTGCTCGACGCGCTGGGCACGACGGTCGTGCTCTGCGGTCCGCACGGCTCCGGCCAGACGGTGAAGGCCGCCAACCAGCTGATCGTCGCGGTCAACATCCAGGCCTGCGCCGAGGCTGTCGTCTTCCTGGAGAAGTCCGGGGTCGATCTCGCGGCCGCGCTCGACGTCCTGAACGGCGGGCTGGCCGGCTCGACCGTACTGACACGCAAGAAGGACAACTTCCTGACGCGGGACTTCACACCGGGCTTCCGGATCGACCTGCACCACAAGGACATGGGCATCGTCACGGACGCCGCCCGCAACGTCGGCGCCGCACTGCCCGTCGGCGCCGTGGTCGCCCAGCTCGTCGGCTCGTTGCGCGCCCAGGGCGACGGCGGCCTGGACCACTCGGCGCTGCTGCGCTCGGTCGAGCGCCTCTCCGACCGGCCCGCGCAGGCATGACCCGCCCCGGGCGGGCCCGCACGGGGCGCGGCCCGGACGCACCGGCCGCTCCCTCCGGGGACAACGGCCGCGCGGACTTCCGGATGGCGCCGACGCCGACACCTGTCCTGTCGCGCCCAGGCGCCGACGCCATCCGGAACACCCCTCCCTCGATTTCAACAAACTGTTGACGTTGGGTTCGGGGCGTACTTACGCTCCTGGAGCCCCCAGGGCGTCGCAGTTCAGCAGCTCCCGTACGGAAGGTTGCCCCGACACCATGACGCAGCGTGTGCTTACGACCGAGTCAGGCGCCCCGGTCGCCGACAACCAGAACTCCGCCACCGCCGGTGCCGGTGGCCCGCTCCTCCTCCAGGACCAGCACCTGCTGGAGAAGCTCGCGCGCTTCAACCGTGAACGCATCCCGGAGCGGGTGGTCCACGCCCGCGGCTCAGGTGCGTACGGCTACTTCGAAGTGACCGACGACGTCACCGGATTCACCCGCGCCGACTTCCTCTCCGCCGTCGGCAGGCGCACCGAGACGTTCATCCGGTTCTCGACGGTCGCCGATTCCCTCGGCGGCGCCGACGCCGTACGCGACCCGCGCGGTTTTGCCCTCAAGTTCTATACGGACGAGGGCAATTACGATCTGGTCGGCAACAACACTCCGGTCTTCTTCATCAAGGACCCGGTCAAGTTCCCCGACTTCATCCACTCGCAGAAGCGCGACCCCTTCACGGGCCGCCAGGAGCCGGACAACGTCTGGGACTTCTGGGCGCACTCCCCCGAGGCGACCCACCAGGTGACCTGGCTGATGGGTGATCGCGGCATCCCCGCGTCGTACCGGCACATGAACGGCTACGGCTCGCACACCTACCAGTGGACGAACGCCGAGGGCGAGGCCTTCTTCGTCAAGTACCACTTCAAGACCAACCAGGGTGTGCGCTCGCTCTCCGGCGAACAGGCCGCGGAACTCGTGGGCAGGGACGCCAGCTCGCACCAGACGGACCTGCTGCAGGCCATCGAGCGGGGCGTGAAACCGTCCTGGACGCTGTATGTGCAGGTGATGCCGGCCGCCGAAGCCGCGGACCACCGCTTCAACCCGTTCGACCTCACCAAGGTCTGGCCGCACGGCGACCACCCGCTGCAACGGGTGGGCCGACTGGTCCTGGACCGCAACCCGGACAATGTGTTCGCCGAGGTCGAGCAGGCCGCGTTCTCCCCGAACAACTTCGTGCCCGGCATCGGCCCGTCCCCGGACAAGATGCTCCAGGGCCGGCTGTTCGCCTACGCCGACGCGCAGCGCTACCGTCTCGGCGTCAACCACACCCGGCTCCCGGTCAACGCGCCGCGGACCGCCGTCGTCGACAACTACGGCCGCGACGGTCTGCACGCGACCCGCAACGGTGCTCGCCACGACAGGAACTACGAGCCCAACTCGTACGCGGGTCCGGCCCAGACCGACGCGGCGCTCTCCGCGCCGCTCGCGGTCCACGGCTGGACCGGCACCCACGCGACACCCGCCCATACCAAGGACGACGACTTCTTCCAGGCGGGCGAGCTCTACCGGCTGATGTCCGAGGACGAGAAGGGCCGCCTGGTCGCCAACATCGCCGGCGGCCTCTCCCAGGTCACCCGCGACGACGTGATCGAGAAGAACCTCACCCACTTCCGCGCCGCCGACGCCGAGTACGGCAGGCGCGTCGAAGAAGCGGTCCGCGAACTGCGCGAGGACTAGGGTCTTCCGTTCGATCGGGCCGGAGCCGGCCGGAGCAGCCACCGGGGCACACCGTCCCGGCCCGGTCCGGACGAAGGACGTCGGCCACCAGGACCGCGCAGGAGTGTGACGAGTTGTCAGACTCCTTGCGCCGTCCGCCCCGTCGGCCCTGAGGGAGTGCCCGGCGGGACGGACGAGACCGAGCACCGCGGCGGCGCGCGAGCCAGTGCGGTGGTGAAGGCAGCCGGCGACCGCTCTCCGCCTGAGAGAGGGCGGCCCGACTGTCCGTCGCCCGCCGCCGCGGTCCCGGGAACCGGACCGGCGACGACTCCGCCCGGTGGCGCGAAGGACACGGACGCAGCACCACTCGCCGCCGGGCGGTCACCACTCCCGCGTAGGGCGCGGAGGTGCGGACGGCCCCGTACTCCGTCCGTCCCGCGCGTGCGGAGGCCCGGCTCCGTGCACCCGCGTGCGGCTCAGCAGCCGCCCGGGCGGACCAGGCCCGTCTCGTACGCGAAGACCGCCGCCTGGGTCCGGTCGCGCACCCCCAGTTTGGCCAGGATGCGGCTCACATGGGTCTTCGCGGTCTGCTCCGCCACCACCAGCAACCGGGCGATCTCCGCGTTCGACAGGCCCTGCGCGACGAGGGACAGAACTTCGGTCTCACGCTCCGTCAGAACACCCACGCGCTCCTTGAGCGGCGCCCTGGGCGCGGCGGTCACACGGGAGAACTCGGCGATCAGCCGCTTGGTGACGCTCGGGGCGAGCAGGGCGTCACCGGCTGCCACCACCCGTACCGCCTGCGCCAGTTCCTCGGCCGACGCGTCCTTGAGCAGGAAGCCGGAGGCGCCGGCGCGCAACGCCTCGTACACGTACTCGTCGAGGTCGAAGGTGGTGAGGATGAGCACCTTGACCTGCGCGCCGAACGGCGACGTGACGCGGCGGGTCGCCTCGATGCCGTCGAGCTGCGGCATCCGGACATCCATCAGGACGACGTCCGGGCCGAGTTCGGCGACCTGGGTGACGGCGTCCAGTCCGTCCACCGCCTGGCCGACGACCTCGATGTCCGGTTCGGCGTCGAGCAGTACCGTGAAGCCCTGACGGACCATCACCTGGTCGTCGGCTATCAGTACGCGGATGGTCGTCACGTGGCGTCCTCAACAGGGTCGGCGGCCGGGCCGTGGCCGTGTACCGGGAGGACGGCCGTCACCTCGTAGCCGCCGTCCGGGGTGGGCCCGGTGGCCAGTTCACCACCGAGCATGGCAGTGCGTTCGCGCATGCCCAACAACCCGTGCCCGAGGGTGGACGGGACCGGGGCTGATCCGTGCGGTGCGGTGTTGGTGATTCTGACGGTCAGTCCGGCCGCTGCGTAACCGGTCTCCACCCGCACCTCGGCGCCGGGGGCGTGCCGCATGGCGTTGCTGAGTGCCTCCTGGACGATACGGAAGGCCGACAGCTCCACGCCCGGCGGCAGTGGACGCCGCGCACCGACGGTGGCGGTGCTCACCGCGAGCCCGGTGGCGCGCACCGTGTCGACCAGTTCGTCCAGCCGGTCCAGGGTGGGCTGCGGACGGTGCCCCGCGCCGTGCGACAGGGCGTCCTCGGAACGCAGTACGCCGAGCACGTGCCGCAGTTCGGTGAGTGCCTCGACGGCACTGCGCCGGATGCCCGCGAGGTTCTCCCGGAGCTCGTCGGACGGGTTCTCGACCAGGTGGGGTGCGACCTGCGCCTGGATGGAGATCACCGACATGTGGTGGGCGACGACGTCGTGGAGTTCGCGGGCGATCCGGTTGCGCTCCTCCAGCAGGGTGCGCCGCGCCCGCTCCCCGGCGGTGAGTTCCTCCTGCTCGACGAGCTGGGTGCGGGCCATCCGCAGTCCGCGCAGCACGGCTCCGAGCAGCGCGGCGGCGATCAGGACCGGTGCGGTCCGGTCGACGAGGTAGTGGTGCGGCAGGGTGGCGAGGAACGTGCAGGCCTGCATGGCGAGCACGGTGATCGCCAGTGCCCCGGCCGCGCGCCGGGGCCGGACGCGCAGCGCCAGCAGGAAGAGCGCGCCGCTCTGCAGCGCGAGCCCGATGACACCCCAGGGGAACAGGGGTCCCTGCGCCGTACCCGGCTCGCCGAGCAGCACGGTGGCGACCATCAGGACGGTCGACGCCCACCAGGCCGACACCGGGCGGAACATCCCGGCGACGAGCGCCACCCCCTGGCAGAAGCCGAGCACGACCACGTACGAGGGGACCGGGCCACCGGCGGTCCGGCTCAGTTCGTTCACGCGCAGCACGGTCAGGAGGGTCGCGCAGATGACGAGGAGCATTCCGTACACCGGCCGCCAGACCGGCCAACCGGGCTGCCCCATGGGCGGCATCGGGTCGGCGGCCGCGGTCAGATCCTCGAACAGCACCCGTGGCGCCCTGCGCAGGGCGGTCCTCAGTCGCTCCATGTCCCCCATCGCCCCCCCACTTCGTCCGGCCCACCTTATGGGCTGTTCAGTCACTCCTGGCAGGTGCACGACGACCGCCACGGCGCCCGGCCGCGTTGCCGCAACGCCCGCACAAGCCCGGCGCGGCGGGATCCTTCGGCCCTGCGACGCACCGCATCCGGCGCCGTGCGCCGGTACACCGCGGATCACGGGACAGCCCTCAGGCACGGCGGACCACGGGCGCCCTGTCGGGACGGCTCGCGCGGACGACCCGGCCGCTCCTTCGCGGCCGGCCCTCCTCGTACTTGCGGAACGCGGCCCAGCACACCAGCAGCGCCACGGCGAACGCGGGCAGCCAGGCCAGCCGTGCCAGCACCCACTGCGGGTCACCGGGGACGGTGTGCAGTCCCGGCAGCGCCTCGCCCGCGAGAAGACCGAGGGCGGTGACCGCCATCATCGCGGTCTGATGCCAGAGGAACACCGTCATCGCGGAGAGGTTGACCAGCGCCACCGCCGCCCAGGCGGCCGGGCGCCGCAGAATTCTCCGGAGCGGGCCGAGCAGCAGCCGGGCCGCGCCGCACTGGGCGAGACCGAAGGTGACGGCCGCGAGCGTGGGCGGGTCGAGGTTGGAGATGCGGCTGCCGGGCACCCCGACCATGGACGCCGGGTATCCGGCCCACAGGACGAGTCCGGCGGTGGCCGCGGCGCCCGTCAGCAGCACCGCCCATCCGGTCGCCCGGCTCCGCAGACCGCCGCGGGCCCAGGTCGCACCCAGGCAGTACGGGACCAGCCAGCCGGCCGCCACGTTGATCCAGCCGAGGCAGGCCGGGCCGCCCAGCCCGAACCTGATCAGATCGACATGCACCACGACGGCGAGCGGCCACAGCGGATGGAGTCTCGCGACGAGCGGGGTCGCCGCGGTGAGTGCCGTGAGGACCAGCAGGAACCAGAGCGGCGACAGCACCAGTTTGAGCAGCGCGTGCACGGTCCCGATACCCACTCCGGAGGCGAGCAGCACCCCCGCGATCACGGTCCACACGACCAGCAGGGCGGCCACCGGCCGGAACAGCCGGCTCGTCCGCGCGCCGGTCCACTGCCCGTACGTGACGCCGCGGGCACGGGCCGCGGCGTAGCTCCTCGCTCCCATCTCCCCGCCCACCAGGAAGAAGACCGCAAGAGTCTGGAACAGCCAGGAGACCGGCACCAGTTCGGGCATGTGCTGGAGGGGGCTTGCGGCGCGCACGGATCCTGTGTCGGCGATCAGCGCGGTGACCAGCCAGTGCCCGAGCACCACGCCGAGGATGGCGAGGGCGCGCAGCGCGTCTACGGCGCGGTCCCGGTCATGCGGTGTGGCGGCGTCGATCCGCCGGACGATTTAACAGATCACCGAAGACCTCCGCGCCGCGGCCGCCGTCGCGCCCGTCGAAGGAGAGGAAGTGGCGTGCGGGATCGGCGAAGGCGCGCAGGGCGGCGGCCCGCTTCCGGTCGCCGTGGCCGGTGGCCATGCGTTCGGCCGCCAGGATGGATCCTCGGTTGGCCGCGTAGCGCCGGGCCAATGCCTCGGGGGTCGCTGCGCGCAGCGGGGCGAGGGCGGCGGGGGCCGGCGCCGGGACCGCCGTGGGCCGGGCCGCACCCGACACGGGTACGGCGACCGCGGCGATCACGAGGGCGGCGAGCAGCGTGCGGGCACCGCGCGCACGGCTGGTGGGGGTGCGTCCCGCGAGCGGGAGCCTGCTGGGCGGGCGGGGCGCCATGGGAATGGTCCTTCCGTACCGGATGTCCGTGGTTCTTCCGGTACAGAAGCTAGGGACCGGACCCCGTGGCCGGCGTCAACCCGTGGGGGTCACCTTCCAGATAGCTCTGAAGTACTACGAGTAGGGGGAATTGGCCTCGCCGGCCGCGCCGGGACCGGTGTGCGGGACGGATCACCGGGGTCCGGCGGTCCGCCCCGCGAACGGCACCGGCGGGTGAGTCGTCAGCTCGCCACGAAAGGGCGGACCGCGGTCGGGGCGTGACCCGGTTCGGTGACGACGTCCTCCCACTCGTTGACGGCGTCGATGCCGGCGGCGCCCATCGAGATGTTCGTGACGCGCTCCAGGATCGCCTCGACGACCACCGGGACCCGGAACCGGGCAGCCAGCTTCTTGGCCTCCTCGAACGCGGGCAGCAGCCGGTCGGGCTCGGTGACCCTGATCGCCTTGCAGCCCAGCCCCTCGACGACCTTGACGTGGTCGACGCCGTAGCCGCCCAGCTCCGGGGAGTTGATGTTCTCGAACTCCAGGTTGACCTGGAAGTCGATGTCGAAGCTGCGCTGCGCCTGGCGGATCAGCCCCAGATAGGAGTTGTTCACCAGGACATGGACGTACGGGATGTGGTGCTGTGCGCCGACCGCCAGCTCCTCCAGCATGAACTGGAAGTCGTAGTCGCCGGAGAGCGCGACGACCTGGCCGTCGGGGTCTGCGGTGGCGACGCCAAGCGCGGCCGGGATCGTCCAGCCGAGCGGCCCGGCCTGGCCGCAGTTGATCCAGTGGCGCGGCCGGTGGACGTGCAGGAGTTGCGCGCCGGCGATCTGGGAGAGGCCGATGGTGGTGACGTAGCGGGTCTCGGGTCCGAAGGCGCGGTTCATCTCCTCGTAGACCCGCTGCGGCTTCATCGGGACCTGGTCGAAGTGGGTACGGCGCTGCAGCCTGGCCCTGCGCTCCTGGGTGGCGGCGGCCCACGCGCTGCGGTCCGGGAGCCCGCCCACGGCCTTGAGCTCCTTCGCCACCTCGACGAAGAGCTCCAGCGCGGCCTTGGCGTCGGAGGCGATGCCGAGGTCAGGCGCGAAGATCCTGCCGAGCTGGGTGGGCTCGATGTCGACGTGGACGAATGTGCGGCCCTCGGTGTACACGGCGAGGTCGCCGGTGTGCCGGTTGGCCCAGCGGTTGCCGATGCCGAGGACGAAATCGGACTCCAGGAAGTTGGCGTTGCCGTAGCGGTGCGAGGTCTGCAGTCCGACCATGCCCGCGTTCAGACCGTGGTCGTCGGCGAGGATGCCCCAGCCCATCAAGGTCGGGACGACCGGCGTTCCGGTCAACTCGGCGAATTCGACGAGGAGGTCGCAGGCGTCGGCGTTGATGACGCCGCCGCCGGCGACGATCACAGGGCGTTCGGAGGCGAGCAGGAGAGCGGTCGCCTTCTCGATCTGGGCGCGGGACGCGGCCGGCTTGTAGACGGGCAGCGGCTGGTACGTCTCCGGATCGAACTCGATCTCGGTGAGCTGGACGTCGATCGGCAGGTCGATCAGAACCGGCCCCGGACGGCCCGAACGCATCAGGTGGAAGGCCTCCTGAAAGACGCCCGGCACCTGTGCGGCCTCCAGGACGGTCGTCGCGGCCTTCGTCACCGGCCTGGCGATCGAGGCGATGTCGACGGCCTGGAAGTCCTCCTTGTGGAGCTTGGCCACCGGTGCCTGGCCGGTGATGCAGAGGATCGGGACGGAGTCGGCGGCGGCCGAGTACAGCCCGGTGATCATGTCGGTCCCGGCCGGTCCCGACGTACCGATGCAGACACCGATGTTCCCGGCTTCGCTCCGGGTGTAGCCCTCCGCCATGTGGGAGGCGCCCTCGACATGGCGGGCAAGCGTGTGGTCGATGCCACCGCCCGCCCTGAGCGCCGCGTAGAAGGGGTTGATCGCCGCGCCCGGCACGCCGAACGCGTGGGTGACGCCTTCCCGCTTGAGGATCTCAACTGCCGCTCGGGCAGCGGTCATTCGAGGCATCGATTACTCCTGCTCGCCTGGTGGAGTCGGGCTCCGTCGCGCCACCTGAGAGCGCCGATTCCGTATCGTGGAATCTCATTTCTACTATACGGAAGCAATGTAGGAGCTGGTCCGACGGCCGTCAAGGGCGGGCGCCGGAGCTGCCCCGCAGGGCACGCGTGGTGCGGCGATTCCGCCAAGTCGCTCCCCCACGCCCGGCTCTTGGTGGAGCATGGGGACGCGGGGCGCAGCCGGCGCGGGGTGCGACGGGGAGCGCCGCGCGAGGCCGGACCGCGTTCCGGCGTCGGGCCGCGGGGTGTTCCCGTGCCGCCGGCCGGGTCCGAGGCGCGGCACGGGGTACCGGAGGGAGACGATGGTGGAGTCCGTGCCGGTACGCTGCCCGGCCTGCCGACTGGATCAGCCATATCTCGCACCGGTCTATCCGTGCCCGTGCGGCTCCCCCACCTCCCCGCCGTTACTGCCCGGCGCCCCGCCCCAGCCGGTCACGCACCGCTCCTGGAACGACGACTGGGTGACCGTGCGCTGCCTCGCCTGCGGACGCCACGACGAGTGGCCGCAGCCGGAACTGTGCTGTCCCTGCGGGACGGTGCTGCGGATCCCGGTCCGTCCGGTGGCTCCGGGTGGCACCCTGCCGTCCCACATCCCGTCGCCTCGCACGGCGCCCGCCCCGCGCCCCCCGTTCCGGCCGACGACAATCCGTACCGGACCTGACGCGGTCACCGCCGCCGCGGCGTATCTGACCTGGCTGGGCTACCGCGACGTGGTGCGGTCGGCCGAGCGTCCTTCGTCCCGGATCGATCTGCGCGCCGCCGGTCTGATCGCCCAGGTCGACTCGACCACCCGGCCGACCGCCCGGCGCGACGTCGAGTGCCTCTGGCTGTACGCCCTGAACTCGTCGGTGACCGGCGTCCTGTTCTCGCTGGCGGGGTACGCGCCGGATGCCGGAGCACGCGCCGACGGCCTCCGTGTCCCACTCTTCGTGATGGACCTCACCGGGACCCCGCAGCCGGTGAACAGCCCGGCGGACGAACTGCTCTCCACCGGAGCCTGACCGCACACCGGCCGACCACGCCATACTGAGGCATGCGTATCCGTCCCGCCCGCCGCTCCGATCTCCCGCAGCTCCAGGACATCGAGCGCGCCGCCGGCGAACCGTTCCGCTCCCTCGGCATGTCCGCCGTCGCGGACGACGACCCACCACCCCTCGGCCTGCTGGACGACTACCGCAGGGGCGGCCGCGCCTGGGTGGCCGCCGATTCCGACGACCGTCCCGTCGGATATCTGATCGCCGACCCGCTCGACGGCGCCGCCCATGTGGAGCAGGTCTCGGTCCATCCGTCCGCCGCCCGGCAGGGCGTGGGACGCACACTCATCGATCACCTCGCCGACTGGGCGGGCGACGGACGGCTGACCGCCCTCACCCTGACGACGTTCTCCCATGTCCCGTGGAATGCGCCGTACTACACGCGGCTCGGCTTCCGCGCACTCACGGAGGCCGAACTCACCGACGGACTGAGGAAGATCAGGGCCGAGGAGGCGGAACACGGACTCGACCGCTGGCCGAGGGTCTGCATGCGACGCGAACTCTGACCCACCGCCGGACCGGCCGGTTCCGCTGTGGAACCGGCCGGCAACAGCGAGTGCAATCGGTCACGTTCGGTCCTGGGCCCACAAATGTTCGGTCTCTGTCAGTGGGCGGCCTTAGAGTGGTGCGCATGGCCTTAATCCCACGACACGCACCATCCTCCGACCCGCTGGACACCGTACAGCCGACGCACACGTCCGCCGTCGAGGCGAACGAGGCGATCCGCGCCCTGGTGGACGCGCGAGCCGGACAGGACTGGTCCTCCGTGGAGTCCGCCGCCTACGAGGTGCTGCTGATCGAGTGGGCGGCGGCGACCCGTGGCGCCGCCGGCGACGTCATCGAAGCCGCCTGACGGCGCGGGGGCACCGCCTTCCCGACTCGGCCTATCCGTAGCTCTCGCGCAGTTCGATCTTCCGGACCTTCCCGCTGACCGTCATCGGGAAAGCCTCCAGGATCCGCAGCCGCCGTGGCACCTTGTAGTGCGCCAGCTGCTCCCGGCAGTACTCCGACACCTCGTCCAGGGTCGGCGGGTCCGCGGGGTCCCGGGGGATGACACAGGCCAGGATCTCCTCGCCGTACCTCTCGTCCGGCACCCCCACCACCTGCACGTCCGCGATCTTCGGGTGGCCGTAGAGGAACTCCTCGATCTCCCGCGGGTACACGTTCTCGCCGCCACGGATGATCATGTCCTTGATCCGGCCGACAATCTGTACGTAACCGTCGTCCCGCATCACCGCGAGGTCGCCGGTGTGCATCCAGCGTCCCTCGTCGATCACCTCGGCGGTGCGCTCGGGCTGCTCCCAGTAGCCGAGCATCACGCTGTAGCCGCGGGTGCGGAGTTCGCCCGCCTCACCTCGCGGCAGGGTCACGCCCGTCACGGGGTCGACCACCTTCACCTCGATGTGCGGCAGGGCCCGGCCGACCGTGCCGGTGCGGCGCTCCAGATCGTCCTCGCGGCGGGTCTGGGTGGAGACCGGGGAGGTCTCCGTCATGCCGTAGCAGATGGACACCTCGTCCATGTGCATCTCGGCGACGACCCGCTTCATCACCTCGACCGGGCAGGGCGACCCGGCCATGATCCCGGTGCGCAGCGAGGACAGGTCGTACGAGGCGAATTCAGGGAGGTTCAGTTCCGCGATGAACATGGTGGGGACACCGTAGAGCGAGGTGCAGCGCTCCTGCTGGACCGCGGCGAGTACGGCGGCGGGCTCGAAGGCGGGGGCCGGGATCACGATGCAGGCGCCGTGCGAGGTGATCCCCAGGTTGCCCATCACCATGCCGAAGCAGTGGTAGAACGGGACGGGAAGACAGACCCGGTCCTGCTCGGTGTAGGCAACCATCTCCCCGACGAAGTAGCCGTTGTTGAGGATGTTGTGGTGGGAGAGCGTGGCTCCCTTGGGGAAGCCCGTCGTACCCGAGGTGTACTGGATGTTGATCGGGTCGTCGCAGGACAACCCGGCTTCCCTGTGGGCCAGTTGCTCGCCGGTCACCGATCCGGCCGCCGCCGTCAGCTCGTCCCAGGAGGGATCGCCGATGTAGTGCACGGACCGCAGGGCGGGGCACTCGGCCCGGACCTGGCCGACCAGTGCACGGTAGTCGCTGGTCCGGTGGGAGAGCGAGGAGACCAGGAGCGAGATCCCGGCCTGGGCGAGCACGTACTGCAGCTCGTGCGCCCGGTAGGCCGGGTTGATGTTGACCATGATCGCGCCGATGCGGGCGGTGGCGTACTGGACGAGCACCCACTCGGGGCAGTTGATCGCCCAGATGCCCACGCGGTCCCCCTCGGCCACCCCGGAGCCCATCAGTCCGCGCGCCAGCTCGTCGACCGCGGCGCCGAATTCGGCGTAGGTCCAACGGCGTCCCGAGGCGACATCGACGAGTGCCTCGCGCTCCGGGTACGCCTCGATCGCCCGGTCGAGATTGCGTCCGATGGTGTCGCCGAGCAGGGCGGTGGTGCCGGTGCCGTGTGCGTAGGACAGTCCGGTCCGTCCGGTCATCGCAGGTCCCCCTCGTCGTACTCGGTTCCGATGCCCTCGGCCGTGCGCTCACGCAGTTCGATCCGGCGGATCTTCCCGGACACGGTCTTCGGCAGCTCGGCGAACTCCAGCCGGCGGATCCGCTTGTACGGGGCCAGCACCGCCCGCGAGTGCGCGAACAGCACCTTCGCCGTGTCGGGTCCGGGCTCCCAGCCCTCGGCGAGGACGACGTACGCCTTCGGGACGGCGAGCCGGAGCGGGTCGGGGGCGGGCACGACCGCCGCCTCGGCGACCGCCTCGTGCTCCAGCAGGGCGCTCTCCAGCTCGAACGGCGAGATCTTGTAGTCGGATGCCTTGAAGACGTCGTCGGCACGCCCCACATAGGTGATGTAGCCGTCCTCGTCCCGGGAACCGATGTCGCCGGTGCGGTAGTAGCCGCCCGCCATCGCCTCGGCGGTACGGTCCGGGTCGCCGTGGTAGCCGGTCATCAGGCCGACCGGACGGTCCGTCAGGTCGAGGGCGATCTCGCCCTCGGAGGCACCGGGCTCGCCGGTGACCGGGTCGAGCAGCTCGACCTTGAAGCCCGGGCTGGGCCGCCCCATGGAGCCGGACTTCAGCAGCTGGCCCGGGGTGTTGGCGACCTGGACGGCCGTCTCGGTCTGCCCGAAGCCGTCCCGGATGGTGACGCCCCACTCGCGCCGGACGGTCTCGATGACCTCGGGGTTGAGCGGTTCGCCCGCGGCGACGACCTCGCGCGGCGGGGTTCGCAGCTGGGAGAGGTCGGCCTGGATGAGCATCCGCCAGACGGTGGGCGGGGCGCAGAAGCTGGTGACGCCCGAGCGGTCCATCTCCGCCATCAGCCGGCCCGCGTCGAACCGGGTGTAGTTGAAGATGAAGACCGTCGCCTCTGCGCTCCACGGCGCGAACAGGTTCGACCAGGCGTGCTTGGCCCACCCGGGCGACGAGATGTTGAGGTGGATGTCCCCGGGCTTGAGCCCGATCCAGTACATCGTCGACAAGTGGCCGACGGGGTACGAGACATGGGTGTGCTCGACCAGCTTGGGGCTGGCGGTCGTGCCGGAGGTGAAGTACAGCATCAGCGGCTCGTCGGCGTCGGTCTCCCGGTCCGCCCGGAAGGTCTCCGGCTGCCCGTCGGCGCCGGTGTACGGCAGCCAGCCCGCCACGTCCTCGCCGACGGCGATCCGGGTGTAGTCACCGGGCACCTCGTCGAACTTGGCGGCGTCCTCGTCCCGCACGATCACATGCCGGACCCGGCCGCGGGCCACCCGGTCGCGCAGGTCGACGGGGCCGAGGAGCGGTGTGGCGGGGATGACGACGGCACGCAGCTTCATCGCGGCGAGCGCCGTCTCCCAGAGTTCGACCTGGTTGCCGAGCATGACGAGGATCCGGTCCCCGGCCCGTACCCCTTGGACGCGCAGCCAGTTCGCGACCTGGTCGGAGCGGGCGGACATCCGGGCGAAGGACACCTCGGTGCGCCGGCCGTCCTCCTCCACGATGTGCAGGGCGGTGCGGTCGTTGTCCTCGGCGATGGCATCGAACCAGTCGAGCGCCCAGTTGAAGTGGTCGGCCCGGGGCCAGCGGAAACCCTCGTAGGCCGCCCGGTAGTCCTCCCGATGCCGCAGCAGGAAGTCCCGGGCGGCCCGGAACGTCTCCGTCGCGCTGGTTGCCGACATGTGCCCTCCTCATTGCGGACCGGACCGGTCTCTTAACATCATGTAAACAGTGACCCAGGTCTCACCACCCCCGAACGGGGGGTACCCGCGGCGAGGCCGATCGGCCCGCCCGGACCGGGCAGAGAGGCGACAGCGTGCCGGAACCGGTGGATGTGGTCGAGATGCAGACGGCGCTGCTGCGGTTGCGGCGGACGAGCGGGCTGCCCGTGGTGTTCGGCGGACTGCTCTCGGACGCGCGCCACGCCCGGATCGCGGAGCTCAACGGGGCGCGCACCGCGGCGCTGCGAGGACTCGTCATATCGGCGGGCAGCGGGCTCGGCGGCAAGTCGATCGCCCTGTCCCGGCCCTGTGCGGTGATCGACTATCCGTCGTCGCGGCACATCAGCCACGAGTACGACACGGCCGTCGCGGCGGAGGGGCTGCGCTCGGTGGTCGCGGTGCCCGTCGTCGTACGCCGCAAGGTGCGGGGGGTGCTGTACGGGGCGCTGCGTGAGCCGCTCGCCCTCGGGGACCGTACCTTCGACGCGGCGGTCGCAGCCGCCCGGGACGTGGAGCAGGCGCTCGCCGTGCAGGACGAGGTGCAGCAGCTCCTGTCCGTCACCCGCGACCGGACGACGGACCCCGGGGAGGCCCCGGGCGCGTGGGAGGAAGTGCGCGAGGCCCACCGCGAACTGCGTGCGCTGCTCCCGAAGGTGGCCGACCCGGCGCTGCGCGAGGAGCTTCTCTCGGTGTGCGGCCGGCTCGCCTCGGCGTCCGGGCGGCGGGTACCGCGCTCCCGCGGGGTGCAGCTGGCACCCCGCGAGATCGACGTCCTCGGCTGCGTGGCGACGGGCGCGACCAACGCGGTGGTGGCGGACCGGCTGGGGCTGCGGCCGGAGACCGTGAAGGGATATCTGCGCGCGGCCATGCGCAAACTGGGGGCCCGCACCCGGCTGGAGGCGGTGGTGGCGGCGCGGAAGGAGGGGCTGCTGCCGTAGGCCCGTCGGGCGAGGCGTCCGCTCATTCACCGAAGTCGACGAAGCGGGCGAACCGGACTTCGTGTGCGGACGGGTCCGCGGGAAGCATCGCCGCGAGCATGCCCATCCCCTCCTCCGTGACCGCGTCGCGCTCGGCCCGGCTCAGCCGGCCGAGTGCCTGCACGGTGAGGGTCGTCGCCTCGCGCGGCTTCCCACCCGGCGTCCCGTACCGCCAGACAGCCGCGAGGAATCCGTCGACCAGCACGGTTCCGTACGCCTGGTTTCCGTTCCCGTTCCGCCCCCGGTACCGCGGCGGGATGATGCGCGTACGGTCCGCGTGGCCGAGCAGCACGTTGTCGAACTCGGGCAGGAAACGCGGCGGGGCGGGGGTGTCCGGATCGGGGCGCGGGGCGTCGGGCAGGTCGAAGAGTTCGACGCCGTTCTCGTCGCGGAAGGTGACCAGCCGCGGCCGCAGTCGTTCGAACACCTCCCCCAGCCGGGTCAGTCCGGCCCACCGCTGCATGTCCATCACGGAGGCGGGTCCGAATGCGCCGAGGTAGCGCAGCACGGTCGCGTCGGGTGCGGCGGCCTGTCGCGCCGGCCGGCCGAGCCAGTGCTCGACGGTGGTCAGCTCTACCTGTCCGCTCCGGCCCCAGAGCCCGCGCGGGACCACCTGGACCAGCGGCAGCGTGCAGCGGGCGGCCACGCTCAGCGCCTGCGGGTCGGCGTCCGGCCACTGGACGAGCAGCGCCTCGCGGAGTTCCTTCGGAGTGCGTGGCCGCTCCTCGACGAGCTCTCTGCCGATCGCCGCGAGCCGGTCCGGATCGACGCCGACGAGCCCCCGGCGGAACATGTTCAGTTCCCGGTCGCGCGCCGGCTGGACGAGCGGGCGCAGGGTGAGCGCGTCGTCGGCGGTGTGGGTGTGGATGGTGGACCGGAGGGTGACGATGCGCACCACCTCACGGGACTCCATCAGCGTGGAGAGCTCGGCGGGGTCGAAGTCGGCGAGGCGGGCGAAGAGCTGGTAGTACGGCGGCCTGGTGTTCTGCGCCTGGAGCCCCACGAGATGGCCGACCGCGTCCTTCGCGGACATCGGGCTCCGGCTCAGGAGCAGTTGGCGCTCCAGGGTGGCTCGGCCCAGCGCCCGGGGCGGGAGCACGCGGGGTCGGGCGGATGCGGCTGGTGCGGCGGGGTTCGTCTGCTCGGCCATGACCGGCACGGTACGTGCGGTTGCGGACACCCGCGGTCCGCAATCGCACCGCCCCGCCGTTCCTCCGGCCGCCGCACCGCAGGAGGGCAGGACCCGGGATCGGGCGCGGTCCGCCCGCATCATGGACCGGTGATCAGTGTCCTGTTCGCCATCCTGACCGCAGTCAGCAACGGCGCCGCCTCCGTCCTACAGCGCCGGGCCGCTCTCGTCGTACCCGACACGGAGGCGATGCGTCTTTCGCTCATCGGCCATCTGCTGCGCCAGCGGGTGTGGCTGGCCGGCATCGGCCTGGTGATCGTCGCCGCGGTCTGCCAGGCGGTCGCGCTGGCCACCGGTCCGATCGCCGTGGTCCAGCCGATCTTCGTCATCGAACTGCCGGCGACGCTGTTGCTGGCCGGATTCGTGATGCGGGTCCGGGTGCCCCGGAAGGTCTGGTACGGCGTGGCCGCCGTGACTTTCGGACTGGCCCTCGGCATGGGGTCGGCGGCGCCGGGCGGCGGCAGCACCTCGGTGGCGGGCACGGCCTGGATCCCCGCGCTGATCCTGACCGGGATCTTCGAAGCCGCCCTGATCACCGGCGCGATGAAGACCCGGGGCAACCCCCGGGCCGCGCTGCTCGGACTGGCCGCCGCGTGCGGGTACTCGCTCACCGCCGCGCTGATGAAGGACGCCATGGGGCGGCTCGGCGACGGCGGGCCGACCGCGCTGCTGACCTCTTGGCAGCTGTACGCCACCGCCGCCGCCGGAGTGGGCGCGCTGTACCTCCTCCAGAACGCCCTGCAGGCCGGCACCCTGGTCGCAGTCCAGCCGATGCTGACCCTGGGCGACGCGCTGATCAGCGTTCTGTACGGGGTGACGCTGTTCGGCGAGGAGCTGCGCACCGGCTGGTGGCTGCTGCCGGAACTGGTCGCCGTCGCGCTGATCGCGCTGGGCTGCGTCGAGCTGGCCCGCTCACCGCTGGCATCCGGAAACGCCGTACCGCCGCGCTCCTCCCGCGTGAAGTGACACTCCCGCGGCCGGACGGCCGCTCCACGGCGGCGTGAGCCGGACGGCCGGCGGCGAGAGTGCCGCCGGCCGGTACCGGGCACCGGCGGGAGCGGAACCGGCCCGCGGGTGCCCTGCTCCGGCGGCGCCGGGACACGCGGGCCGGACCGGTCCGGCCGAGAAGCCCTAGACGCCCTGGCCCGGTCCGGAACCCGTCCCGGACGCCGCCTTGATGCCCTTCGTGATGTCGTCCATCACCGAGATCGCGGGCGCCTTGGCACCGGCGTCGAAGCCGGACCGTACGAGAACCAGCATGTCGGCGGAGTTCGGGGAGGGCAGGGCCAACGACTGGACGTAGCCGTCGTCGCCCTCCTTCGTCACCACCTTCCAGCGCACCAGGTAGCCCTTCTGGCCCGCCACGGTGACGGCCTCGGACTTCAGCTGCTGGTGCGAGGTGATGGCGCCGTACGCCTTGCCGCCGTACGACTCCTTGGCGTTGGTGGCGATATCGGCCTTCGCCGCCGCCTCCGCCGTCTTCGCCGTGATCTTCAGCGCCTGCGCCGGGGCGACGAACACCCCGCCACGCTCGCATTTCTGCGAGGCGTCGGCCGGGCAGTTGTACGTACCGGTGCTCACCGAGGCGCCGGCCGTGGCCGACTTCCCTGTCCAGCCGTCGGGCACCGGCAGGCTGAGGCCGCTGATCATGTCGGTGACATAGCCGTCCTCGGACGGCGGCTGCTGCTGCTCGGGCGCCGGGCTCTGGCCGTCGGTACCTCCCTGGCCACCCGAGCCGCCCTGGCCGTTCCGACCGCCTCCGGGGAAGCCGCCTCCGGGAAAACTGGGCGCGGGCGACACGGCACGGTCGGACGTGTTCTCCGGGTTACCGGATCCGTCCGTCAGCAGGACGGCACCACCCGCGACCGCGGCCAGTACCACCACACCCGCGACGACGCCGACACCGATCCGGATCCGGCGGCGCCGCACGGCGGCGGGCGGCATCCGGAGCTGATCCGTCCACTGGCTCCCGTCCCACCAGCGTTCCTGGACGGGGCCTGTTCCTGTATACCCGGGGTCCGTATGCCAGCCGGGAGGGCTCATCTGGGTCACGTCGCCCACCGTAGAGGGGCTCTGTGAAAATCCCATGAAACGGATGCGGAAATCCCCGCCGCTCGCAGCCTACGGACCTGGGCACGACAGGTCCGTAGGCCCCCCGTTCCGGGTGCGGCCATGACCCCGGAGGTAATCGACGCGCCTTCCCGCATCGGACACCGTGTCACTCACCAGCCGCACCGGAGCCCGGCCGCGGGGCCGGGTCCGTGGGAGAGGAGACACGATGACCGCATACGAGGAAGCCGTCCAGCGCTACTTCGCCGCCTGGAACGCGCCCACCCCGGAAGAGCTCGCCAAGGCGGTCGCCGCCGCGTTCACCGAGGGGGCCACGTACACCGACCCACTGGCCGACGTACGGGGCCACGACGGGCTGGCCGCCGCGATCAGCGGAGCCCAGCAGCAGTTCCCCGGCTACGAGTTCACGCTGACCGGAGCCCCGGACGGGCACCACGGCATCGTCCGCTTCAGCTGGGACCTGGTCTCCACCGCCGACGGGTCGGCGCCCGCCGCCGGGTCCGACGTCGTCACCCTCGACGACGACGGGCGGATCAGCTCGGTCAGCGGGTTCCTGGACCGGGTCCCCGGAGCATGAGCGGACGCTACGCGGCAGGCGTGGCGCGGCGTCGCCGCGCCG
This sequence comes from Streptomyces sp. NPDC058231, assembly GCF_042882275.1. Classification (NCBI taxonomy): domain Bacteria; kingdom Bacillati; phylum Actinomycetota; class Actinomycetes; order Kitasatosporales; family Streptomycetaceae; genus Streptomyces; species Streptomyces sp. NPDC058231. Next base: position 52,231 of record NZ_JBHVWN010000030.1, on the reverse strand, counting down.
GGTCTGTCAGCGCGACCGGGTGGTAACCGGCGTCACGCGCCGACAGGTTGGTGCCGGGCGGGACGATCTTGTCGATCTGGTCCAGCACGTCCCGGCTCAGCCGCACCCGGTCGGCGCCGAGCTGCCCCTGCAGCTGCTCGAAGGTCCGCGGGCCGATGATGGCGGAGGTGATCGCCGGGTGCTCCAGGACGAAGGCCAGAGCAAGTTGCACGAGGGTCAGCCCGGCATCCTCCGCCAGCTGGGCGAGGGCTTCGGCGGCGGCGAGCTTGGCGCTGTTCTCCGGGGAGGCGATGTCGAAGCGCTCCGCCTGCCGTTCGGCGCGGCTGGAGACGGGCTGACCGGCCCCTGTGCGGTAGCGGCCGGTGAGCCAGCCGCCTGCCAGTGGACTCCAGGAGAGCACCGCCAGGCCGTACCGCTGGGCGACGGGCAGCACTTCGCGTTCGATGCCGCGGGCGAGGAGGGAGTACGGAGGCTGCTCGGCGACCACGCGCTCGCGGCCGCGGCGCTCCGCGATCCACTGGCCCTCCACGATCGCGGAGGGTTCGAAGGTGGACGTGCCGATGTAGCGGATCTTGCCCTGCCGTACGAGGTCGGAGAGGGCGCCGAGAGTCTCGTCGAAGTCGGTGTCCGGGTCGGGGCGGTGCACCTGGTACAGGTCGATCCAGTCGGTACCCAGCCGGCGCAGGCTGTTCTCGACCTCGCGGACGATCCAACGTCGGGAATTCCCCTGCTGGTTGGGGTCGCTTCCGAGGCTGCCGTGAAACTTGGTGGCGAGCACCACGTCGTCGCGGCGGCCACCGGCGAGCGCCTTGCCGACGATGGTCTCCGACTCCCCGGCGGAGTAGACGTCGGCGGTGTCGACGAAGTTGATGCCGGAGTCCAGGGCATGGTGGATGATCCGGATGCTGTCGTCGTGGTCGGGGTTGCCGCGCGGTCCGAACATCATGGTGCCCAGACAGAGCGGGCTGACCTTCACGCCCGTTCGGCCGAGGTTGCGGTAGTCGGTCATCGTGCACTCTCCTTGACGAGTCCGGTGTTCTGCGGGTGGTTGCCGGTGACGGCCGCCGCGTCTCCGGTCTGCCGGAAGGCGTCCCAGAGGCGGCGGTACGGGCCTTCGGCGGCGAGCAGTTCGGTGTGGGTGCCGGTCTCGACGACGGTTCCCGCGTCGAGGACCACCACCCGGTCCGCCCGGGCCGCCGTCGTCAGCCGGTGGGCGACGACGACGGTGGTACGCCGGCGGGTCAGTACCCGGGTCGCGGCGGCCACCCGGCGTTCGGTGGCCAGGTCCAGCGAAGCGGTCGCCTCGTCGAGCAACAGGACGTCCGGGTCGACGAGTTCCGCCCGGGCCAGGGCGAGCAGCTGGCGCTGCCCGGCGGAGAGACCGCGACCCCGCTCCCCCACCGGCTGGAGGTAGCCCAGCCGCAGCCCGGCGATCATCTCGTGCGCGCCGACCGCGCGGGCCGCCGCCTCCACCTCGGTGTCGGTGGCGTCCGGACGTCCGTAGGCGATCGCGTCCCGGACCGTGCCGCTGAACAGGTGCGCCTCCTGCGGCACCACACCCAGCCTGCGGCGGAAGCCTGCCAGATCGAGCTCGCGCAGGTCGTGCCCGTCCACCCGGACCGTACCCGCCGAGGGGTCGTAGAAGCGGGCGAGGAGTTTGACGACGGTCGACTTGCCGGCCCCGGTGGCACCGACCAGGGCGACGGTCTCGCCGGGGGCGATGCGCAGGCACACCCCGTGCAGGACCTGTCGGCCGGCGCCGCCCTCGTAGCCGAAGGAGACACCGTCGAACTCGACCTCCCCGCGCAGCGCCCCGACCGGCCGGGCCTCCCGGGAGAGCGGCGTGCCGGTGGGGGTCCGCATCAGCGCCCGGAGCCGGCCCAGGCCGACGACGGCCTGCTGGTAGCCGTCGAACACCTGGGAGAGCTGCTGGATCGGCGAGAAGAACAGCTCGACGTAGAGGAGGAACGCGATGAGCGTGCCGGCGCTCAGTTCGCCCGACCGGACCTGCCCGGCGCCGACGGCCAGCACGGCCGCGGTGGACAGCGTGCCGAGGAACTCGACGAACGGGAAGAAGGTTCCCATGTAGCGCTGGGCGCGCAGTCTGGAGTCCCGGAAGGACCAGGCCAGTTCGGCGAAGTCACGGGCGTTGCGCCGCTCGCGGCGGAAGGCCTGGGTGACGCGGATGGCGGTGACGTTCTCCTGGAGGCAGGCGTTCACCGCGCTGATGCGTTCCCTGGCCTCCCGGTAGGCGGGTACGGAGTAGTGACGGAAGACCGCGGTCGCGGCGATCAGCACCGGCAGCGCGGCGAGCAGCACCAGGGCGAGTTCCGCGTCGATCGCCAGCAGTGTGACGAGGACACCGAGGACGGTCAGCAGGCTGACCACGGCGGTGATCAGTCCGGTCTGCAGGAAGTTCGACAGGGCGTCCACGTCGGTGGTCATCCGGGTCATGATGCGTCCGCCGAGCTCCCGCTCGTAGTAGTCCAGGCCGAGCCGCTGCAACTGCGCGAACGTTTTCACGCGCAGGGTGTACAGCAGTCGTTCGCCGGTGCGTCCGGTCGTACGGACCTGGGCCACGCCGATCATCCAGTTCACGGCGACGACGGCTGCCGCGGCCACGGCGGCGGCCAGCAGAACACCCCCGGCGTGGTGGGCGACGCCGCGGTCGACCCCTTGCCGTACCAGGACAGGCACGGTGATCTGGGCGAGTGCGTCCAGCGCGACGAGCAGCAGGCCGAGCAGCAGCGGCACACGGAACGGCCGGAGCAGGACGCCGAGCCCGAACGCCGGGTCGGCGGCGACGGCCTGGCCGGTGGGGACCTGGGGGTCGGCGGCGGGCAGCGGCAGCCGGGCGAGCCCGGCGATGAGTTCGGCACTGGGCGGGGCCGAGCCCAGGACCCCGGCGCCCGGTCCGCCGCGTCCCGGCCCGGAGGTGGCCGCGGCTTCGGCGAGGGCCCGGGCGGCGCGGACGGCGGTTCCTTCGAGCTGGTCCGAGCTGGGGTCGTCGGGGCGGTGCCAGAGATGGGCGGTGAGGGTGCCTGCGGGCGGCCCCGTCGCCTCGGCCGCGGGACCTGCCGCCGGTACGGCCTCCGGCGCGGTCTCGTCGGCGTTGCTGCCCCTGGCACCGACCATGACGTCCGCGGGAGCCTCTGCCCCGGTCCCGGGCGTGGCTTCGGCCGTGACATCGGCCGTGGAGAGCAGGTTGCGGAACAGGGCCGAACCGGAACGGAGTTCGTCGAGGGTTCCGGTCTCCACGATCCGTCCGTCGTCGAGTACGGCGATCCGGTCGGCGAGTTCCAGGGTCGATCTGCGGTGGGCGACGATCAGCGTGGTGCGGCGCCGGGTGTCCTCGCGCAGCCGCTGGTGGATCTCCGACTCCACCCGCGCGTCGATGGCCGATGTCGCGTCGTCGAGGACGAGGACCGCCGGGTCGCCGATCAGCGCGCGGGCGAGAGCCATCCGCTGACGCTGCCCGCCGGAGAGGGTGAGGCCCTGTTCCCCGACCACCGTGTCGTACCCCTGGGGCAGCCGGTCGACGAACTCGTCGGCCCTGGCGATCCGCGCGGCGGCCCGTACCTGTTCGTCGGAGGCGTCCGGGAGGCCGTACGCGATGTTGGCCCGCACGGTGTCGGAGAGCAGCAGGCTCTCCTCGAAGACGAAGCCGATACGGGAACGCAGGGAAGCCAGGGCGAGTTCGCGTACGTCGCAGCCGCCCACCCGTACCGAGCCGTACGGAACGTCGTAGAAACGGGCGAGCAGCGCCGCCGCTGTGGACTTGCCGGAGCCGGCCGGGCCGATCAGGGCCAGCGTCTCGCCGGGACGGATGTCCAGGGAGAACCCGCGGAGCAGCGGTTCACCGTCCCCGTAGCCGAAGGTGACGTCGCGCCAGGAGAGAGTGGGAGGTTCGTCGGGCAGCTGCCGGGCGTTCGTCGCGTCGGCGATGGCGGGCCTCTCGTCGACGACCTCCAGGACGCGCTCGGCGCCGGCCCGTGCCTGCTGCCAGACGGTGAGCAGGGTCGCCACCTGACGCACCGGGGTGACGAACGAGCCGAGGTAGGTGGTGAAGGCGAGAAAGGTGCCGAGGGAGATCCGGCCGTGCAGCGCCATCCAGCCGCCGAGGGCGAGGACGGCGACCTGGCCGAGCGCCGGGACCGCCTGGAGCGCCGGGTTGTAACGGCTGGTGAACCGGACGACCCGCAACCGGGAGGCGAACAGCTTCCGGGCGCGCTGTTCGAGACCGGCGACTTCGCGCTGTTCCTGGCCGAAGCCTTTCACCACGCGGACGCCGGTGACGGTCGCCTCGACGGTCGAGGCGACCTCGGCGGCTTCCTGCTGGGCGTGCCAGTTGGCTGGGAACAGGTGGCGGCGGGAGCGCAGGGCGATGAGCCAGAGCAGCGGGCCGACGACCAGGGCCACCACCGTGAGCAGCGGCGACAGCAGCGCCATGAAGACCAGGGAGAAGAGGAACATCAGCGCGTTGCCGGTGAGGTTGGGCAGGAACTGCAGGAGTGTCTGGATGAGGGTGATGTCGGAGATGGACCGGCTGACCACCTGCCCGGTGCGCAGATCGTCCTGCTGGGCGCCGCCGAGCCGCAGCAGCGCGGCGAACGCGTCGTTGCGGAGGTCGTACTGCACGCCCAGGGAGAGCCGGCCGGAGCGGTAGCGGCGGGTGAAGCTCGCCCCGAGGCGGACCGCGCCGACGGCGGCGAGGAGGACGGTCCACGGCAGGAGCGAGGCGGTGGTGCCGGCCGCCACCCCGTCCACCACGTGCCGCAGCACGAGCGGCAGGGTGGCGGTGGCGACGGCCGCGACCACGGCCGCGCCGAAGGCGGCCAGCAGGTCGGTGCGATGGCGCAGGCAGTAGCCCAGCAGCCGCCGCGCCCATCGGGACGGCTGCTGGGCGACAGAACCCGGCGTACAGTCCGTCACCGGATCTCCGCCAGCCCGATGCCGATGTGGCCCTCGCTCCGGTCGACGGGCTCGAACAGCCGGTTGGCGGGGCGCGGCAGCCCGTAGTGGCCGCGGAGCGTACGGGCGGTGTACTCGGTACGGAACAGGCCGCGCTCCTGGAGGATCGGCACCACGCGGTCCACGAAGACCTCCAGGCCGGAGGGGAGGACGGCGGGCATGATGTTGAATCCGTCGGCGGCTCCGCTGTCGTACCAGTGCTCGATGGTGTCGGCGACCTGCTCGGCAGTTCCGGCGAAGGTCCGGTGTCCGCGCCCGCCGCCGAGCCGGCCGATCAGCTGCCGTACCGTCAGCTTTTCGCGCCTGGCGAGCTCCACGATGAGGGTGTAGCGGCTCTTGGCCCCCTCGATCTCGTCCTCGGTGGGTATGTCCTCGGGGAGTTCGGCGTCCAGGTCGAGCGCGTCGGGAGCGATCTTCAGTCGCTGGGCGAGCTGCCGCTTGGCGTACTCGGGGACGATGAGCGCCTCCAGTTCGGCGTCCAGGGCGAGTGCCTGCGCCTCCGTGTCGCCGATGACGGGCACGATGCCGGGAAGGATCTTGATGCCGTCCGGGTTGCGGCCGATGGCCGCCGCGCGCTGCTTGACGTCCTTGTAGAAGGCGATGCCCTCCTCCAGGGTCTGCTGCGCGGTGAACACCGCCTCCGCATAACGCGCCGCGAAGTCCTTGCCGTCCTCGCTGGAGCCCGCCTGCACCAGCAACGGGTAGCCCTGCGGCGGGCGTTGCACATTGAGCGGCCCGTCGACCCGGAAGAACTCGCCGGAGTGGCCGATCGCGCGTACCCGCTCGGCCAGTGCGTGCACGCCGCGTTCCTTGTCGGCGATCACGGCATCGTCCGCCCAGCTGTCCCAGAGCTTGGTGGACACCTCGACGAACTCACCGGCCCGGCGGTAGCGGTCCCGGTGCAGCGGGGTGTCGTCCAGGCCGAAGTTGCGGGCGGCGTCGGCACCCGCCGTGGTGACGATGTTCCAGCCGGCCCGGCCACCCGAGACATGGTCCAGCGAGGCGAACCGGCGGGCCAGGTTGTACGGCTCGTTGTAGCTGGTGGATGCGGTGGCGATGAGACCGATGTGTTCGGTGGCGCCGGCGAGTGCGGTCAGCAGGACGGTGGGCTCCAGTTTGGCAGCGGGCCGCCTCCCCGGGTCACCCATCAGGACGGGACTGTCGGCGAGGAAGACCGAGTCCAGCCTGCCTCGCTCGGCGATCCGGGCGAGGTTCTTGTAGTGCTCGATGTCCGCGTTCGCCCCGGCCGGGCTCTCGGGGAGACGCCAGGACGCCTCGTGGTGACCGGTGGACATCAGGAAGGCGTTGAGGTGGAGCGTCTTGCGGTCAGGCCTGCGGGACATGGGTTTCCTTCTCCTCGTACGTGGTGTGGGGCTGCGTCACGCCGAGCGCGGCGAGCAGGGTGTCGCGGTACTCCTGGAACCGGGGGTCGCGCCGCGACCGCGGGTTCAGCAGGTCCACGGAGAGATCGACGGAGATCCGGCCGTCCTCCAGAACCAGTACCCGGTCGGCGAGTTCGACGGCCTCGTCGACGTCGTGGGTGACGAGCAGCACCGCGGGGCGGTGGCGTTCGTACAGTTCACGGAGGAGACCGTGCATCTTGATCCGGGTGAGGGCGTCCAGCGCGCCGAACGGCTCGTCGGCGAGCAGGAGTTCGGGTTCCCGGACGAGGGCGCGGGCCAGGGCGGCCCGCTGCTGTTCGCCGCCGGACAGTTCGTGCGGCCAGGACCGGTCACGGCCTTCCAGCCCGACTTCGGCGAGTGCGGTCAGCCCGCGTTCGCGGACCGCCGGCCCGCGCAGACCGAGCACCACGTTGTCGAGCACGCGGAGCCAGGGCAGCAGCCGGGAGTCCTGGAAGGAGAGCGACACCCGTTCGGGGACGGCGAGTTCGCCGGATCCCTCGACGGTGTGGTCGAGGCGGGCGACAGCCCGCAGCAGAGTGGACTTCCCGGAGCCGCTGCGGCCGAGCAGGGCGGTGAACTCCCCCTGCGCCACCGTCAGGTCGAGCTCCTTGAGGATCCTCCGGTCGCCGAACCGACGGACCAGCTTCCTGGTCCGTACCGCCGCGGGGCCTGCCTCCTGCGCGATCAAGGCCGCCCAGCCGCTCCCCGCGCTGATGCCGCTCAGCCCGCCAGTGTGCGTCGCCATGACAGGACCCTCCTCTCCACGGCGCGTACCGCCGCGTCCGAGGCGAAGCCGAAGATTCCGTAGGCCACCAGCCCCACGATGATCACGTCGGACTGGGCGTACTGCTGGGCCTGGAACATCATGTAGCCGATGCCGCTGGTGGCGTTGATCTGCTCCACCACGATCAGGCCGAGCCAGGAAGCGGTCACGCCCAGCCGCAGGCCGACGAAGAACCCGGGCAGCGAGCCGGGGACGACCACCTTGCGGATGAACTGCGGGCGGCTCAGGTCGAGGCCTTCGGCGAGTTCGACGTACCTGCTGTCGATGCCGGTCAGCGACGAGTACGTGTTGATGTACATGTTCACCGCGACGCCGAGGGCGATGACGGTGACCTTCATCTGCTCACCGATGCCGAGCCAGAGGATCAGCAGCGGAAGCATCGCCAGCGAGGGGATGGCCCGTTTGATCTGCAACGGTCCGTCGAGGAGGTACTCGCCGGTGCGGCTGAGTCCGGCCGCCACGGCCAGGATCACCCCGGCCGCCACTCCGAAGAAGAGGCCCAGGCCCGCCCGTTGGAGCGAGATCAGGACGTTGTCCTGGAGGCGTCCGCTCCGTATCAGGTCCGCGGCGGTGGACACCACGGTGCCGGGCCCGGACAGGATGCGGGGGTCGAGAAAGCCGGCGGCCGAGGCCGCCCACCAGGCCGCGACCACCAGCACCGGGCCGATCAGCCGGCCGAACGGGAGGGCGCGGCCGGGGCCGAGCCTGCGCCGGGTGGACCGGGCGTCGGAGACGGTGGGCGGCTCCGACGCGGGGTCCGTGGTGTCGTGGGGCGGCAGCGGCCGGTTCTCCGGTCCGGCGCTCCCGGCCGACCGGTGCGACCCGCGTGCCTTCGACAGCAGCTCGGTCATGACGTCTCCCGGTACCGGGCGGGTACGGCCTTCGCCGCCAGCCCCTCGAAGCGGCGGTCGAACAGCCCGGTGACGTCCTGCTTCGGCACGAAGCCGCCCTCGGCCATCAGGTCGGCGGTCTCCTGCTCCCACTCGATCGCCTTGTCCCAGCTCACCGGGAACTGCGGCTTGTGGAGGGAGGCCACGATGCGCCTGCCGTCCTCCTTCGTGACGCCCTGGTCCTTGACGTAGTACGCGTCGATCCACTCGTCGCCGTTCTCCCACGCCCACACCTGGCCGCGGGACCACAGCGGGACGAAGCTGCGGACGGCCGCCGCCTTCGCGCTGTCGCGCAGCACCTCGTCGGGCGCCCACAGGACGCTGAGCAGGTCCACCACGTCTGTGGTCACCCCGCGGGCGCCGTCCTTGCCGTACTGGCCGAGGTACTTGGTCAGCGTCGGTTCGCCCAGCGGGGCCACATCGACCTGCTTGGACTGCAGAGCGGTCAGGAACTGGGTGCTGGGCAGCGCGACCAGCTCGACGTCGCTGTTGCGCAGACCCGCCTTCTTCAGAGCCCGCAGGACGACCACGCCCTGCGCCTGCCCCTGGGAGAAGCCGATCTTCCGGCCTCGGAAGTCGGCCACCGTCCTGATGTCCGAGCCGGGAGCCGTCGCGAAGACGTAGGACGGGTGGGGTCGCACCTGCACCGCGACGATTTTCGCTGCGACACCGATGGCGTGGGCCTGGATCGGCGGTATTCCGGCGTTGACCGCGAGGTCGATGGAGTGCGCCCGGAATCCCTGGATGATGTCGGGACCGGCATTCAGATTGGGCCATTGCGACACCGTGAACGGCAGATCCTTCCGCAGTCCGGCAGGGCCCAGTTGAAGGCGGGTGGTCCGCACCGCTATCGACAGTTCGGTGCCCGGCGGCGGCGCGCCGGAGGGGAGTTTGCCGGTGGGCTCCGCACCGGCGACTGTTCTTACCTGCGGGGAGCAGGCGGCGAGACCCAGAATCGCCCCGCCGGTGAGCGCGAGGAACGACCGGCGGCCGACTGCATGGTGTACGTCGTGGCGTGGCATGGTGAATTCCCGATCAGTGGTCGTGAGGAGGTTTCGGCGCGTGCCGGCGGTCAGAGCGAGTGGTAGGTGCCGTCGTGGAAGAGAAGCGGGCTGCGCCCCTCGTCGAGCCAGGAGTCCACGACGCGGGCTATGACGATCCGGTGGTCGCCGGCCGGGACGATCTGCTCGGTCTCGAGCCGCAGCCAGCCGGCCACGCCGTCGAGGACGGGTTCGCCCTCCGGCAGCCGTCGCCAGGCGGTGGGCGCGGCGAACCGGTCGATGCCACTGGTGGCGAACGTCGTTGCCAGGCGCTGTTGTTCGGCACCCAGGAAGTTGACGACGGCGGTGGCGGACCGCTCGATGTGAGGCCAGGACGAGGTGGCCGTCCCGATGCCGAAGGAGACCAGCGGCGGGTCGAGCGAGAGGGAGGTGAGCGACGTGGCGGTGAAGCCGACGGGGCCGTGACCGGCGTCGGCGGTGACGACGACCACGCCGGCCGGATAGCGGCGGAAGGCCTGCTTGAACCGGTCCGGGGCAATGCCCGGCGCGGCCGTCGCGGGATATGAGGACACGGTGACGGTCAACGTCTCTCCCAGGATGGAAGGCGAATACAGGAAAGGGATCGGCGAATGCGGAGAAATATCAGCGGACGCCGGACGAGCACGCCGAATCGGGGCTGCGCGCAGACACGTGTAACCGTTGGAACGATTTCAGCGGGTGGTTATCGGCAGCCCGTACAGGGGCGACAACAGAATCGGCGGGCGGAGACACGCACCGGCGCGGCCGAGCGGCGGCGGCGCGCGGCTGAGGGCGCGTACCGTGAATTCCGCTGCTGGCTGGTCATGAATCCATCATCCGTCGGGGCTCCGGCTCGGTCAACAATGCAACTGTCTGAATTAAGTCGGGTATTCGAGGTGTGTCACGACACCGCGGGGAGGGCGGGCCACGGGCCGAGCGGGTCCAGGTACAGCGCGCCCAGCGCCACCGCGCCCCCTGCGGTCGCCAGGACGGAGCCGGTGAAACTGGACGGCACCACGGCCCGCTCCGGGTCGTCGCAGACCCATGAGCGCTCCGCCACTTCGGCACGGAGGTCGGCCAGGCACTCCGGGATCCGGCCCGCCCCCGGCTCCACCACGACGAGCACCTCCGGGTCGAACATGTCGAGGAGCAGGGCCGCGGCCCGGCCCACCAGCCGGGCCCGGCGCCGGAACAGCGCCACCGCCCGTGCCTCGCCTGTCAATGCCTGGTCGAGCAGGTCCCGGAACGAGGCTGCCGGCAGCCCTTGTTCGGCCGCCCGGCGAATCATGGCCCGCTCCGACACCTCGGACTGGAGGCACCCGGACCGCCCGCACGAGCACGGTTCGGCGCCACCGGATCCTCCCGGGCCGAGCGGCAGATGAGCGACGCTGCCCGCCCCGGAGCGCGGCCCGCGGTGCAGGGCACCCCCGGTGGCGAACGCGGCGTCGACGACCGCGCCGACGAAGAGCAGCACGGTACTCGCCCGGGTCGATGCCTCGCCGAACATCTGCTCGGCCCGCGCCAGCGCCCGGGAGTGGCTGTCCACATGGACGGGCAGTCCGGTCGCGGAGGAGAGGACGTCCCGCACCGGTACGTCGCGCCAGCCGAGTTGCGGGTGTTCCACGATCACCCCGGAATCCGGGTCGACCCGGTGACCGGTGGCGACGCCCAGCGCGAGGACGTCCCGCCCCGCGGCGTGCGCGGACACCAGCGGGGTGAGGCGCCCGGCCAGGTCGTCGAGCATCCGGCGGGGGTCCGTGGTCCGGTGCGGCCGCCGGTCCTCGGCGACGACCCGCCCCCGGAGATCCATCAGTGAGACCGTCGAATGGGCCACGGCGATGTGCGCCCCGGCCACCAGGTAACGGCCGGTGTCGATCTCCACGGGGATGTGCGGCCGCCCGAGCCCCCGAGGGCCGGTGGTCTCCGCACTCTCACGGACCAGCCCGCGGGCAAGCAGCTGCCCGACGTGCCCGGTCACGGAGGCGGGTGACAGGCCGGTGAGCCGGGCGACGGTGGACCGGGCGACCGGGCCGTGGTCGAGGATCGCCCCGAGTACGGCCCCGGTGCCCGGGAGACGGCGCACGGGCGCGGCGGGGGTGACATCGGATCGGCGCAGGGGGACGGAACGGCGGGCGGGCGCAGACAGACTCTTCACGTGTCTTCCAGGTCCTCGACGGCAGCGGGTGACGCGATGCGCGCTCCTCGAAGAAGGGCGTGACAGAGCTCGGCTGACGCATGATCAGCGAATCTCTGCTTCTCCCGTGGAGAGAAAACACCCTGCGAGGGTCCGGTGGGCTGCACCCGGGGTGCTCACCCCTGCGGCCGGTCGCGCGGGCGCCGTGCTCTCAGACCTGATGACACGCGGCGGAGCACACACGCTTGAGGTCGACATGACCTCGCGTCGTCAGGTGTGTGGATCGCTGCATGTCGCGCAAGGTAGCCGGAATGACATAACCCGGTCAAAGGGGTGCCCGCATCATGGACAGCTCCGCGCGCGGCGGGTGTTGCCCGCACATTGCGGCTGCATGGCGTGGTGCCCCGCCCCCGGCCGCGCCGGCCGTGCGTCCGATGCCCGTCGGGGCGTTTTCTGGAATTAACCTCTGATGCCTTGTCATGGCCGGGTCTACGCGCATAGCTTGTGCCCCCTCAACACACTTTGGGGGCAGTTCACCGTGCACATATCCCGACCCCGTTCCGTCCTCCTGGCCGGCGCGGTCGCCGTGACGCTCTCGGCGACCGCGCTGCCCGCCGCCTTCGCCGCCCCGTCCTCGACCGCCGTGATCTCCGAGGTGTACGGCGGCGGGGGCAATTCGGGCGCGACACTCACCCGCGACTTCATCGAACTGGCCAACGCCGGCTCGGCGGCGTACGACCTGTCGGGCTTCAGCGTCCAGTACCTGCCGGGCGCACCGTCCGCCGGGTCGCTGTGGCAGGTCTCCGCGCTGACCGGATCGGTCGCGCCCGGCGGCCGCTACCTGATCGCCCAGGCAGCCGGCACCGGTGGCACCGTCGCCCTGCCCACCCCGGACGCCACCGGGACCGTGGCGATGTCCGCGGCCAGCGGCACCGTCGCTCTTGTCTCCGGCACCACCCCGCTGACCTGCAAGACGGCAGCCGACTGCGCCGCCGAGACCCGCGTCGTGGACCTCGTCGGCTACGGCTCCGCGGTCGTACGGGAGGGCAGCCCGGTGACGGGTGCCTCCGCCACCGCCTCCGTGGCGCGCGGCACGTCGCTCGCCGACACCGACGACAACGCCGCCGACCTGACGGCGGGCGCCCCGACACCGGTCAACACGGCCGGTGAGACGTCCGGCGGCACGGGACCGGGCGACCCCGGTGACCCGACCGAGCCTGGCACCGTACGCGTGCACGACATCCAGGGCACCACCCGTGTGTCGCCGCTGAACGGCCAGTCGGTGACGGGCGTCCCCGGCATCGTCACCGGCGTGCGGACCAGCGGTTCCCGCGGTTTCTGGATCCAGGACGCGACGCCCGACGCCGACGCCCGTACCGCCGAAGGCGTCTTCGTCTTCACCGGCTCCGCCGCACCGGCCGTCGCGGTGGGCGATTCGGTGCTGGTCAGCGGCAAGGTCGACGAGTACTACCCGTCGACCACCACCCAGTCGATCACCGAGATCACCGCACCGCGGACCACCGTCCTGTCGTCGGGCAACACGCTGCCCGCCCCGGTCGTTCTCGACGCGGCGTCCGTGCCCGGCGCGTACGTCCCCTCGGCGGGCGGCGGTTCGATCGACGCGCTGGCCCTGGATCCGGCGACGTACGCACTCGACCTCTACGAGTCGCTCGAAGGCACCCGCGTGCGGATCGCCGACAACCGGGTCACCGGTGCGACGACCGCGTACGGCGAGGTCTGGGTGACGGTGAAGCCCGACGAGAACCCGACCCGGCGCGGCGGCACGCTGTACTCCTCGTACACCGACCAGAACACCGGCCGCATCAAGGTGATGTCGCTGGACCCGGCCGGGCCCGTGCCCACCGCGAACGTGGGCGATGTGCTCTCCGGCGCCACGACCGGTGTCATGGACTACGACTCCTTCGGCGGCTACAGCCTCCAGGCCACCGAGCTCGGCACACTCACCGATCACCACCTCAAGCGCGAGGTCACCCGCAAGCAGAAGAGCAAGGAGCTCGCGGTCGCCACGTACAACGTGGAGAACCTCGACGCGCTCGACGAGCAGGCGAAGTTCGACACCCTCGCCGCGGGCGTCGCGGTCAACCTCTCCTCCCCCGACATCGTGTCGCTGGAGGAGATCCAGGACGACAACGGGGCGGTGAACGACGGAACGGTCGGCTCCGAGGCGACCCTCAAGCGGTTCACCGACGCGATCGTCGCGGCGGGCGGCCCGCGCTACGCGTGGCGCTACATCGCCCCGGAGGACGGCAAGGACGGCGGCGAGCCCGGCGGCAACATCCGTAACGTCTTCCTCTTCAACCCCAAGAGGGTCGACTTCGTCGACCACCCGGGCGGCGACGCGACCACCGCGGTGACGGCCGTGAAGACGAAGAAGGGCGTCACCCTCTCGGCGTCACCCGGCCGGATCGACCCGGCCAGCGACGCGTGGGACGACAGCCGCAAGCCCCTCGTCGGCGAGTTCCGCTTCCACGGGAAGGCGGTCTTCGTCATCGGCAACCACTTCGCCTCCAAGGGCGGCGACCAGCCCCTGCACGGGCGCTACCAGGAGCCGACACGCAGTTCGGAGACGAAGCGGGTGAAGCAGGCGACGGAGGTCAACACCTTCGTCAAGTCGCTGCTGGCCGCGGACAGGTCGGCCCAGGTCATCACACTCGGCGACCTCAACGACTTCGCGTTCTCGCCGACAGTGGGCGCGCTGACCGAGGGCAAGGTGCTCAAGCCGTTGATCACCACACTGCCGAAGAACGAGCAGTACAGCTACGTGTACGAGGGCAACTCGCAGACGCTGGACCACATCCTGACCAGCCCCGGCGTGCGCCGCTTCGACTACGACGTCGTGCACGTCAACGCGGAGTTCGCCGACCAGGCGAGCGACCACGACCCGCAGATCGTCCGGGTGGACGTGAACGCCCCGGCCCACGGGCACCACGGTCACCACTGACCCGGCAGGCAGGGGGCCGCCCGCCGACGGGCGGCCCCTCTGTTCGACCGGTCGTATCGCTATCGTCCCCGCTCATGAGCGCCGGACCGATACGACCGAGCGGCACCGCGCAGAGCGTGCTGCGTCCCGTCACCCCTGCCCGGATCAGCGGCGGCCTCTGGGCCGCCCGCCGCCGCACCAACGCGGAAGTCAGCATCCCGCAAGGACCCCGCAGGCTCGAAGAGGCCGGAAACCTGGCGAATCTGCGGGCGGCCGCGACCCGCGGGGGCGGCTTCGCCGGAGACTTCCCCTTCCAGGACTCCGACGTCCACAAGTGGCTGGAGGCGGCGTCCTGGCAACTGGCCGACCCGGACACCCCGGACGGCGTTCGGCTCGCCGCCGACGTGGACCGGTTCATCGAACTGCTCGGCGCCGCACAGGAACCGGACGGCTATCTGCAGACCCACTACCAGGTCGCGCACGCCGAGCGCCGCTGGCAGGAGCTGGACTGGGGCCATGAGCTCTACTGCGCCGGCCATCTCATCCAGGCGGCCGTGGCCCACCACCGCTCCACCGGAAAGCCGGAACTCCTCGCCCTCGCCGAGAGGTTCGCCACCCACATCGACTCCGTCTTCGGTGCGGACCGGCGCATCGACGGCGTCTGCGGGCACCCCGGGATCGAGACCGCGCTCGTCGAACTGCACCGGGAGACCGGCGACCGGCGCTGGCTGGACCTGGCCGGGTACTTCGTGGACCGGCGCGGCCACGGTCTCCTCGGTGACGGCGAGAAGGGTTTCCCCGGCGCCGCCTACTGGCAGGACCACGTTCCCGTGCGCACGGCGGAGACGGTCACCGGGCACGCGGTGCGCCAGCTCTACCTCCTGGCCGGCGTCACCGATCTCGCCGCCGAGACCGGCGACGCAGGGCTGCGGGACGCGTCCGTGCGGCTGTGGGAGGCCATGACCGCGTCGAAGACGTATCTGACCGGCGGACTGGGCGCCCGGCACGAGCTGGAGTCGTTCGGCGACCCGTACGAGCTGCCGCCGGACCGCGCGTACGCCGAGACCTGCGCGGCCGTCGCGTCGGTGCAGTGGAGCTGGCGGCTGGCCCTGCTCACCGGCGAGGCCCGCTACTCGGACCTGATCGAGCGCACGCTCCTCAACGGGTTCCTGGCCGGGGCAGGGCTCGACGGCGACAGCTGGCTGTACGTCAACCCGCTGCAGGTCCGTGAGGGGTACGAGGGCCGTCGCGACGACCGGGCCGCCCGCCGCACCCCGTGGTTCCGGTGCGCCTGCTGCCCGCCGAACGTGATGCGGCTGCTGGCCTCGCTGCCGCACTACTTCGCCAGCACGAGCGGCGACGGGGGTGATGTGCAGCTGCACCAGTACGCGACGGGGACCTTCGGGCCCGTCTCCGTGGAGACCGGCTACCCGTGGGACGGGCGCATCGCCGTGACCGCCGGCCGGTCCGGTGTGTGGACGCTCTCGCTGCGCATCCCCGCCTGGTGCACCGGGGCCACGCTGGACGGTACGCCGGTGATCGCCGAGGCGGGCTGGCTCCGGGTACGTCGCGACTGGCGGCAGGGCGAGACCGTCGTGCTCGGCCTGCCGATGGAGCCTCGGCTGACCCGCCCCGACCCGCGCGTCGACGCGGTGCGCGGCTGTGTCGCGATCGAGCGCGGGCCCCTCGTGTACTGCCTGGAGTCCGCGGATCAGAGCCGGCGTCTGGACGAGGTGGTGCTGCCACCGGACACCCCGCTCACCGCCGGCCACCGGCCCGGCCTGCTGGGCGGGGTCACGGTGGTGACGGGAGGCGGGCTGACCGCGGTGCCGTACGCGGTGTGGGCTAACCGGGGAGCCGGAGCCATGCGCGTGTGGATCCCCACCGCCTGAGAGCCGGCGGAGTGCCCGACGACGACAGGCGGGTCAGGCGATCGCCGCGCCGAGTACGGCCCGGTGCTGGTGCGGCACCGAGGCGAGCACCGGGGCGGTGCCCAGGGGACGGTCGGTGAAGAAGCGGGCCACCAGGTCCGCCACGTCGTCGGGGCGCTCCAGGACGGCCCAGTGGTCGGTCTGCCCGATGGTGAGAAACGCGCTTCCCTCGATGGTGGCGGCGAACTCCCGCTGCTGCGCCGGCGTACTGACCGTGTCGTGCTCGCCCGCGAAGACCAGTGCGGGCACTCCCGTCAGCCCGCCGGAGAAGTCGGGCGGGTCGCCCAGCACCCGGCTCATCGAGTCCGCGGCGTGCGGGGACCGGGCCAGGGCGTGCAGGAAGGAGCGTCGTACGTAACGCAGGGCCAGTTTCCTGCGGTGGACCGGGCGCTCGGGGTCGAGGCACATCAGCCCTTCCGCGGCGAGAGTGGCGAAGCCCTCGGAGTCACCGGCGCGCAGCCGTTCCTCGGCCCGCAGCCAGTGGGCCCGCTGACTGTCGTCGATGTGGGAGGGCACTCCGCCGAGGATGAGGCGGGCAACGCGGCCGGGGTTGTGCTGGGCGCATCGCAACGCGATCGAGGTGCCGTAGGAGTAACCGAAGAGGTTGACCCTCGGCGCGCCGAGATCGTCGATGATCCCGGTGACGGCGCTGCACAGGAGTTCGGCGCTGGGACCCGCGGGAAGCGGCTCGGCGTCGCCCATGCCCGGCAGGTCGGCGGTCACCACGTCGGCCACCGCGCCCACGTGATGGTCCATCTGGGGCCAGCCGAACATCCCCTGCAGCGCGCCGCCGAGGATGACGACCGGCTCGGTGCGCGGGGCGGGCTGTGGCAGCACACGGTAGCCGTAACGCACTCCGTCCACCGTCCGGGTCCGGACGATCTCCTCGGGCTCCATGCCGAGTCCTCCGTTTCTACGTCAGGCCCTGGTGAGGACGAGTGCGGCGTTGTGGCCGCCGAAGCCGAGCGAGGTCTTCACGGCTGCGTCGAAGACGCCGGCCCTGGCCTCCTTGCTCACCACGTCGACGGTGATCTCCGGGTCGGGGGCGTCGAGATTGACCGTGGGCGGGACGAGTTGGTGCTGCAGGGCGAGCACGGTCAGCGCGGTCTCGATACCGCCCGCGGCGCCGAGCGTGTGCCCGGTCATCGCCTTGGTGGAGGTGACGAGGGGCCGGTCGCCGAGGACCCGGCGGAGCATCGCCGACTCGATGAGGTCGTTGGACACGGTCGAGGTGCCGTGGGCGTTGACGTGGCCGATGTCCGCTCCGGCCAGGCCGGCGTCGGCGAGGGCGGTGCGGAGCGCCCGTTCGATGCCGAGCCCTTCGGGGTCCGGGGCGACCGCGGAGTACGCGTCACTGGACGCCCCGTACCCGGCGACGTGGGCGCGGATCGTGGCGCCACGGGCGCGGGCGTGTTCGGGGTGTTCCAGTACGAGCAGGCCGGCGCCCTCGCCGACGACGAAGCCGTCGCGGTGGGTGTCGAACGGGCGGCACGCGGCCCCCGGGTCGTCGCGGCGGGTGGAGACGGCCCGGAGCTGGCAGGCACTGGCGATCAGCAGCCGGGAGCAGACCGATTCGGCGCCCCCCGCGATGACGATGTCGCAGGCACCGGTGCGCAGCATCTGGTGGGCGGTACCGATGGCGACGGTGCCGGAGGAGCAGGCGGTGGAGACGGCCTGGCTGGGGCCGTGGACACCGAGGTCGGTGGCGACGCTGCTGGCGGCGCCGTTGACGACGCTGAGCGGGGCGAGCTTCGGTGAGACGCGACGTGCCCCTCGCCCGGTGAGGGTGGCGTGCTGCTCGTCGTAGAAGGGCAGCCCGCCGTGGGCGGAGCCGATGACGACGGCGACGCGGGCGCCGTCCCAGACCGCCGGTCCCAGTCCCGCGTCCGCGACGGCCTCACGGGCCGCGATGACGGCGAGCTGCGAGAACCGGTCCATCAGCCGGTGGGTGGCCACCCCGAGTACGGCCTTCGTGTCGAGACCGGTCACGGTGTACATGAAGTCGCAGGGCAGGCCGAGAAGTTCCGGTCGCCGCAGGACCGAGGGAGCGGTGTCGGCCTCGGACACGGTCTGCCAGGCGGCATCGGCGCCGACACCCGCCGCGGTGACCAGTCCGATTCCGGTGACGGCCGCGGAGAACGGCTCCGGGCGCTGCATCGGGATACGGCGCCCGGTGGAGGGGCGGGCGGTCACTCGGCGGCCCTGGCGTGGACACTCTCGACCAGTTGCCCGAAGGTGTCCCGCGAGGTCAGCTGGACGTCCTCCAGATCGACGCCCATCCGGTCCTCGATCAGCAGGCGCAGCTCCTCCAACGCCAGTGAGTCCAGCCGGAGCTGATGAAGCGGCACCTCGGGCCGGATGGCCAGGGGGTCGGTTCCGAAGTTCGCTACCAGCAAGGTGTTGAGCTGTTCTGCCGTGCCCATGGGGCGTTCCTCCGCTGTCGTACGCGGTGACGCCTTGCCGCGTGAGATGTGCCTGCCATCGGGGACGCCGGCCGGTCCGGAGGGACCCTTTATACGCCTTCGCGGCGGGCTTCCCGGTCCGCGTTCCCCCGTGCGGTGGGGGGACGTCCAGGTGTACGAATCCGCGGGTGCGCGGCGGTGGCCCGGTCGCCCCCGCCAACGGGTCTCCCCCTCCCGGGGCTTCGCCCGTACACTCCGCGATCATGACAATCGAAACGGTTCAAACCGCCGGATCCGCGCTCGAAGGACCCGCCCTCTTCGCGACCATGTCCACCATGCGCGCCATGCGCCGCCTCAAGCCGGAGCCGGTGCCGGAGGAGACGCTCCGGCAGCTCGTCCAGGCCGCCGTCTGGGGGCCCAGCGGCGGCAACATGCAGTGTTACGAGTACGTGGTGGTGACCGGCCGCGAGGTGATGGCCCGTCTGGCGCCGCTGTGGAAGCGCTGCGTGGACGCGTATCTCGCGACGACCGGGAAGTACGCGCCGAAGGGCATGGACGACGCCGCCTACGGCCGGATGGTCGCCGCGATCGAGTACCAGCGCGACCACTTCGCCGATACGCCCGCGCTGATCATCCCCTGCTACCGGTTCCCGGAGCCGCGCATCGAGGAGGAGGGCCTGGCCGTCTACGCCGAGGCCCTCGGCCCGGCGGGGACCGAGCACATGATGAACACGCAGACGCGGTTCCAGGCGCTCGCCGAGGGTTCCTGCGTCTACCCGGGTGTGCAGAACATCCTGCTGGCCGCGCGGGGACTGGGGCTCGCCGCGAACGTCACCATCTGGCATCTGATGCTGGAGCAGGAGTGGAAGGAAGCCCTCGGCATACCGGAGGACATGCAGACCTTCGCCGCCATTCCCGTGGGGTGGCCGCAGGGCAACTTCGGGCCGGTGCGGCGCCGCCCGGTGGCCGACGTCATCCACCGTGACCGCTGGTAGCGGCGACCCCACATCCGGCAACTCCGTTGGAGTGAAGGGCAGTTCGACACAGCAAAGGGTGATCTTCATGTCCTGAACGCATCGGTACGGTGAGTGGGCTTCGCGGCCCTCGGCCCGCCCCCTCGGGCCCGGGGGCCGTTCTTTCTCCCCCCACAGAGCAGGAGCAGGTATGCCCACACGCGTCGCAGCCCACACAAAAGGACGCGCATCCGTGCTGGCGGCCCTCACCGTCACCGTGCTCGCCGCGACCGGCACGCCGGTCCTCGCCGCCGCCCCTCCCGATGCCGGCCGCCACTCCATGAACCATGCGTTCGCGCGGGCGGCACGGAAGTTCGACGTACCGCGCGATCTGCTCACCGCCGTGGGCTACGGCGAGACCCATCTCGACGGACACGCCGGCCGCCCCAGCGCGGCGGACGGCTACGGCGTGATGCACCTGGTCAGCAACCCCACGAACCGGACCCTGGAGAAGGCGGCCGCGCTCACCGGCGAGCCGCTGTCGGAGCTCCGGCGGAACACCGCTGCCAACATCCTGGGCGGCGCGGCCGTACTGCGTTCGTACGCGGACCGGCTCGGCCTCGACGGCGACGAGCGCAGCGACATCGACGCCTGGTACCCGGCCGTCGCGCGGTACAGCGGGGCGACGGGCCCGGCCGCCGCCCGCTACGCCGACACCGTCTACGGCTTCCTGGCGAACGGGCTGAACACCACCGTGCCCGGCGGCGAGCGGATCTCGGTCACCGCCCGCCCCGTCACCCCGGAGAAGGGCTCGCTCGCCGGGGCCGCCGTACGCACCCAGAGCGCCGACTACCCGTCGGCGCTCTGGGTCCCGGCCGATCCGAACAACTTCGCCACAGGCCGCTCGGCACCGATCGACAAGGTGATCATCCATGTGACGCAGGGCTCGTACTCGGGCTCGATCAACTGGTTCCAGGACCCGACGTCCGAGGTGAGCGCCCACTACGTGGTCCGTTCCTCGGACGGGCAGATCACCCAGATGGTCCGCAACAGCGACACGGCGTACCACGCCCGGAGCGCCAACGCCTCGGCGCTCGGCATCGAGCACGAGGGATTCATCGACGACCCGTCCTGGTTCACGGACGCGATGTACCGCTCCTCGGCGGCCCTGACCAGCTCGCTGTGCGACAGATACGGAATCCCGAAGGACCGGGCGCACATCATCGGGCACAGCGAGGCACCGGGCAGCGACCACACCGACCCGGGCCAGTACTGGGACTGGCCCCGCTACATGAGTTACGTCGCGGGCGACGACGGCGGGAGCGGCGACGGGCTGAGTTTCGCCTCGTACCCGACCCTGCAGAGCGGGTCGACGGGCCCCCAGGTCAAAGCCGCCCAGCAACTGCTGAACGAGCAGGGCTTCGACGCGGGCTCGGTCGACGGGACCTTCGGCTCCGCCACGCTGACCGCGGTGAAGGCGTTCCGGACCGCGCGCGGACTGGGCACCGACGGCGTCGTGGACGCCCGGACCTGGACGGCACTGCTCTCGGCCGGCACCACGCCGACGCTGCAGCAGGGCGGCTCGGGCGCGGACGTGAAGCGGCTCCAGCGGTCACTGACCGCGGCACTGGGCACCACTGTGGACGTGGACGGGAGCTTCGGCCCGACGACGGTGACGGCCGTCCGCAGCTACCAGACGAGCCGTGGGCTGCCGGTCGACGGGGTCGTGGGCAGCGGTACCTGGGCGGCGCTGCAGTCGGGCCGCTGACCCTGCGAACAGAGCCCCCCGTACACGAAAGGGAGGGGCCGCCTCGCGGTACACGAAGGGAGGGGCCGCCTCGCGCCCGCGCGGGAGGACCCTGCCGAGGGCGACCGGCGCCCCGGGACATGGGCGGCGGTGTGAGCGCGGGCCCGCGACCGGGCCGTCGCTCACACCGGACGGGCACCCCGGCCGCACGCTCGGCGGGCCTTCTCCCGAGCGCTGTCCTACTCGGCCCGCTTACCCGGTTCCGGGGGCAGTCCCACTTCTTCGCGGTCCTCCTCGACGAGCTCCTCGAGCTTCTTCTCGTCGGGGCGCCGGGGCATACCGTGCCCGTGGCCGGAATCCGGATCCCCTTCGACTCTCTTGTTCGACTTGTGGTGATGCGCCATTTCTCTCTCCTTGCGGTAGCCGTGCCGCCGGACCGCTCCGTCCGCCGCGCGAACGTGTCCGTGTCGCCGCCGTCCGGCAGCGCGCCGGGTATGCGCGGGACCGATACGGGAGACGCCGGTTTCCCGGGCGGGCGCGCCTCGGACCGGAATGCGCTCGGTGCCGGGACATTCCGCGGAACGATTCGACAGTTCACTGACCGAATCTCCGCGGGCCGAATTCCGCACCGTGCGGTACGGACATGGCGGCTGCTCTCACTCGGCGCGCTCTCCCACTGAAACGCCTTGCGTGCAACTCCGCAAGCGGGGTCGCTGCCGTTGGAGCAGTTCGCTGCCGTCGCTCCGACGGCAGCGAACTCGTGACTGAATGTTCCACGACCTGCCCGGGCCTCGAAACGGGCATCTCGACGGCGGTCACCCGGGCCGGGTAATTCTGGTTTCCGTCGCGGAGCCGGAATTGGCGGGGCCAGATCTGCGGGCCTAGCGTTGGTGACAATGCCGAAAGACGGGACTGCGATCCCTCTGCCGAAAGCGGTGAGAGTCTTGAGCGCCTCGCAGAACGAACAGGAACCGCCGGAGGCCCGGGTCGGTCCCGTTCCCGAGGGTGATCCACACTTTCACCCCTACCACCACCCGGCTGCCGGCTGGGGTGCCGCCAAGAGCGTGACCCGATTCATGACGCGGGAGGGCACACTGCTGGACGGCCCCCGGGCGATCATGCGGATGAACCACGAGAACACCGGTTTCGACTGCCCGGGATGCGCCTGGCCGGACGACACCAAGGGTCTGCATCTCGACATCTGCGAGAACGGCATCAAGCACGTCACCTGGGAGATGACGCGCAAACGGGTCGACCGCGAGTTCTTCGCCGCCCACTCGGTGACCGAGCTGTCCGGGTGGAGCGACTTCGACCTGGAGAACCAGGGCCGGCTGACCGAGCCGATGGTCTACGACCCCGACACGGACCACTACGTCCCGATCAGCTGGAAGCACGCGTTCGAGCTGGTCGGCCGCACCCTGCGCGAGCTGGACTCGCCTCACCGGGCGTCGTACTACACCTCCGGCAGGCTGGGCAACGAGGCCACCTTCCTCTACCAGCTGATGGCCCGTGAGCTGGGCACGAACAACCTGCCCGACTGCTCCAACATGTGTCACGAGGCAAGCGGCCGCGCCCTCACGGCGTCGCTGGGCACCGGCAAGGGGACCGTCGACCTCAAGGACTGGGAGGCCACCGACGCGCTGTTCATCCTGGGAGTCAACGCGGCCTCCAACGCGCCCCGGATGCTGACCGCCCTCGCCGAGGCGTACCATCGCGGCGCCCAGGTCGTGCACATCAACCCACTGGTCGAGGCGGCCGCCACCCGCGCCATCATCCCGCACGACTTCACGGACATGGCGACGTTCCGCTCGACCCGGACCAGCACCCTCAACCTGCAGCCGCGCATCGGCGGCGACATGGCGCTCGTACGCGGCATGGCCAAGGCGGTCCTGGAACAGTCCGCCACCGATCCCAAGGCCCTGGACCAGGAGTTCATCGACCGCCACACCTCCGGCTTCGAGGAATACCGGGCCGTGTGCGAGGCCACCCCGTGGGAGGAGATCGAGAGGCAGTCCGGGCTCGGCCGCGACGACATCCTCAAGGTGGCGCGGGTGTACCGCGAAGCCGACCGCAGCATCGTCAGCTGGTGCCTGGGGATCAGCCAGCACGAGCACGGTGTCGACACCGTCCGGGAGATCGTCAACCTGCTCCTGCTGCGCGGCAATCTGGGACGCGAAGGCGCCGGCCCTTCGCCGGTGCGCGGCCACAGTAACGTCCAGGGCAACCGCACCTGCGGCATCGACCACCGCCCCGCCGACGAGTTCCTGGAGCGGCTCGCCGAGGTCTGCGACATCCGGCCGCCCCGTGAACACGGTCTGGACACCGTCGGCACCATCCGGGCGATGCACCGTGGTGACGTGAAGGTGTTCATCGGCATGGGCGGCAACTTCGCTCTCGCGGCGCCGGACACCCCGTACACCTTCGCGGCGCTGCGCAAGTGCGATCTCACGGTTCAGGTGAGCACCAAACTGAACCGCAGTCATCTCGTGCACGGCCGCCGGGCCCTGATCCTGCCGTGCCTCGGCCGAACGGAGAAGGACCATCAGCGCAAGGGCATCCAGAGCACGTCGGTCGAGGACTCGATGAGCATGGTGCACCTGTCCATCGGCATGAAGCGCCCCGCCTCGCCGCACCTGCTCTCCGAGCCCGCCATCATCGCCGGCATGGCCCGCGCCGCACTGCCCGACAGCGCCACTCCCTGGGAGTCGTACATCGAGGACTACGACCGCATCCGCGACACCATGGCTCAGGTACTCGACGGCTTCGAGGACTTCAACCGCCGCGTGCGCCTGCCGCTCGGCTTCCGCATCAAGCAGCCCGCCCGCGAACTGGTCTTCCGCACCCCGTCCGGACGCGCCGAGTTCTCCGCGGCGGTCCTGCCCGACGTGGTTCCCGCCCCGGGCACCCTGGCGCTGGGCACCATGCGCTCCCACGACCAGTGGAACACCACCATCTACTCCGACAACGACCGCTACCGCGGCATCAAGAACCTGCGGACGCTCGTCTTCATGAACAAGGACGACATGCGCGAACGTGGGCTCTCGGAGTTCGACCCCGTCGACATCACCAGCACCGCCAAGGACGGCAGCAACCGCCACCTCAACGGCTTCCTGGCGATCCCTTACGACATCCCCCGCGGCTGCGCGGCCGGATACATGCCCGAGATGAACGTGCTGTGCGCACTGTGCGACTACAGCGCCCAGAGCGACCAGCCGCTCATGAAGCACGTCAAGGTCACGATCACCCGGGCCGCCTGAGCGGAAGGGCGCGGGCCGACGAGGTTCCGGCCGGCTCCTCCGGTGGCATCACCGCCATCGGAGGAGCCGCTCCAGGAGAAGGTAGGCACGCTGTTCCGCCGCGGCGAGCTCGGTGGGATCGATCTCCGCCTGCCACAGCTCCCCCGCCGCCGCGTCGTCGGCCTCGCGCAGCTCCACCACGGCTGCCGCCAGCTGCGTCTGGACCACCGGGAAGGCCGGCTCCGCGCGTTCGGTCAGCGCACGCTCCGCACGTCCGGCGGCCTCCGTGCACGCGCGCAGCGCGCACTCCGCCCGGATCGCGGCGTGGCCGTGGACCACCAGGAGCCCGCAGCCCAGACCGACGACGATCCCCAGAAGGCTGCTCAGCGCCCGGTCCTGCACCAGGGTGCCGGCCGGCGCCGGCGCGGCCAGGCTGGTCATGAGCAGCGCGAGCGGTGTCAGGAAGACGACGCCCAGACCGTAGTTGGCGACGACGTACTCCAGCAGGAACTCCAGGAGCACGATCACGAGGACGAGTGCGACGGGATCGGGGTCCGTGGCGAGCACCCCCAGGGCGAGCGCCAGCCCGGCGATCGTGCCCAGGGTCCGCTGCACGGCACGCTGGGCAGCCGTGCGGAGGTTGATCGAGTGCAGCACCGCGGCGGCCGAGATCGCCGCCCAGTAGCCGTGGCCCAGGCCGAGCAGAAGGGCCAGTCCGCCCGCGAGTCCGGTGCCGAGGACGATCCGCAGGGCGGGAACGAGCAGCACCGGCAGATGGCCGTGCCCACCGGGGAGCCGGCCCGTCACCAGTTCGGCGGCGCGCAGTTCGGCGGCGAGCCGGGTGGAGGGGCGGGCCGGATCCCGTCCGGCCCCCGCCGTGCCCGGGCCCGTGCCGCCCTGGACGATCACGAACGCGACGGACAGCTCGGGCAGCAGGGACGGGACCCGTCTGCGGCGGCTGACGAGGAGACGGACCTGGCGGCGCAGGTGGAACGCCAGTGCGGCCGGATCGTCCGGCGAGCGGCGCGCGGAGTCGATCAGCAGCGACCACGAGAGATCGGCCAGACGCACGCACACGTCGCCCCGGCCGCCGCGCTCGGCGGCCGTCGGAGGCATGACCCCCAGGGAGCGGTACGCCCGCAGGGTGTCGGCGGTCGCCCGGTGCCGGGTGAGCCCCCTTCCGTCTCCCTCGCCGAGAGCCTCCAGCAGCTCGGCGAGGTCGCGCAGGGCCGCCGCCACCGCGAGACGCTGCGGCCGGTCCGGGTGCACGAGCCAGCCGGATACGGCCAGGACCCAGGCCACCGCACCGCCCACCGCGGCCAGGACGGTCTGCGGAAGGACGTCGCCCGGTGCGGGCGCCCCGTTGGCCGCCACGGCGAAGGAGAAGAGCAGCAGGACAGCGCCCAGCCCCCGCAGACGAGCCGCGTCGCAGACGAACTTCGCCACGCCGGCCACCAGGGCCATGGCCACGACGACCACGACCTCACCGGCTCCCCCCTCGCGTGGACGGGCCCACACGGCGAGAGCGGAGCCGCCGCCCACACACGCGGTCATGGCCACCGCGACGAGCGCGAGGACCCGGGCACGGTGGGCGTACGGGAGATTGCGGCCGAACGTCGTGGTGAAGGAGCCCAGCATGGCGTAGACGGCCTGCTCGGAATGGCCGGCCAGCGCCATCGGCACGGCCGGCACGGCCATGGCGAGCGCCGCACGCAGGGCGAAGGACGACGCCCCGTCCACCCTGTGCAGCACGAGTGCGCCGCGCGGCGAGAGCACGCGCGCCACGCCGGCCGTCGAGCGCCGCCGGCGGCTCCCGGTCGCGGCCGGCGGAGGAAGGCGCGAACGGGACATGAGCGGTGTATATCACCTGGGCCCGCGGTGAATCGGCTCATCGCCCGATGCACCCGTCAGGCTTCCTGCCGCTCCAGGGAGCTTCCCTGTCCGCGGACGCCCGGAGCCGGACCATCGCCACAGGCCGCCACCGACCGCGGGCCACACGGCGCGTCGCGCCCGGACTGCGCACCGGTCCGCGGACGGATAGCCTGACCCGGCACCTCCGCCCCGTCCACGAGTGATTGTCCCTATGGCGTTCGCGCAGCCCGACAGGAGTGCCAGCACCATGACGATCCCCTCGGCGACGGCGAGCAACCCGCACATCGGATCCGCGCCGGTCACGTCGGACATCTTCGGGACGCCGGCCTCCCTGCCGCATGCCGATCGGGTCACGGCCACCACGGACACCCGGGACCTCGGGTGAGGCACCGGCTGCCCCAGTCCGCGGTTCCCCGGCTCGCGGCTTCGGCGGTCGGCGGAGCAGCCGTCGGCCTGGTCGCCGGTGTGCTGACGCGCGTGCCGCTGGGCATTCTCGCCGCCATCGCCACGGCGGAGGCGGTCTTCGTCGTGGCGGGCTGGGTCGTGCTCTGGCCCATGGACGCATCGGCCACCCGCCGCAACGTCCGCCGCGAGGACTTCCGGCCCGTCACCGAGGAACTCGTCGTCGTCTCGACCGCCCTGTGCGGTCTGGTCGGCATCGTGATGCTGCTCCTGCTCGGCGATTCCGGCACCGGCCACGCCGCGGCGGCCACCGCGCTCGCCGGGGTCTTCATGGCCTGGGCGGCCCTGCACCTGATGTACGCCACCCGCTACGCGGACCTCTACTACCGGACCACCGACGGCGGGATCGACTTCAACTCCGAGAATCCGCCGAAGTACAGCGATTTCCTCTATTTCAGTTACAACCTCGGCATGACCTATCAGGTGTCCGACACCGATGTCTCGAGCTCCGTCATCCGAGCGGTGGCGCTACGGCACTGCCTGCTGTCCTACGTCTTCGGCGCCAGCATCCTCGCCACCACGATCAACCTCGTCACCGGCATCGTCACCGGCTGACGCACCCCCTGGCGACCCCACACCGCCCTACGGCTCGGCGCCCTGGTCCCCGAGCGACAGCACGACCACGCTCGCGCCGCCTTCGGGCGTCTCGTAGTTCACGGTGTCGCCGGCGCGACGGCCGAGCAGTGCACGGCCGAGCGGGCTGTCGGCGGTGACCAGGCTCCGGTCCGGGTCCTCGACGACCTCGCCGATCCGGATGGTCGTCTCCGTCCCCTCCGCGAACCGCACGGTGACCGTGCTGCCCACGCCGACCGTACCGGCGGGCGGCGGTCCCGCGACGGACGCCTCCTGGATCCGCCCCTCGATCTCGGCGATGCGTCCGTCCAGGCGCGCGAGATCCGAGGCGCGCTGCAACTCGTCGGCCTCGTCGGCGCTGTCCCCCACGGGATCTTCGCCCCGCAGGGTCGCTGCCACCTTCCCCCGGTCGGAGCGCAGCTCGTCGAGCTCCTGCTGGAGCTCCCGAAGGTCGGCAGCACTGATGGGCTCTGGTCCACCGGTCATTCCTGCTCCCGTGGTGCGGGTGGAACGGTCGAGAAGGAACCTCAATTACCGCATTTTGCATAACATCCGGCAAATCGCCGCACCCGGGGTGCGGTATCCGCCGGCCCGTCCGCGGGCGACGGCGGCCCGCGCGGCGGCACGGCCCGGCCCCGGCGGGACACACGGACCTACCTGGCGCCCAGCGGGGCGCGCCGCGCGATGACCTTGCGATGACTGATGCGCCAGCCGTCGGCGCGGCGCACGATCGTGTCCTCGTACGTCACGCTCCCGCACGTCCCGTCCGCGTTGATCCCGATCCCCTTGGACCGGGCGCGCACCCGGTCGTCGGCGATTCCGGTGAGGACGATGTTGGTGATGTGGTGGCCGACCGGGTTCCGCTCCCCCATGGCGAGTGCCGCGTCCCTGATCGCGGCGACCCCGTGCAGCGGTGCGCTGCCGAAGTCGGACAGGTCGTAGACGACGTCGGCGGTGAACAGCTCTCCCAGCCTGTCCAGTTCGCCGTCGTCGACCAGATGGCCGTGGAGCGCGATGAGCTCCGTGACGGCAGCACGGTCCTCGGCGGTGAAGGTCACTCGCCGGCCGCCCGCGCCGGGACGGTCGCCGGGGTGCGGCGCTGCCCCGCACTCCCCAGGGATCCCCCGAAGTACGGTGATTTCGCGCCTTGTCGGACTCCTCCGACGTCACCGTGGACCGCGCCCCCGGCGCACCGGAGTCCGCCGGCCACCCATCTGTTGCCTCTGATCCGTTCCGACATGGACCCGCCTCTCCCGGACATTGCCCGCAGTCGGCCGCGGCGAGGGACGTGCGTCCGGCGCCGGTGATCCTACGGGCAGGACCACCGGTGCGCCCAGCTCCGGTGGTCCTGCCCCCGGACCTGCCCGGCGTCGGCGAACGACCGTACCGTCGGGGCCTGTTGGCTGCGGGACGGGCCGCTGGTAGCTTGGCGCGGATGTTCTTCCTCCGTGCCTGAGGGCCGCCCCGTGATCCATGGCGGGCGCACGACGGCTTCGGCGCCTCGCCACGTCGTCGAAGCGCCCGAGTACGCCCGGCACGAGGACGCCCCTGCGTCTTGCGGCCCCGCGCGACCACGCCCCGTGTCACCGGGTGCGGCACTCGATGTCCCTGTACACGCACAGCGTTCACGTACGCGCTGCCTTCCCGAGGAGCAGGCCTCATGCTTTCGCCTTCGAGAACCCGTCCGCCCGCCCCCTCGTACGTGGCGGTCCTGCGCACCCGTCACGCCTCCCGGGCCTTCGGCGCGGCCCTGCTGGGGCGCCTCTCGTACGGGATGGTCTCCCTCGCCCTGATGCTGGCGGTCAAAGGCTCCACCGGCTCGTACTCCGTGGCAGGCGCCGTCATGGCCCTGTTCGGAGCCACCAGCGTCTTCCTCTCCCCCGCCCGGGCCGCCCTGATCGACCGGTACGGGCCGCGCCTCGCACTGCCTCCCATGGCCACCGTCTACGCGCTGCTCCTCTCGGTCCTGGCGTACGCGACCTGGCAGCCCGGCACGTCGGGGTTCCGGCTGGGCGCGCTGGCCGTGACCGCCGGTGCCTGCACGCCGCCGCTGGGGCCCGTGATGCGGGCCGTGTGGAGCACGCTCGTGCCCGACAAGGAACTGTTGCAGCGTGCCTACAGTCTGGACGGCGTCGCGGAGGAACTGCTCTTCGTCACCGGGCCGTTGCTGGTGGGTCTGCTGGTGAGGTTCGCCGAGCCCGCCGCCGGTGTGGCGGCGAGTGCGGCGCTGGTGCTGGTCGGTGCGCTGGCCCTGGTGGCCTCTCCGGCGGTACGCGGTCAGGGGGTCCGTCCGCCGAGGACGGCGCCCCGTCCCCCCGCGCGGCGCGGGCAGCGGCTGCTCGGCGTGGTCGGGCTGCGTCACGCGGTCATGGCGTCGGCAGGGGTGGGGCTGTGTCTCGGGGCGCTGGAGCTGCTGGCGGTGGCCTTCACCGAACAGCACCACCGGGGAGCGGCCGTGGCCTGGGTGATGGCGGCGCTCTCGACGGGGAGCGCGGTCGGCGGACTGGCCTACGGTGCCGTCTCCTGGCGCAGGTCGAGCCGGCTGCGGCTGGCCGCACTCGCTGCGGGCCTGGGACTCTCCCTGCTCGCGGCCGGGGTGTCTCCGAACCTGTACGTACTGGTGGGTGCGGTCGCCGTCGCCGGGCTGTTCGTCGCCCCGGCCATCACCACCGCGTACCTGATCGCGGACGAGTCGGCCGGCGTGGACAGCCGTACGCAGGCCGGCGCCTGGGTCAACACCGCTGTCAATGCCGGGTCCTCGGGCGGAACCGCCGCGGTCGGACTGCTGGTGGGACAGCTTCCGCTTGCGGCGTGCTTCGCTCTCGCGGCGGCGCCGGTGCTGCTCTGCGCGGCGTTCATGGCCGGCCGGGTCCACCGGTGAGGTCGGCTGCCCGGATGCACGCCTCGAGTTCGTCCGCCGGATAGGGGTACGTCTTCCGCCCGCCGGTCATGTTCCGGCGGAAGCCGCTCAGGAGGAGGGCCGTCGGCGCGTGCCGGGTGAGGAGTTCCGCCAGGGGTCCGGTGACGTCGCCCGGCCGGACCCCTGCGGCCCAGTCGCGTACGAACTGTTCGCCCTCCCGCGTCCCGCGAAGACGATCCGCGAGGTGGTACCGGACCAGCTGACCGGCCACCTGAGCCCGGTCGTAGAACCGGTGCCGCGCCAGGAACTCCCGCTCCGTCCGGTCGAGTTCGAAGCGGTCGCTGAGCGCGAGACCGAAGTCCGAGAAGTACAGCTGCCGGCCGTCGGTCAGGATGTTGGCGAAGTGGGCGTCGAAGTGGACGAGTCCGCGGGCGCGCATGAAGTCGGCCGTCTCCGCAAGTTCCGCGTCCACCCGGAGAGTCTCGGCGGGGTCGTCGCGGTGTGCCAGCCAGGCGCCGAGGGTCTGCGGGACGTACTCGAGGAAGAGCACGACGCCCGCCGTCGCGTCCCGGATCGCCTCCAGCCGGCCGCGTACCGCGGGTGAGCCGTCCCAGTGGTCGACCGCGGCGTCCAGGCCACCGAAGAGGTCGAACGCGTTCGTCGCCCCGGCGGCGTGGGGCAGCACCCGCCAGTGGTACATCAGCGGGAAGGCGTGACTCGCGCCGCCGAGCACCCAGTTGGTGGTCATGGTGTGCACGGCGAGTTCGCGCCACGCCCCGAACCCGGCCGACTCCAGGCCGTACTGGTAGAAGGGCGGCAGCCCGAACAGGTTCGCCGTCGACCGGACGTTCTCCGGGCGCAGCTCCCGGGCGGTCAGCGGGACCCGCTTCACGAATGTCTTCACCCCGTCGACGTCCAGCACCGACGTGGTGCCGCCGATCCCCGCGCCGACCGGGGCCGCCCGGGCGACGAGCCGGCCGAGCCGGTCGTCGCTGAGGAAGGAGAGGGCGCTGGACACGGTGGCGTAGGAGGACAGGCGTGCCGGGCGGTTCCGCGGGGCGGGCGGATCGGGCAGGGCTCGTGCGGCATCCTGGAAGGTCACCCGTCCCATCCAACCGTATCCGGCCGGGCCGGACCGTCCGGTCACGCGACGGGTCAAGGGGTGATGACGTGCCGTCGATCCGGCTGTCCGGAGCGGCTGTTCAGGCCACCGAGGAGACGCGGCCGGTCACCCGCCGGCCGCCGTCGTGGTGGATCGGGGTGTGGGCCCCGGTGAGCGGGACGCCGCTGCCGCCGCGCCGGCAGGCGACGATCTCGGCGGCGATGGACAGCGCGGTCTCCTCGGGGGTACGCGCTCCGAGGTCGAGGCCGATCGGCGAGTGGAGCCGGGCCAGTTCGAGCTCGGTGACCCCGACCGCGCGCAGCCGGTCGTTGCGCTCCAGATGGGTGCGGCGCGATCCCATGGCGCCGACGTACGCCACCGGGAGCTTCAGCGCCGCTTCCAGCAGCGGCACGTCGAACTTGGCGTCGTGGGTCAGTACGCACAGGACCGTGCGCGCGTCGACAGCGGTGCTCGCGAGATGGCGGTGCGGCCAGTCGACGACGATCTCGTCGGCGTCGGGGAAGCGGGCCCTCGTCGCGAAGACGGGGCGGGCGTCGCAGACGGTGACGTGATACCCGAGGAACTTGCCGGCCCGGACCAGGGCGGCGGCGAAGTCGACGGCCCCGAAGACGATCATCCGGGGCGGCGGGACGCTCGATTCGACGAGCAGGGAGAGGGGTTGTCCGCAGTGCGAGCCCTCCGCACCGATCGTGGCGGGGCCGGTGCGGCCCGCGTCCAGCATCGCGCGGGCCTCGGCCGCCGCGGCGCGGTCCAGCTCCGGGTGACCGCCGAGGCCGCCCTCGTACGCACCGTCGGGATGCACGAGGAGGGGGCGGCCGAGGAGACCGGCGGGCCCGTCGGTGATCCGCGCGACCGCCGCCGCCCCGCCTCCGGCGGCGGCGGCGAGCGCAGCCGCGAACACCGGGCGTGCGGGGTCGCCCGCACGGACCGGTGTCACCAGGATGTCGATGACTCCGCCGCAGGTCAGACCGACCGCGAAGGCGTCGTCGTCGCTGTAGCCGAACCGCTCCCGCACGGTGGTGCCGTCGTCGAGGGCCTGTCGGCACAGCTCGTACACCGCCCCCTCCACGCACCCGCCGGAGACCGAGCCGATCACCGTGCCGTCCGTGTCGACGGCCAGGGCGGCTCCCGGCTGCCGGGGCGCGCTCCCACCGACCGCCACCACCGTGGCGACGGCGAAGTCGCGTCCCTGCCCGACCCACCGGTGCAACTCGTCGGCGATGTCCAGCATGGCGTGCCTCCTTGGGCGAGGTGTGGAGTGGCGGCCGGGGTCAGTTGACGCCCAGCCAGCTCTCGATCGGATGGAGCGCGTAGTAGACGGTGAAGATCGCCGTCAGCCCCCACATGAGGCCGCCGATCTCGCGGCTCCTGCCCTGGGCCGCCTTGATGGCCACGTAGGAGATGACTCCGGCGGCGACGCCCGGCGTGATGCTGTAGGTGAAGGGCATCAGCACGACGGTGAGGAAGACCGGTACGGCGATCGCGCGGTCGCTCCAGTCCACATGCCTGGCGTTCTGCATCATCATCGCGCCGATGACGACCAGGGCCGCGGAGGCGACCTGGGGCGGGACCATCGCGGTGAGCGGGGTGAAGAAGAGGCAGGCCGCGAAGAACAGTCCGGTGACCACGGAGGCGAGACCGGTCCGTGCGCCTTCGCCGACCCCGGTCGCCGATTCGACGAACACGGTCTGCCCGGAGCCTCCGGCGACACCGCCGATGGCACCCCCGGCGCCGTCGATGAACAGTGCCTTGGACAGGCCCGGCATCCGGCCCCGGTCGTCGGCGAGCTTCGCCTCGGTACCGACACCGATGATCGTGGCCATCGCATCGAAGAAGCCGGCCAGCACCAGGGTGAAGACGATGAAGCCGACGGTCATCGCGCCCACGTCGCCCCAGCCGCCGAACTCGACCTTCCCGAAGAGCGAGAAGTCGGGGGCGGAGACCGCACCACCGTTCAGCTCCGGCGGGGACATGTTCCACGCCTTGGCGTCGAGGCCGGCCACCCGGTGGACGACGACCGCGGTCACGGTGCCGACCACGATGCCGATCAGGATCGCGCCGGGAACGCCCCGGGCCTGCAGCATGAAGATCATCAGGAGCGTGACGCAGAAGATCAGCACGGGCCAGCCGGCGAGCTCACCGCCGGTGCCGAGGGTGACCGGCGGCCCGTTCGGTGCACCCCTGCCGACGAACCCCGCCTTGTAGAGGCCGATCAGGGCGATGAAGAGCCCGATGCCCATGGTGATGCCGTGTTTCAGCGCGAGCGGGATCGCGTCCATGATCAACTCGCGGAGGCCGGTGACCACCAGGAGGCAGATCACCACGCCGTAGATCACGCACATGCCCATCGCCTGCGGCCAGGTCATGGCGGGTGCGACCTGCGACGAGAGGACGCCGGAGACGCTGAGACCGGCCGCGAGCGCCAGCGGCACCTTGCCGACGAACCCCATCAGCAGGGTGGTCGCGGCCGCGGCGAGCGCCGTGGCGGTGATCAGTCCGGGCCGGCTGAGCAGATGCCCTTCGACGTCCTTGCCGCCGAGGACGAGCGGGTTGAGCAGCAGGATGTACGCCATGGCCATGAAGGTCGTGACGCCGCCGCGCACTTCGCGTGCGACGGTGGATCCGCGCTCGGAGATGTGAAAGTACCGGTCGAGCCAGGATCGGCCGGCGGGGATGCGCGAGCCGCGGCCCGCCTCCTCCGCGCTCGTCCTGGGCTCCACTGACTGCTGGGTCATGATGCCTGACTCCCAAGGTTCACAGGGGCACCCGCGATGGAGACTCGTGATGCGGGATTTGGGATGACTGCTTGGCTGCACGACCCGGGGGACGGCCCGAGACGAATGCTCCGCACAGCGTGACTGTGCGGGTACCGCGGTGCCCGGTGCGGCGGCGTCGTGGCCGCCGCCCGGGGTACGGAGCGCCGCGAGCGGTGCGGTACTCCGGCTCTCCGAGCGGTGCGGGCGGCGGAGGTGTGACGTTGCCGGGAGGCATGCACGGCCCGGAGAGTTCGGGGTGAGCCGCTCAGGTGCCGGTGAGGTGCTCGGGGCGCACCGGCGTCCTGTTCAGCTCCAGACCCGTCGCGTTCCTGATCGCCGCGAGAACGGCCGGGGTCGACGACAGGGTCGGGGCCTCACCGACGCCACGGAGCCCGTACGGGGCGTGGTCGTCGGCGAGTTCGAGCACATCGACCGGGATGGCCGGGGTGTCGAGGATGGTGGGGATCAGGTAGTCCGTGAAGGAGGGGTTGCGTACCTTCGCGGTCTTCGGGTCGACGAGGATCTCCTCCATGACGGCGACACCCAGCCCCTGGGTGGTACCGCCCTGGATCTGGCCGACGACCGAGAGCGGGTTGAGCGCCTTGCCGACGTCCTGCGCGCAGGCCAGTTCGATGACCTTGACCAGTCCGAGCTCGGTGTCGACCTCGACGACCGCGCGGTGCGCGGCGAAGGAGTACTGGACATGGCCGTTGCCCTGTCCGGTGCGCAGGTCGAACGCCTCGGTGGGCCGGTGGCGCCACTCCAGCTCGATGTCGACCGCCTCGCCCTCCAGCACATCGACCAGATCGGCGAGCACCTCGCCGCCGTCCGTGACGACCTTGCCGTCCTCGAGGAGCAGCTCGGCGGTGGCCCAGGCGGGATGGTACGTACCGAACTTGCGGCGTCCGATCTCCAGGACCTTCTCGCGGACGGCCTCGCAGGAGTGCTTCACGGCGCCGCCGGTGACGTACGTCTGCCGCGAGGCGGACGTGGACCCGGCCGAGCCGACCTGGGTGTCGGCCGGGTGGATGGTGACCTGGGCGACGCCCAGTTCGGTGCGGGCGATCTGGGCGTGGACGGTGACGCCGCCCTGCCCGACCTCCGCCATCGCGGTGTGCACGGTCGCGACGGGCTCGCCGCCGACGACCTCCATGCGTACGCGCGCCGTCGAGTAGTCGTCGAAGCCCTCGGAGAATCCGACGTTCTTGAGACCGACGGCGTAGCCGACGCCCCGTACGACGCCTTCGCCGTGCGAGGTGTTGGACAGACCGCCGGGCAGCGCCCGTACGTCGGCCTGCTCACCGGCGACCTCCCACTGCCGCTCGGGCGGCAGCGGCCTGGCCTTGACCCGGCGCAGCAGCTCGGCGACCGGGGCGGGCGAGTCGACGGTCTGCCCGGTCGGCAGGAGGGAGCCCTGCTCCATGGCGTTGAGCTGCCTGAACTCGACGGGGTCCATGCCCAGTTCGGCGGCGAGCTTGTCCATCTGCGCCTCGTAGGCGAAGCACGCCTGGACCGCGCCGAAGCCGCGCATGGCGCCGCACGGCGGGTTGTTGGTGTAGAGCGCGATCGCCTCGATGTCGACGTCGTCGACGACGTACGGGCCGACGGAGAGCGAGGAGGCGTTGCCGACGACGGCCGGTGAGGCGGAGGCGTAGGCGCCGCCGTCCAGCACGATGCGGCACCGCATGTGGGTGAGCTTGCCGTCGCGGGTGGCGCCGTGCTCGTACCAGAGCTTCGCGGGGTGGCGGTGGACGTGTCCGAAGAAGGACTCGAAGCGGTTGTAGACGATCTTGACGGGCTTGCCGGTGCGGAGCGCCAGCAGGCAGGCGTGGATCTGCATCGACAGGTCCTCGCGGCCGCCGAAGGCACCGCCGACACCGGAGAGCGTCATGCGGACCTTCTCCTCGGGCAGGCCGAGGACGGGGGCGATCTGGCGGAGGTCGGAGTGCAGCCACTGGGTGGCGACGTACAGGTCGACGCCGCCGTCCTCGGCGGGGACCGCCAGGCCGGACTCGGGGCCGAGGAATGCCTGGTCCTGCATGCCGAAGACGTACTCACCGCTGACGATCACGTCGGCGCGTGCCGCTGCCGCTGCCGCGTCGCCGCGGACGACGGGCTGGCGGTGGACGATGTTCGGGTGCGGGACGTGCCCGGCGTGGTGGTCGCTCCGGCCCTCGTGGACGAGGATCGCGTCGGGGGCGGTGGCGGACGCCTCGTCGGTGATGACGGGCAGCTCGCGGTAGTCGATCCTGATCTTCGCGGCGGCGCGGCGGGCGGTCTCCGGGTGGTCGGCGGCGACCAGCGCCACCGGTTCACCGTGGTGGCGGACCTTGCCGTGGGCGAGGACGGGGGTGTCCTGGATCTCCAGGCCGTAGTGCTTCACCGAGGTGGGCAGGTCGTCGTAGGTGAGTACGGCGTAGACGCCGGAGGTGGCGAGCGCCTCGGAGGTGTCGATCGAGACGATCTCGGCGTGCGCGACCGTGGAGCGCAGTGTGTGGCCCCAGAGCATGTCCTCGTGCCACATGTCCGAGGAGTACGCGAACTCACCGGTGACCTTCAGGATGCCGTCGGGACGGAGTGTGGACTCGCCGACGCCGCCCTTGGTGCGGGTGCCCTGGTTGATGTTCGTGGGGGATCCGGTGACGCCCATCGTCAGATCCTCTCTTCCGCGCGGGCGGCCGCGAGGCGGACCGCGTCGAGGATCTTCTCGTAACCGGTGCAGCGGCAGAGGTTGCCGGAGAGCGCTTCGCGGATGTCCGCGTCGGACGGCTGCGGATTGTGCTCCAGCAGTTCGTCGGCGGCGACCAGCAGACCAGGGGTGCAGAAGCCGCACTGGACGGCCCCGGCGTCGATGAACGCCTGCTGGATCGGCGAGAGTTCACCGGCGTCCCGGGGCTGCCGCCCGGTCGGCCCGGCCTCCCACCGGCGCGCCCGGTCGAGCGAGGTGCCGCAGGCACCGGATGCGCAGCCACTGCCCGGGTGCGCCTCGGCCCGGTGGGCGGCGAAGTCCGCGAGGCCCTCCACGGTGACGACCTCGCGGCCCTCCACCTGCCCGGCGGCGACCAGGCAGGAACAGACCGGGACACCGTCCAGGCGGACCGTGCACGAGCCGCATTCACCCTGCTCGCAGGCGTTCTTCGAACCGGGCAGACCCATCCGCTCACGCAGTACGTAGAGGAGGGACTCGCCCTCCCAGACGTCGTCGGCCTCGTAGCTGCGGCCGTTGACCGTGAAATTGACGCGCATGATCAGGCAGCTCCTTCGGTGCTGCGGCCGTTGCCGCGGTACGACTCCCAGGTCCAGCCGAGGGTGCGGCGGGCCATCACTCCCACCGCGTGCCGGCGGTAGCTCGCGGTGCCGCGCACGTCGTCGATCGGGTTGCAGGCGCCGGCCGCGAGCACGGCGAACTGCGCCGCGACGGACGGCGTGATGACCGTGCGGCTGTCCCAGAAGCCACCCTCTTCGAGAGCGGCGTTCAGAAATTCTTCGGCCGCCTTCGCCCGGACGGGTGTCGGGGCGGCGGAACCGATGCCGGTACGGACCGTGCGGGTCTCCGGGTGGAGCGCCAGGCCGAAGGCGCAGACGGCGATGACCATGGCGTTGCGGGTGCCGACCTTGGAGAACTGCTGCGGTCCGTCGGCCTTCTTGATGTGCACGGCCCGGATCAGCTCGTCCGGTTCGAGGGCGTTGCGCTTGACCCCGGTGTAGAAGGAGTCGATCGGGATCATCCGGGTGCCGCGTACGGACTCGGCCTCGACCTCGGCGCCCGCGGCGAGCAGCGCCGGGTGCGCGTCTCCGGCGGGTGACGCGGTGCCCAGGTTGCCGCCGACGCCGCCGCGGTTGCGGATCTGCGGGGACGCGACGGTGTGCGAGGCGAGCGCCAGACCGGGCAGCTCGGCCCGCAGGTGCTCCATGATGCGGCTGTACGGCACGGAGGCGCCGAGCCGCACGTTCTCCTGGCCCACCTCCCACTCGGACAGCTCACCGATGCGGTTCAGGTCCAGCAGGTACTCGGGGCGCCGGTGGTCGAAGTTGATCTCGACCATCACATCCGTGCCGCCCGCGATGGGCACGGCCGTCGGGTGCTCGGCCTTGGCGGCGAGCGCCTCCTCCCAGCAGGCGGGGCGAAGGAAGTCCATGAGTGGCTCTCTTCTTCTCATTCGGTCGTTCGCTGGGGGCTGGGGACGGCCGGCCCTCGACTGGTTGTTCATCTGCTGTTGACGTGGTGTGTGGCCCAGTACACAACCGGGACCCGTCCCGGTGCAGTCACCGAAACAATGAAGGAGTTGGCTGGTCCCGGTTCTTGTCTTGTAGATTCGAACGAATGGCGGGGATCAGTAACCTCACCGCAATACCCAGTTTTCACCCGCACCAACGAAAGAGATCGGCGGCGACGAGATGCGGCTGCGCGCACTGCTGGAGACCGACGCGCTGGGCCTGCGGCTGCTCGGTGGCGAGGACGAGCTGGACCGGTCCGTCCGCGGCGTGATGACCACCGACCTGCGGGACCCGAGCCGGTATCTGACCGGCGGCGAGCTGGTCCTGACGGGCCTGGCCTGGCGCCGGGACACGGCGGACTCGGAGCCGTTCGTGCAGATCCTGGCGGTCGCCGGGGTCGCCGGGCTCGCGGCGGGCGAGGCGGAGCTCGGCGACATCCCCGACGATCTGGTCGAGGCGTGCGAACGGCACAGGCTGCCACTCTTCGCCGTCCACGAGACCGTCGCATTCGCGACGATCACCGAGCATGTGGTGCGCCAGGTCTCGGGGGAGCGTGCGGGCGACCTGGCGGCGGTCGTGGACCGGCACCGCAGGCTGATGACCTCGGGCCCGGCCGGCGGCGGCCCGGAGGTGGTGCTCGACCTGCTCGGCTCCGATCTCGACCTGCACGCCTGGGTGCTCTCGCCCACCGGCCGGCAGATCGCGGGCGCCGGTGCGCCGCTGCCCGGCCGGGTCGGCGCGACGCTGGCGGGTCACCATCTGGCCGCGACCCGCGCCGGACGCCGTGCCCCGCACCGCGCCACGGTCGACGGCACCGCTTATTCGCTGTTCCCGATCCGGAACATCGGCCGGGGTGCGGCACCGGCCTCCCGCGATGTCCGTGAGTCGGTGCTCTCCGACTGGCTGCTCGCCGTCGAGGCCGACGCGGGCGACTGGCCCACCGCCCGGCTGGACCTGCTCCAGGGGGTCACCCAGCTGATCGCGGTCGAACGGGACCGGCGCGACGCCGCCCGCACGGTACGCCGCAGGCTCGCCCAGGAAGTGCTGGAACTGGTCCAGACCGGTGCCCCGCCCACCGAGATCGCGGCCAGGCTGCGGGTCGCCGTTCCGGTCCTGCTGCCCGGTCTCGGCAGCGCCCCGCACTGGCAGGTCGTCGTGGCCCGGGTCGAGTGGGACGCGGAGCCCGGGGAGACCCCGGCCGTGAAGGGCGGCTCCCTCGCCGGTGGTCCGATCGCCCAGGCGCTGCTGGAGGAGATCCTCGTCGATCCGCTGGTCGCCGGTCCGGACTCCGCCGACCGGATCGCGGTGGCGCACACGGACGACGAGGCCATCGCCCTCGTACCGCTGCCCGCACTCACCGCACCCCTGCCGGACTCCACGGCTGCCGAGGGACCGGACGCTGCGGACGGGGCGCCGGCCACCGGCGAGGGACCCTCGCTGCACGCCGACGCGCTGCTCGCCGCCGTCCGCGAACCGCTCTCCGCGGGCCTGGCGGGCGACGGCCGCCTGACACTGGGTGTCAGCGCCGCCGTGCACTCTCCCGAGGGGCTGCGCGGCGCCCTGGAGGAGGCACGGCACGCACGCCGGGTGGCGGCCGCACGTCCCGGCCGGGTCTGCGCGGCAGGCCACCACGAACTGGCCTCGCACGTCCTGCTGCTGCCCTTCGTCCCCGACGACGTGCGACGCGCGTTCACCGCACGGCTGCTCGACCCGCTGCGCGACTACGACCGGCGCCATCGCGCCGAGCTGATCCCGACGCTGGAAGCGTTCCTGGACTGCGACGGTTCCTGGACCCGCTGCGCGGCCCGGCTGCATCTGCACGTCAACACATTGCGCTACCGGGTCGGGCGAATCGAGCAGTTGACGGGACGTGACCTTTCGCGCCTCGAGGACAAGCTCGATTTCTTCCTGGCCCTGCGTATGAGCTGACTCGCCGGGCCTACCACAGCCCTGGCCGCGGCCGGTCGATTGTGAATTCATTCACCTGACCCCTTGGCCCGGCGTGCCAATCCGTGCTGAGATGCGGCCAGACTCAACAGCTCAATGGCGCGCTCGGGGAGGGCAATGTGGCGCATACCGCCATGTCTGGTTCCGGAACGACAGCAGATGACGATCCGCCGCTCCAGACCGCGGTATGGCGGCTGCGGTCACGCGCCTGCTGGACGGATGCCGCCGCACTGCTCGAACACGACGCGGTCACCGATCCGGCCGCGGCCCTCCAGCGGACGGCGCTGCTGACCGAGCGGTGTCTCTACACCGGTCAGGGCTGGACCGACGCCGAGGACGCC
Source organism: Streptomyces sp. NPDC058231 (assembly GCF_042882275.1). Classification (NCBI taxonomy): domain Bacteria; kingdom Bacillati; phylum Actinomycetota; class Actinomycetes; order Kitasatosporales; family Streptomycetaceae; genus Streptomyces; species Streptomyces sp. NPDC058231. The sequence goes on along the minus strand of NZ_JBHVWN010000030.1, from coordinate 11,668 downwards.
CTGCGCACGGCCGAGGCGCTCGCCCACGACGACGCCGAGCGCGGCGCCGCGGCCTGCGAACGCGGTCATCTGGCGTACGCGTCGACCCTTCTCGGGGTACGGGACCGGGCCGACGAGGCCCGGGTCGCGCTGAGCCGCTCCGCGGCCCTGCTCTCCCCCTCCGCTCCGGGCCGTCCACTGCTGGACTTCCGCCGTGGCCTGATCGCGCAGAACATCGCCGACTCGCCGCAGGCCGCCCGCGCCGCATACCGCAGGGCACACGCCGGCGCCACGGCCCAGGGGGACGAGCTGCTGCTCTCGTCGACCTGGCGCCATCTGGCACTGCTCTCGCTGCGCGAGGGCGAACTGGCCGAGGCCCGGCACGGGTTCGCGGAATCGCTGCGGATAAGGGAGGAGCTGGGCTACCTGGTCGGTACCGCCCCGGCCCTCATCGCCCTGGCGGACGCCGAACCGGAACCGGAGGCGGCGGCACGGCTGCGCGCCGAGGCCGGGCGGCTCTTCCGGCTCCTGGGCGGAGTGCCCACCTGGCTGGCGCCGCACCTGGAGCCGCCCGCGCCGGGGACGGCCGCGGCGAACTGAGCCGCCCCACCGCCGAGGACCGTCAGGTGCGGTCCTCGGCCGGGTCGCCGGGCTTCCAGCCCGCGTCGCTCCACTCGGGGGTCGGCGTCGGACGCGGCGGAGCGGGCGGCGGGTTCGGGCCGTGGTAGGGGTTCTGCGGTACCGCGGCGGCGGGTTTGCCGTTCTGCCCGCTGCTGTCGCGCCGGGGCGGCGTGATCGGGGACTTCGGCGGTGCCGTCTTCCTCGTCGGCGGCACGGAGACGGCGGCCGGGGCGGAGGCGGACGGATCCGCTGAGTGCGTCGGCGGCGTGGCGGAGGCCGAGGGGGTCCTGCTCGGGCTCGCGCCCGGTGAAGGGGGCGCGGCCGCGGGCGTCCTGGAAGGATTCCCGGTGGAGCCGCCGGACCCGGAACCGGAACAGCCGGTCACCGCCAGGCCCGGCACCAGCACCGTCACCAGCAGCGCGGCCGTCGGCCACGGCCCGCGGTTCCGTACCATTGCGCCCCCGAAATGATCACGTGATGGGAGACACAGGCTACCCGCGGCGGCCCGTGACCACTGCGGCGGCCCCGGCCGCGAAATCAGCGGTCCGCGCCGGCGAAGTGTTCCCGTACGAGCGACTGCACGACGGCGAGATCCTGGGCGATCAGCGCGTCGAGAAGGGCCGCGTGCTCCGCGGCGTCTGCGAGCAGGTCGGCCCGGCGGGTGGCCGGGGCGTTCCTCAGTGGCCACTGGGAGCGCCGGTGCAGGTCGTCGGCGACCGTCACCAGCTGCTGGTTGCCGGAGAGGGCGAGGACCGCGCGGTGGAACGCCCGGTCGCACTCGGCGTAGCTCGCCCGGTCACCCACCGCGGCCGCCGCCACCGTGGCGTCGGCCAGCGGCCGCAGACCGCACCAGCGGGCCTGGTCCACGGTGCGGGCCAGCCGCAGCATGACGGGCACCTCGATCAGGGCACGCACCTCGGCCAGCTCGGCGAGCTCGTTCGGACCGCGCTCGGCGACCCGGAAGCCCCGGTTCGGCACGACCTCGACGGCACCCTCGACCGCCAGCTGCTGCATCGCTTCGCGTACCGGTGTCGCCGACACACCGAAATCGGCGCCGAGCGCAGGGGCGGAGTACACCTGCCCCGGCACCAGGTCGCCGTCGACCAGTGCGGCGCGCAGGGCGTCCAGTATCTGGCCGCGCACGGAGTGCCGCTGCACCACGACGCGGGGCGCAGGCGGCTCGCTGTGGGTGTGCTCGCCCCGTACCGGCTCGGCGGACGCGCCCCGGGCCTGCTCCGGAACCCTGCCGGACGGTACCGACGACCGGGCGGCCGCGGATGCGGCGGACGCGTACGACGCCCGCACCTGCTCGCGCGCTCTGCCCTGCTCCACCCTGACCTCCTCGGCCTGCCGTGGGCGCGGCTCACGTGCGCCATGCCCCTTGTGCACGATAGGCGGAGGAGGCCGCAGTTCAAACACCGATCCGGTCGGATAAGGTAAGGCTTACCTGCAAACGATCGTGATTCGGTGGTCCCTGCATGACCCTGCCTGCCCTGCTCCCCGGCACATCCGCGTCCGCCGTGGCGGACGCGTACGCCCGCCTGGCGGAGGTATTCCCAGGGCTGCGTGCCGAGGTCCTCCGGTGGGACGAGCCGACGCCGTCCGGCCCCGGCTGGGTGGGCGCGGACGAGCTCGCCGCCGGCGGCGACGCGCTGGACGGTTTTCTGGCCTGGGACGACGAACAGGTGCTGCGGGACTACGGACAGCAGGCCCGCCCGGACGTGGTCGCCAGCTTCGGATTCCATCGGTACGCATGGCCCGCCTGCCTGCTGGTGACGGTGCCGTGGTTCCTGCACCGCCGGGTGCCGAGGATTCCCGCCGGGGACGTCGCCTTCCAGCGCGCCCTGGGCCATCTGACCGTACGGGTACGGGAGTTCGCCTGCCTGCCGGACGATCCGGCGGCCGGCCTGCCGGGCGCGCGGGTGGTGGCGGACGAGTCCGCGCTGCGGTCCGAGGTGCTGGCGTCGGTGGCCGAACACATCGGGTCGGTGCTCGACGGCTTCGGACCCCGGATGCGGCGCGGCAGGCGGGCGCTGTGGGGCATGGCGACGGACGAGATCGTCGAAGGCCTCTGGTACGTCGCCCATCTGCTGGGCGAGGAGCGGCGCGCGATGGCGGAGCTGGAGGCGCTGCTGCCGGGGACCACGAAGCCGTACGTCGGCACGGCGGGCTTCCGTGAGCTGACCGGTCCGGACGGGGAGCCGCTGCCCACCCGCGACCGGGCCAGCTGCTGCCTCTTCTACACCCTGCGCCCCGAGGACACCTGCGTCACCTGCCCGCGCACCTGCGACGCGGACCGGGTGCGGAAACTCTCCGCCGTCCACTGATCCACACCACTCGCGGGAGTGACGGCATTCGAACATGCCTCCATTCCCGAATAGTGCATTCGACTAAATCTCGCGCATCCGTACAACAGGCCACCCCAATCGCGTTCTCTTGCCGCAAAAACCTCTGGGCGCGGTGCCACTTCCGCGACGATGGCGCCCGAAACCCCCTACGCGATGCAAGGGACCGCGCATGAGACTGACCGACATATCGCTGAACTGGCTCCTGCCGAGCGTTGTGCTGCTCGTGGGGGCCATGGCGGCGGTGGCGATGGTCGCACGCGGCAAGCGCGCCGCCGAGAAGTCCGCGGCCGACGACAGCTGGGAACGCAGCGAGGACCGGCGCAGGCGCAAGGAGGCGCTCTACGCCACCGCCTCCTACGTGCTGCTGTTCTGCTGTGCGGCGGTGGCCGCCGCGCTCTCCTTCCACGGACTGGTCGGCTTCGGCCGGCAGAATCTCGGGCTCTCCGGGGGCTGGGAGTACCTCGTCCCGTTCGGCCTCGACGGGGCGGCGATGTTCTGTTCCGTGCTCGCGGTGCGTGAGGCGAGCCACGGTGACGCGGCACTCGGCTCACGGCTGCTGGTGTGGACGTTCGCCGGTGCGGCGGCCTGGTTCAACTGGGTGCACGCGCCGCGCGGCATCGATCACGCCGGCGCCCCGCACTTCTTCGCGGGGATGTCGCTCTCGGCGGCGGTGCTGTTCGACCGTGCGCTGAAGCAGACCCGTCGGGCGGCGCTGCGCGAACAGGGCCTGGTGCCGCGGCCGTTGCCGCAGATCCGGATCGTCCGGTGGCTGCGCGCACCCCGCGAGACCTTCGGCGCCTGGTCGCTGATGCTCCTCGAAGGTGTGAGGACGCTGGACGAGGCGGTCGACGAGGTGCGCGAGGACCGGCGGGAGAAGGAGACCAACCGTCTGCGCCGGAGGGACCAGGAGAAGCTGGACCGGGCCCACATCAAGGCCCTGAACCGGCAGAACCGGGCCTGGGGCCGGGTCGGCCGGGGCGGCACCCAGGTCGACGTACAGACCATCGCCCCGGCGGCGGGCTCCCAGTCCGTCGTGGAGCCCGCCATATCCGAGCCGGGACAACTGCCCCTGAGGCCTCGGCCGTCCCTGCAGGCCGTGAGCGACACGAGCTCGAACGGAGCCCCGGACCGGACCGCGGCTGACGCGAGGACCGTCGACCTCACGGCCGAGGACGACACCCAGGCCCTGCCCCGGCTCGACTCGCTGGAGCAGAAACTCAAGGATCTGGAGCAGCAGTTCGGCTGACCGGACCGGTCGGTCCGGACATCGGGCCGCCATGCCGCCGCTCGAACGGATCGGGCGGCGGAAGGGCTCTCACAGCCTTTCGCCGTCCAGCTCGAACCAGACCACCTTGCCGAGCGCCTGTGCCGTCACCCCCCAGGTGTCCGCGAGAGCCCGCACCAGGACCAGCCCCCGGCCGTGCGTACCGTCGTCGGCGTCCGGTACATACGGCATGGGCAGCCCGGTGACGAAGTCCCGGACCTCGACGCGCAGCATCATCGGCGTCACGTTGACCGTGACGACCGCACCGTGGTCCGTGTGAACCAGTGCGTTGGTCACCAGCTCGCTGAGCAGGAGTTCCGCCACCTCGGCCGAATCCCCCCGCCATCGGTACCGTAGGAACTCCCGTAGCGCACAGCGCACTTCCGCCACTGCCGCCAGATCGGTCCGGGCCAGTCTGCGGCGCAGCTGAACATGCTCCTGACGCTCCATCGTTTCCCCCGCGTGCACAGTGAATCGCCCCCTTCGCGTCGAACGCCTTCACGGGATGCATGCCCCGCACGCGGGATGTCACGCTTGTCGACTCATCAATATGCGCATACGGGAGCACGCAGGACACTCCGTACCCACGGGCACCCGGCCGACACCTTCACGTCGGCCGTGTTAACTTCCAAAAAATTCACATGAGTTGCCGTTGACGCGGCCATGTCTACGCGCGTCATCATGGTGGGCATGCGAATCCCCCCACGGATCACCATGCTCGGCGGCGCCGCCGCCCTCCTGTCCGCCCTCCTCGTCGGCGGCCCGGTCACCACGACGGCCACCGCCGCCGCCCAGTTGGTCGGCAGCATCTGCTACTCGGCCCTGCCGGCCCAGGCACACGACACCCTCGACCTCATCGATGCGGGCGGCCCCTTCCCGTATTCGCAGGACGGCGTCGTCTTCCAGAACCGCGAGGGCGTGCTGCCCAGTGAGAGCACCGGCTACTACCACGAGTACACGGTCATCACTCCCGGCTCACCGACCCGCGGAGCACGCAGGATCGTCACGGGCGAAGCGAGCCAGGAGGACTACTACACCGCCGACCACTACGTGACGTTCGACCTCGTCGACTTCGGCTGCTGACCCCCGAGCGTCCTGCCGGGCCCCGGCAGGACGGCACCCTCCGGTCCGATCCGCGCCGTAGCCCCCCACCTGCGGCGCGGGTCCCCGGACCGCCGGGAGGACGCCCTGCGGCCGACGGAGCGTGCGTCCGCCCGGACTGCCCGGGAACCACCGCCGCCGCGGCGCCTCCCCCAGGGGCCGGACGCCATCCGGAATCCCTTGCCCGGCGGCGGGCCACCCGGGCGCCCCCGTTCCGGCACGCACCGCGGTACATCGTCGTCCGCCAGGGGTGCCCCACGCGTCACCGGGGAAGTGGAGCCATGAACGCCCCGCGACCGCCGACCCGGAGGAGCCGTGATGCACGACGACCGCACGCTGGTGGAGGGACGCCTGGAGCGGGCCCTCCAGCAGTTCATCCGCCCCGCCCAGTACGCCGACCGGCGCCCGGTCACCCTGTCCGTCTGGCACGCCCCGGGCGAGCCGGTGCCCGTGGCCGAAGCGCTGAAGGGGACGTACGAGCCGTTCGAGACCGGCACCGAGTGGGGCAGCCCCTGGTCGACCAGCTGGTTCCGGCTGGAGGGCACCGTGCCCGAGGAGTGGGCGGGGCGCCCCGTCGAAGTGGTCCTCGATCCGGGTTTCTCCGGGCAGGGGCCGGGGTTCCAGGCCGAGGGAATGCTGTACGACGCCGAGGGTGTGCCGCTCAAGGGTATCCATCCGCGCAATCGCCATCTGACGATCGCAAGCGCAGCGGCCGGCGGCGAGCCCGTCTCGCTGCTGCTGGAGGCGGCGGCCAACCCGGCCGTTCTGGAGCACGGCTTCGAGCCGACTGCGCTCGGTGACATCCTGACGGCGGGTGACCGCCCGCTCTACCGGTTCGCCTCCGCGGATCTCGCGGTACCGGACCTGGAGGTCTGGCATCTCGTCCTGGACATCGAGGTGTTGTCCGAGCTCATGCACGAGCTGCCCGCCGACCGGTCGCGCCGCCACGAGATCCTGCGGGCCCTGGAACGGATGCTCGACGCGCTCGATCTGCACGATGTCGCGGGCACGGCGACGGCGGGCCGGGCGGAGCTCGCCGAAGCGCTCTCCCGTCCGGCGTCGGCGAGCGCGCACCGGATCTCCGCCGCCGGTCATGCGCACATCGACTCGGCCTGGCTGTGGCCGCTGCGCGAGACGGTACGGAAGGCATCGCGCACCTTCGCCAATGTCACCGCGCTCGCCCAGGACTATCCGGAGCTGGTCTTCGCCTGTTCACAGGCGCAGCAGTACGCCTGGGTGCGTGACCATCAGCCGCACATCTGGGAGCGGATCAAGAAGGCGGTGGCGGACGGGCAGTGGGCCCCGGTCGGCTCGATGTGGGTCGAGTCCGATGCCAACATGCCGGGCGGCGAGGCCCTGGCCCGGCAGATCGTCCACGGAAAGAGGTTCTTCCAGGAGGAGCTGGGCGTGGACACGGAGGAGATCTGGCTGCCGGACTCCTTCGGCTACACGGCGGCCTTCCCCCAGCTGGCCGAACTGGCCGGGGTCAAGTGGTTCCTGACGCAGAAGCTGTCCTGGAACCAGACGAACAAGATGCCGCACCACACCTTCTGGTGGGAGGGGATCGACGGCACCAGGGTCTTCACCCACTTCCCGCCCGTCGACACGTACAACGCCCAGTTCCACGCACGTGAACTCGCCCACGCGGAGAAGAACTTCGCCGACAAGGGCCGCGCGAGCCGCTCGCTGGTGCCGTTCGGCTGGGGCGACGGCGGCGGCGGTCCCACCCGCGAGATGCTGGAGAAGGCGCGCCGGCTCCGTGATCTGGAGGGCTCGCCGCGGGTCGAGATCGAGAAGCCTTCGGCGTTCTTCGCGGCTGCCCAGGAGGAGTACGGGGAGCAGGCGCCGGTCTGGTCCGGTGAGCTGTATCTGGAACTCCACCGGGCGACGTACACCACGCAGGCCAAGACCAAGCAGGGCAACCGCCGCAGCGAACACCTTCTCCGCGAGGCCGAGTTGTGGGCGACGACGGCGGCGCTCCGGGCACCCGGGTACGCCTATCCGTACGAGACGCTCGACCGGGTGTGGAAGACGGTACTGCTGCATCAGTTCCACGACATCCTGCCGGGTTCGTCGATCGCGTGGGTGCACCGCGAGGCCCGTGACACGTACGAGCAGGTGAAGGCGGAGCTGGCGGACGTGGTGGCCGACGCGGTGACCGCACTGGGCGCCGCGGAAGGGCTGGTGGCCCTCAACTCCAGCCCGTATGACCGCCGTCAGGTGCTGGAACTGGACGCGGAGGCCGGTGGGGTGCTGCCTTCCGGCGCTCGTGTGCAGCAATTGGACGATGCGCACACGGCGGTTCTCGCCGAGGCGCCGGGCCTGGGCGCTGGGCTGCTCAGTGGGGCGGCGGTGCCGGAACAGGAGGTCACGGCGGACCGCGCGGCGGACGAGGGGTTCGTCCTCGACAACGGGCTGCTGCGGGTCGCCGTCGACCGCGACGGGCTGATCTCGGCCGTCCGCGACCTCGTCGCGGGCCGCGAGGTCCTCGCCCCCGGACACCGGGCCAATCTGCTCCAGCTGCACCCGGACCACCCCAACCACTGGGACGCCTGGGACATCGACCGGCACTACCGCCGTACCCGTACCGATCTGACCGGGGCCGATTCGGTCGAGCTGATCGAGGAGGGGCCGCTGCGGGCCGCCGTACGGGTCGTCCGGTCGTTCGGGAGGTCGCGGATCGTGCAGGAGCTCAGGCTGGCGGCGGAGAGCCGGCAGATCGACATCGTCACCGAGGTGGACTGGCAGGAGTCGGAGAAGGTTCTCAAGGCCGCGTTCCCGCTCGATGTACACGCCGAACGGTCCACGTCCGAGATCCAGTTCGGGCACGTCCACCGCCCCACGCACGACAACACCGGCTGGGACGCGGCGCGTTTCGAGATCTGCGCGCACCGCTGGCTCCGGGTCGCCGAGCCGGGGTACGGGATCGCGGTGCTCAACGACTCGACGTACGGGCACGATGTGACCCGGACCCCGCACGCGGCAGGCCTGGCCACTACCGTACGGCTGACGCTGCTGCGCGCGCCGCACAGCCCGGACCCGGAGACGGACCTTGGCCTGCACCGGTTCCGTTACGCGCTGGCGCCCGGCGCGGACGTCACGGACGCGGTGCGCGAGGGGCTCGCGCTCAATCTGCCGCTGCGTGCGGCGGTGGCCCCGTCGGTGCCGTCACTGGTCACCACCGGGCATCCGGGGGTGACCGTCGAATCGGTGAAGCTCGCCGAGGACCGCAGCGGCGATGTGATCGTGCGGCTGTACGAGTCGGCGGGCGGACGGGCGGAGGCCACGCTCCAGGTCGGCTTCCCCGTCACGCGGGCACAGATCACCGACCTGCTGGAGCGGCCGCTGCGCGCCGCGACGGCCGACGAGCACGGTCTCGCGCTGGCGCTCCGTCCGTTCCAGATCCTGACGGTGCGCCTGACCCCCGCGTGACCGGTCGCCCCGCCGCTGAACCGTTCAGGGGCGGGGCACGTTCCGCAGGTTGGAACGGGCCATCTGGACCATCCGGCCCACTCCCCCGTCCAGCACGATCTTGGACGCGGAGAGGGCGAACCCGGTCACCATCTCCGCGCTGATCTTCGGCGGGATGGAGAGCGCGTTGGGGTCGGTGACGATGTCGACCAGTGCCGGGCCCTTGTGCTTGAAGGCGTCCTTGAGGGCGCCTTCGAGCTGCTTGGGCTTCTCGACCCGGACGCCGTAGGCCCCGGCCGCCCGGGCGACGGCCGCGAAGTCCGGGTTCTTGTTGGTCGTGCCGAACGAGGGCAGCCCCGCTACCAGCATCTCCAGTTCGACCATGGAGAGCGCGGAGTTGTTGAACAGGACCACCTTCACCGGCAGGTCGTACTGGACGAGGGTCAGGAAGTCCCCCATCAGCATGGTGAATCCGCCGTCCCCGGACATCGACACGACCTGCCGGTTCCGGTCGACGAACTGGGCGCCGATGGCCTGCGGGAGCGCGTTGGCCATCGAGCCGTGGCTGAACGAACCGATCACCCGGCGCTTGCCGTTGGGGGTGAGATAGCGGGCCGCCCAGACATTGCACATGCCGGTGTCCACGGTGAACACCGTGTCGTCGTCCGCCAGTTCGTCGAGCACAGCGGCGACGTACTCCGGGTGGATCGGGACGTGCTTCTCGACCTTGCGGGTGTACGCCTTGACCACGCCCTCCAGGGCGTCGGCGTGTTTCTTCAGCATCCGGTCGAGGAACTTGCGGTCCGTCTTCGCCCTCACCCGCGGTGTCAGGCAGCGCAACGTCTCGCGGACATCACCCCAGATCGCCAGGTCCAGCTTGGAACGGCGGCCCAGGTGCTCCGGGCGCACATCGACCTGGACGATCTTCACATCGGTGGGGAGGAAGGCGTTGTACGGGAAGTCGGTGCCGAGCAGGATCAGCAGATCGCACTCGTGGGTGGCTTCGTAGGCGGCGCCGTAACCGAGCAGTCCGCTCATCCCGACGTCGTACGGGTTGTCGTACTGGATCCACTCCTTGCCGCGCAGCGCGTGCCCGACCGGGGCCTTCACGCGTTCGGCGAACTCCATGACCTCGGCGTGGGCGCCGGCCGTGCCGCTGCCGCAGAACAGCGTCACGCGTTTCGCCTCGTCGACCATGCGGCAGAGTTTCTCGATCTCCGCGTCGCCGGGCCGGACCGTCGGCCGCGAGGTGACCAGGGCGTGCTCGACCGACTTCTCCGGCGCGGGCTGGGAGGCGATGTCGCCCGGCATCGACACGACGCTGACCCCGCCTCGCCCGATCGCGTGCTGGATCGCCGTCTGGAGCAGCCGCGGCATCTGCTGCGGGTTGGAGATCATCTCGTTGTAGTGGCTGCACTCCTGGAAGAGCAGCTCCGGATGGGTCTCCTGGAAGTAGCCGAGACCGATCTCGCTCGAAGGGATGTGCGAGGCGAGGGCGAGGACCGGTGCCATCGAGCGGTGGGCGTCGTAGAGGCCGTTGATGAGGTGCAGATTGCCCGGGCCGCAGGAGCCGGCACAGGCCGCGAGGGAGCCGGTGATCTGGGCCTCGGCGCCGGCGGCGAACGCCGCGGTCTCCTCGTGCCTGACCTGGATCCAGTCGATGGCCGCGTTGCGCCGAATGGCGTCCACGACCGGGTTGAGGCTGTCGCCGACGACCCCGTACATGCGCTTGACGCCCGCCCGGACGAGGATGTCGACGAACTGCTCCGACAGGTTCTGCTTGGCCATGGGTGCGTATCCTCTCCGCGCTAGGAGTCCATCAACCCATGGCACGCGCGGTTACGCCTCCCAGACGCCGACGCCCGTACGGTCGTCGGCGTACCCCTTCAGTCTGAGCTGGGTGTCGACGAGAAACGCGGCCAGGCCGGGCGGTTCCGGGGGCGTCCAGCGTCCGGCGAGCTCGTCGGCGAAGGCGGGCTCGGCGCGCATCGGCTCGGCGAGCCCGGTGCTGCACAGCAGCAGCGTGTCCCCCGGGCGGGCCACCGAGGCCCGGAAGAGGAACGGCTCGGCGGGCGGCGGGGGCGGGCTCTCGACGTACGGCGACGCCGGTGTCGTGATGCCCAGGTCCATGGTCAGCCGGTCACCGCCGGGCTCGCTCTCGGGGGGAGCCGATCCGAATCCGACGACGGCCTCGCCGGTGACGGCCGTGGGCTTCGGCACCTCGGGTTCGAGGTCCTGCCAGGCGCCGTCACGCAGCCGGAAGAGCCCCCCGGGGCCCACCCCGAAGAAGACCCGGGTGCGGCAGGCGGGGTCGGCTGACAGCAGCAGGCAGCGCAGACCGGCGGTGTACTCCTCCGGTTCGAGGCCCAGTTCGGCCGCGCGGGCGCGGAGTCTGCCGTAACTGCGGTCGGTGAGGCGGTGCAGCCCTGATTTGAGGTCGCCGCGGCGGCCGGCCCGTATGTCCTCGGAGAGCCTGCCGTGGCTGCGGCCGACCGCTCCGCCGATCCAGCGGCAGACGTCGGCGGCCGCGAGGTGCGCGCCCGCGGTGGCACGGGCTCCGGCGGCGACGGCGACCAGCACGAGGGCGTCCTCGGCCGCGCCGAACCGCACGGTGAGCAGGACGTCGCGCCGGGGCTCGCCCCGGAACCGGGCCGAGTCCCCGCGTACGGATGCGGCGCGCAGGGTGTACGTCCCGTACCGGGCGCCGTCGAGCACGGTGTCGGCGACGACGTTGTCCAGTTCCTGGGCGACGGTGGCGGGGAGGGCGGTGGGTTCGGCGTCGTAGGTGGGCGGCCGGTCACCGACGTACGGAAGTCCGATACGGACCGCGGGTGCGGGAACGGCCGGCGGCGGGCCGGGGTGTTCGGTCCGGGATTCCTCCGCCCGGACGGCGGCCGGCCGGCGCGGCAGCGGCGGTGCGGTGGGCGGGGGCGCGGTGGGCGGG
>NZ_JBHVWN010000029.1:29690-87476 GCF_042882275.1 Streptomyces sp. NPDC058231 | reverse complement strand
GGAGGTGCCGTTGCGGGTTGCCGTGATGGGCTGTGTCGTCAACGGTCCGGGTGAGGCCCGTGAGGCGGATCTGGGTGTGGCGTCCGGTAACGGCAGGGGGCAGATCTTCGTCAAGGGCGAGGTCATCAAGACCGTTCCGGAGTCGAAGATCGTCGAGACCCTCATCGAGGAAGCCCTGAAGATCGCCGAGGGCATGGACGACGCGGGGACACCGTCAGGAGTCCCCACCGTCACCGTGAGCTGAAACAGGACCGGAGAGGGGGCCCGAGCGTGACCATTCTGGAGAACATCCGGGGACCGCACGACCTGAAGAAACTGACCGGACCCGAACTCGGCGAACTCGCCGCGGACATCAGGAGGTTCCTGGTCGACGCGGTGGCCAGGACCGGCGGCCACCTGGGGCCCAACCTCGGGGTGGTGGAGCTGACCGTCGCCCTGCACCGGGTCTTCGACTCGCCCGTGGACCGCATCCTGTGGGACACCGGGCACCAGAGCTACGTGCACAAGCTGCTCACCGGGCGGCAGGACTTCTCCAAACTGCGCGGGAAGGGCGGCCTGTCCGGCTACCCCTCGCGCGAGGAGTCCGAGCACGACGTCATCGAGAACTCGCACGCCTCGACCGTGCTCGGCTGGGCGGACGGCCTCGCCAAGGCGAACGAGGTGCTCGGCCGCCCCGATCATGTCGTCGCCGTCATCGGGGACGGAGCGCTCACCGGCGGCATGGCCTGGGAGGCGATCAACAACATCGCGGCGGCCAGGGACCGTCCGCTGATCATCGTGGTGAACGACAACGAGCGGTCGTACGGCCCGACCATAGGGGGCCTCGCCGACCACCTCGCCACCCTCCGTACCACCGACGGCTACGAGCGCTTCCTGTCGTGGGGCAAGGACGTCCTGCAGCGCACCCCCGTCGTCGGACAACCGCTGTACGGGTCGCTGCACGGGGCGAAGAAGGGGTTCAAGGACGCGTTCGCCCCGCAGGGCATGTTCGAGGACCTGGGACTCAAGTACGTCGGGCCGGTCGACGGGCACGACATCGCGGCCGTCGAGTCGGCGCTCAGCCGGGCGAAACGCTTCCACGGGCCGGTGCTGGTGCACTGCCTCACCGAGAAGGGCCGCGGGTACGCGCCCGCGCTGGAGGACGAGGCCGACCGGTTCCACACCGTCGGCGCGATGGACCCGCTGACCTGCGCACCGCTCGTCCCGGCCGACAGGCCGTCCTGGACATCGGTGTTCGGTGACGAGATCGCCGCGATCGGCGCGGAACGCCCGGAGGTGGTCGCCATCACCGCGGCGATGCTGCATCCGGTCGGGCTGACGAAATTCGCCGACGCCTTCCCCGGGCGGGTCTGGGACGTCGGTATCGCCGAGCAGCACGCGGCGGTCTCCGCGGCGGGGCTCGCCACCGGCGGGCTGCACCCGGTCGTCGCCGTCTACGCCACGTTCCTCAACCGCGCCTTCGACCAGCTGCTGATGGATGTCGCACTGCACCGGTGCGGGGTGACGTTCGTCCTCGACCGGGCAGGCGTCACGGGCCCCGACGGTCCGTCCCACAACGGCATGTGGGACATGTCCGTGCTCCAGGTCGTGCCGGGGCTGCGGATCGCCGCCCCACGCGACGCGGACCGGCTCCGGGAGGAGCTGCGCGAGGCCGTCGCCGTCGACGACGCACCGACCGTGCTGCGCTTCCCCAAGGAATCGGTGGGGGAGCCGGTCCCGGCGATCGGCCGGATCGGCTCCATGGACGTACTGCACCGGGCCGAGGCTCCCCACGTCCTCATCGTGGCGGTCGGGGTGCTCGCCTCCGTCTGTCTGCAGGCCGCCGAGCTCCTGGCGGGTGGCGGCATCCGCTGCACGGTCGTCGACCCGCGCTGGGTCAAGCCGGTCGACGAACAGCTCGCCCCGCTCGCCGAGCAGCACCGGCTGGTCGTCGTGGTCGAGGACAACAGCCGTGCGGGCGGAGTCGGTTCAGCGGTGGGGCAGGCGTTGCGCGACGCCGACGTCGACGTACCCCTGCGTACCTTCGGCATCCCCGAGCAGTTCCTCGCGCACGGCAAGCGCGCCGAGGTGCTGGCCGACATCGGGCTCACACCGGTCGAGATCGCCGGACGGATCAGCGCCACGCCGGCCGTCAGGAGAACACTTCGGGGAACCATTGAGGAGAGCGGGGAATGAAGGACGACGGACCCAAGGGCTTCGATCTGGCGCAGCTCCTCGCCGAACGCGGCGCCGAACGCTACGAGCTCCACACGAAGTACCTGAATCACCAGCTCCCGCGCATGCTGCACACCATCGGCTTCGACAAGGTCTACGAGCGGGCCGAGGGCGCCCACTTCTGGGACGCGGAGGGCAACGACTACCTCGACATGCTCGCGGGCTTCGGCGTGATGGGTCTGGGCCGCCACCACCCGGTCGTCCGCAAGGCGCTGCACGACGTCCTGGACGCCTCCCTGGCCGACCTGACCCGCTTCGACTGCCAGCCCCTGCCCGGGCTGCTGGCGGAGAAGCTGCTCAGCCACAGCCCGCACCTGGACCGGGTCTTCTTCGGCAACAGCGGCACGGAAGCCGTCGAGACCGCGCTGAAGTTCGCCCGGTACGCCACCGGGAAGCCGCGCGTCCTCTACTGCACCCACGCCTTCCACGGCCTGACCACCGGCTCGCTCTCGGTCAACGGCGAGTCCGGCTTCCGGGACGGGTTCGCGCCCCTGCTGCCCGACACCGCGATCGGGCTCGGCGACCTCGACGCACTGCGGCGCGAACTGGGGCGCGGCGACGTGGCGGCACTGGTCGTCGAGCCGATCCAGGGAAAGGGGGTCCACGAGGCGCCGCCCGGCTTCCTCCGCGCCGCCCAGGAGCTGCTCCACCGGCACAAGGCGCTGCTCATCGCCGACGAGGTGCAGACCGGCCTGGGCAGGACCGGCGACTTCTACGCGTACCAGCACGAGGAAGGTGTCGAGCCCGACCTGGTCTGCGTCGCCAAGGCGCTCTCCGGCGGCTATGTGCCGGTCGGGGCGACACTCGGCAAGGACTGGATCTTCCGACGTGTCTACTCGTCGATGGACCGGGTCCTGGTCCACTCGGCGAGCTTCGGCTCGAACGCCCAGGCGATGGCGGCGGGGCTCGCCGTCCTCGCGGTGATGGAGGACGAGGAGACCGTCGCGAACGCCCGCCGCACCGGTGATCTGCTGCGCGAGCGGCTCGCCGCGCTCATCGGGCGGTACGAGCTGCTGCACGACGTCCGCGGCCGGGGGCTGATGATCGGCATCGAGTTCGGCCGGCCGTCCTCGCTGAAGCTGCGCAGCCGCTGGACCATGCTGCAGGCGGCGCGCAAGGGGCTCTTCGCCCAGATGGTCGTCGTGCCGCTGCTGCAGAAGCACCGGATCCTCACCCAGGTCTCCGGCGACCATCTGGAAGTGATCAAGTTGATCCCGCCGCTGGTGATCGGTGAGCCGGAGGTGGACCGGTTCGTGAACGCGTTCACGGCGGTGATGGACGACGCCCACAGCGGCGGCGGGCTGATGTGGGACTTCGGCAGGACCCTGGTCAGGCAGGCCGTCGCCAACCGCTGAGTCCCGAGGGTTTGCCTCGGAGGCAAGAAATTTGCCTCCGAGGAAAAGTCCTGGCCCAATGGAGATATGAATCCTCCCGACGGAGGGGTGGCCGACGAGCTTCCCGGAATCGCGCCACGCCTGCGTGACCTGCGCCGCAGCCGCGGACTCACCCTGGAGACCGCCGCCCGGCACGCGGGGCTTTCCCCCGCGCATCTCTCCCGGCTCGAAACGGGCCGGCGACAGCCTTCGCTGCCCATGCTTCTCGGCCTCGCCAGGATCTACGGTACGACGGTCTCCGAGCTGCTCGGCGAGATTCCCCCCGAACGTGACGCGATCGTCCGCGGCGGCCCCTTCGAGGGTGCCGAGGCCGACGGCTGGATGTACCAGCAGGCCGGTGGCTCCGGCCGGGCCATGCAGGCGCTGCGCGTACGGGTTCCGTACGGCGCGCAGGGCGATCTCGTGCGGGTCCACCCCGGCGAGGAGTGGCTGTACGTGCTCGCCGGGCGGCTGCGGGTGAGCCTGGGGGACACCGTGCACGATCTCGGCCCCGGCGACAGCGCGCACTTCGACTCTCTCACCCCGCACCGGATCGCCGCCGTGGAGCGCGGCGGATCCGAGCTGCTCTTCGTCCACACCCTGCTGCAGAGCCCCACCGCCGAGCTGTGCCTCGGCAGCGGGATGCACCGCCGCTGAGACCGGCCCGCCCGGCCGCGAGAAAGGATTGTCGTGTCCGATTCAGAGAACTACGACCCGCTCACCCCGAGGTCCAGGAAGAACTACGAGGCGCAGGAGCAGCGGTTCCCGCGCGGTCTGGTGATCCGGCTGGTGGCCTATCTCGTCGCCGGACACGTCTTCGCGGCCTTCCTCTACCTGCTCTTCGCGGTGGCCGGCAAGGGCTGACCACCGCCGCGGAGAGCTCCGGTCACGCCGCTTCGAGCAGCCGTCCGCGCAGCCGCTCCAGGATCTCCGGGGTGAGCTTCAGGCCCTCGGCGAGATAGCGGTCGGTGCTGCCCCAGGTCTCCTCGATGGTGGTGAAGGCCTGGGCGAGGTATTCGGCGCGGGCGTCGAAGAGCGGGCTGAGCAGCTCCATCACCTCGGCCGACATCCCGGTCGCCGAGGTGTCGGTGCGGCGGACCTTGTACCGGCGGTGCGGGTCGTTGGACTTCAGGTAGTCGGCCTCGATGGCCTCGCGCTCGACACCGACCGCGAGCAGCGACACCGCGATCGAGAGACCGGCCCGGTCCTTGCCGGCAGCGCAGTGCATCAGCGCCGGGACGCTGTCTTCGGCCAGGGCGTGCAGTACCCGGCTGTGCTCGGCGGTCCGGTCCAGGATGATCGCCCTGTACGAGGCGGTCATGCGGGCCGCCCCCTTGCCGTCGTCGAGCACCGAGCGGAGCTGTTCGATGTCGCCGTCGCGGACCATACGCCAGAACTCGGCGCCGTCGGCCGGGTCGGAGAGCGGGATGCTCACGTTGCGTACGCCCGGCAGTTCCACGTCCACTCCGTCGAGCTTGTGGTCCGCGGCGTTCCGGAAGTCGAAGATCGTGTGCAGCCCCAGGCCGCCGAGGAACGTCGCGTCCTCGGCGGTGGCGTGCGCGAGGTGACCGCTGCGGAAGAGCCGTCCGTACCGCACCCGGCGCCCGTCCACGGTGGGCAGCCCGCCCACGTCGCGGAAATTGCGCACACCCGCCAGCTGGGGTTCCGTCGACGGGACCTGCGGCACCTGCTGCGTCACGGCTTCTCCTGGGGTCTCTGGCGTCGGCGAGGCTCGCCGGCGAGCTCACTCCTGCGACGATACGACATTGATTCCTCAGGCAATCAGTTCGGCCGTCACCGGCTGAACGCGCTCGACGCGGGCGGCCGCGCCGCCGAGGAGGAAGGCCGGCGGCGCGGCTGCGCGCCGGTCCGGTCCGGCTCGTAACGGATCGCCGTGCGACGGCTTTTCGGCGGTGCAGGGGAGTCGGCCGGTGGGCCGTGCCCGCGCGCAGGCACGGCCCGTGGCGGTCTGCGCCGGCGTTGGTGCTCCGGGGCGGGGTGCCGCGGGGTCACGCGGCCGTGCAGCAGGGCTGCGGGCGACCTGGATGCGTAAGTGCTCGGGCCGCGCCACACGGAGAATGTTCATGACATGTCCGTATTGAGGCATTTGAAATAACATGCCCCGCTTATAAGGGGGATGGCGGCCTTCTCGTGAGCGGGATCATATCCGTGACGGTGTGTGCCGGTGCGGCCGGTGGGTATTCCCGACGCCGTGCGGAAAGCCAAGATCCGTAATCCACGGAGGGTGACCGGTATTCCGTTCCGAATTTCCGTAGCGGATTCCGGTCCGCATTCGGCGGCTTGTTTCCGTCGTCCCCGCTCGTCTACGGTCACCACTCAATCCGGATGGACCGCCTAATCCTGCCGCCGTCCGGAATTCGCACCCACTCACGCGTGGCAGGAGCGGGGGAACCAGGTAAGCCGCCGACCGGAGGAATCCGGCCGGCTCGGGGTGAAGTCGCGCTTCGTGCGACCGGGCATCTCCAGCCCGAACCCGACAGCTCACCTCGTAGGCGCCGGAGAGGAATTCTTCATGCCCACATCGGGTAAGCACCGCCGTCCCAAGGTCAGCACCATCGCCCGTGGCGTCGTCGCCGCCGGCGCCGGTGGGGCCGTCATCGCCCTCCCGCTGCTCGGCGCCACCGGTGCCCACGCCGCGGAGCAGGCCGCGCCCGCCGCCGCGCAGTCGGCCGTCAAGCAGGCCGTCCCGGTCGCGAAGGAGCAGGCCGAGACCCGGACGTACTCCGTCGTCTCCGGCGACTCCCTGTCGAAGATCGCCGCCGAGCAGCAGGTCAAGGGTGGCTGGCAGAAGGTGTACCAGGACAACCGCGTGGTCGTCGGTGACGACCCGAGCCTGATCTTCCCGGGCATGAAGCTGACGCTCGGCTCCAAGCCGGCCGGCTCCGCCGCGGCCACCGCGCAGGCCGCGCCGTCCAAGGCTCCCGTCAAGTCCACGACGTCCGCGAGCGCTTCGGCCGCCCCCAAGCCCGCGGCCGCCCAGAGCAGCAGCTCCGGTTACGTCCACCCGGTCCCCGGCAACCACACCACGGCCTACCGCGCCTCCGGTTCCAACTGGTCCAGCGGCAGCCACACCGGTATCGACTTCCCGGTCGCCACCGGCACGAGCGTGAAGGCGATCACCTCCGGCACCGTCGTCACCGCCGGATGGGGTGGCGCGTACGGCAACGAGGTCGTCATCAAGCACGCCGACGGCCACTACTCGCAGTACGGCCACATGTCCTCGCTCTCCGTCTCGGCCGGCCAGACCGTGACCGCCGGACAGCAGGTCGGCCTCTCCGGTGCCACCGGCAACGCCACCGGTCCGCACCTGCACTTCGAGGTCCGCACCGGTCCCGCGTACGGGTCGGACATCGACCCGATCGCGTACCTGGCCGCGCACGGGATCAACGTCTGATCCAGTAGGGCTGGTTGAAGGGGCGGTGCGCGGCGGCGCACCGCCCCTTCACTTATTCCCCCTTTACCAAAAACTGACCGGGTGGTCTATCTCACCTCCCGTCAACCCCTTATTACGGTCGCGTAGGTCACATTCGGCGGTGCAGGATGTGCCCTTGTGGCAGACGATTCGAGAAACATTCAACGTGGCGTCAACAACCGGCGTGGCGCCATCGGGTCGTACGCGGCGATCGGCGACAGCTTCACCGAGGGAGTCGGAGATCCCGGCCCGGCCGGAACGTTCGTCGGCTGGGCGGACCGCTTCGCGGTACTCCTCGCGGACCAGCTCCCGGACACCGGTACGGCGAACAGCCCCGACGGTCCGGCTCACGGGAATTTCCGGTACGCCAATCTCGCCGTACGCGGCCGTCTCCTCGACCAGATCGTCGCGGAGCAGGTGCCGCGCGCGAAGGAGCTCGCACCCGATCTGGTGAGCTTCTGCGCGGGCGGCAACGACATCATCCGGCCCGGCACCGACCCCGACGACGTC
Source organism: Streptomyces sp. NPDC058231 (assembly GCF_042882275.1). Taxonomy (NCBI): domain Bacteria; kingdom Bacillati; phylum Actinomycetota; class Actinomycetes; order Kitasatosporales; family Streptomycetaceae; genus Streptomyces; species Streptomyces sp. NPDC058231. The sequence goes on along the minus strand of NZ_JBHVWN010000029.1, from coordinate 79,946 downwards.
GCCGAGCGCTTCGAGCGGGCGGTCGCCGAGTTGACCGAATCGGTCGGCACCGTCATGGTGACCACCGGCTTCGACACCCGGGGCGTTCCCGTACTGCGCCATCTGCGCGGCAAGATCGCCACCTACACCGCACATGTGCGTTCCATCGCCGACCGCTACGACTGTCCGGTCCTCGACCTGTGGTCGCTGCGTTCGGTGCAGGACCGGCGCGCCTGGGACGACGACCGGCTCCACCTGTCGCCCGAGGGGCACACCCGGGTCGCGCTGCGCGCCGCCCAGGTCCTCGGCCTCGATGTGCCGGCCGATCCCGACCAGGCGTGGCCGCCGCAGGCACAGCGCGGCACGCTGGAGGTCCGGCGCGACGACATCCACTGGGCGCGGGAGTATCTGGTGCCCTGGATCGGGCGCAGGCTGCGCGGCGAGTCCTCCGGCGACCACGTCGAGGCGAAGCGGCCGGATCTGCTGCCGCTCTGAGTGCCACCCGCCGGACGGGCCCGGCCCCCCGGCGGGTCAGGTCCGTCCCGCGACGGGGGACAGTGGCAGCAACGGGCGTCCCGATGGGGCGGGTACGCCCGGCCGCCCGGCAGGTATGCGCTCCAGTACCCCGCCTGCGAACACGTCGTACAGCGGCAGTGTCTCCAGATGTACGTAGCCGATGTGGCAGTCGCAGACGGCAAGCGGACAGGCCCGGGGGCCGAGCGCGCGCCGGTAGCTGCCGTCGTAGAGATTGCCGAGTTCGGCCGGGACGAAGTGGCAGCGGCGCACCGTGCCGTCCCCGTCCACCGAGACGACCGACTCACCCGTCCGGCAGGGCATCCCGGCCGAGCGGTGCGGGTGCCGGCTGTACGGAAAGAGCGGGTCGAGGGCTGTCCAGCGGTCCGCCTCCTCGTCCGTATAGCTCTGTCCTTCGGCCGCATTCACCCAGAGATAGACCTCGCCCGGCAGGTCGGCGCGGAGCCGCCGCGCCTCGTCGAGGTGCTCGTCGAGACCGACGACACCGACGCTGTACCGGATTCCGAGGGCGCTCAGCTCACGGCACCTGGCGAGGAAGCGCTCGTAGGGCGTCTGCCCCGGGTGGTACGTGCACCACAGCGCGATCTTGTCGCGCCCGGCGGCCCCCGTCTCCGCCAGCCACCCGGTACGGCCGCTGAGATTGGTCTGGATCGCGACCCGGCCGATGTGCGGCAGCTGCGCCAGCTCGACCAGCGCCCGGCGGTACCAGGAGCGGACCAGCCCCTCGCCCCAGGGCGTGAAGAGCACCGAGATCCGGTCACCGGTCTGCGCCGCCGCCCACGTGGTGAACCGCTCCAGCGCGGCGCGGTCGGTGCGCAGCTGCCCAGGACTGTCGCGGCGCTTGGCGAACGGGCAGTACGGGCAGTCGTAGTCGCACGATGCCAGCGGACCGCGGTAGAGGACAGTCAGCTCCAGGGGGCCGGCCCGGTGCGGTTCGGTGACCCGCTCCATGTGCGTGCTCACTTCTGTTCGTACGCGGCCATCGCGGCCCGTACGGCGGGGGAGAACAGCTCCGGTCCCAGCGCGTCGGAGTGGGCGAGCCCCTCGGGGGAGAGCCGCAGCAGCCCGGACGCGCCGACGGCCGCGTCCAGCCAGCCACGTGCCTCGAAACGGTCCAGCTCGCTGCGGAAGTCCTCCTCCGGGGAGGTGCCGAACCGTGCGCGGTAGTCGGCCGTCTGCAGCCCTCCGGCCTGGAGGAGCGACTGCAGGAGGTGGCGCCTGCGTGCCTCGTCGGCGTCGACGTGACGCCCCACTTCGGCGTACGAGAAGTCCTCGGTGGCGGTGTAGCGGTCGATGATCGACCGTATCTCCCGCATCTCCACCGCGTAGTCGAACGAGTAGTGCAGGCGGCCGGTGTACGAGCGGGCGCCGCAGCCGAGCCCGATCATGCCGTCCGTCTGGCACGCGTAGTCCGCGGGGCCCTCCTGCGGGGCGCCGGCACGGCGGAACATCCGCATCGACACCTGCTCGTAGCCATGGGCTCGGAGGTGGTCCCGGCCCGCCCGGTACAGCCGCAGCCGCTGCTCGTCCCAGACCACGTCCGCCCCGGCGCCCAGCCGGCCGAGTCCGGTCAGCGGACGCACGTACAGCGGGTAGAGGTACAGCTCCTCGGGCCGCCAGCCGAGTGCCGCGTCCAGCGAGGTGCGCCAGCTCCTCTCGGTCTGTCCCTCGATTCCGTAGATCAGATCGATGTTGAGGACGGGGATGCGTGTGTCGCGGATCCGGCCGAGAGCAGCCTCCACATCCGTGCGGCGCTGCGGCCGGACCGCCGCCCGTGCCTCCGCGTCGACGAAGCTCTGCACGCCGATGCTGATCCTGGTCGTCCCGCGGTCGGCCAGCACCGCCAGCCGGTCGGCCGTCGCCGTCGACGGCGAGGTCTCGACCGACAGGGGAACGGACCGCAGGTCGGCGCCCATCCGCCTCTCCGCGATGTCGCAGAGCCGCTGCAACTCGGCAGCGGTCAGGAAGGTGGGGGTGCCCCCGCCGAACGCCGCCGCGGCGAACCGTACCGGCTCGTCGTCGCCCAACGCGTCCCGTACGGCGGTGGCCTGACGGTCCAGCGCGTCGAGATAACGGCCCGTCAGCTCGTCCGGCGCGCCGATCCGGGTGAAGAGGTTGCAGAAACCGCAGCGGACCTCGCAGAACGGTAGGTGGAGATAGAGCGAGAGGGCGTCCTTGTGCTCTCCCGCCCAGAGGTCACGCAGCGCGGGCCGCCCGGCGGGGTGTCCGTCCAGCGGCCGGTAGGCCGTCTTGTGCGGATAGGCGTAGACGTAGCTCTGGTACGGGCGGACGGTGCGCGGGCTGTTCATCATCGGGCGGTTGCCCCCGGTTCCAGGAAGAAGTGCGCGTACGGAACGGTCCAGACCGCCTCGTGGCCGAGGCGGTGACCGGTGTAGCCGTCGTCCCCGTACGCCGTGCCGTGGTCGGAGCAGACGATGGCGAAGCAGCGGCGGCGGCTGCTCGCGGCGGCGAGGAGCCGGCCGATGTGGGCGTCGACGTACTCCAGCGCGGCCGCGTGCGTGGCCCGGGAGTCACCCACGTCCCGGGTGGCGCCCGGCCGGTGGAACCAGTTGGGCTGGTGCAGAGCCGCCACATTGACGAAGAGGAACAGCCGCTGATCGGCGGGGAGTTCCGCGACGACCTGTTCGGCCCGGGTCACCTGCGCCTCGAAGGAGGTGGGTGAGGCGACGCCGAACTCCGGTTCCCAGTGACTCTCCTGGAACATGCCCGGCAGCACCGACCCGAGCGGTCCCTGCCGGTTGAAGAAGCCCACGCCGCCGATGCATACCGTGCGGTAACCGGCACCGGCCAGGGCCGACACCAGATCGGGTGTATCGAAGACGAAGGTGCGGGGCGCCGTGGTCTCGCTGCCCGCGAACCGTGCCGCGAACAGCCGGGGGTGCGGGCCGGGGGTGGCGGGTGTCGGCAGGAAGCCCGCGAAGATCGCCTGATGCGAGGCGTAGGTGAAGCTGCCCGGCGCATGCCTCTTCTCCCAGGCGCCGCCCGGGAGATGACGGGCGAGGTGCGGAATGCGTCCGGCGGCCGCGAGCTCCGCGGCCACGTCGTGACGCAGGGTGTCGAGAGTGACGAGCAGCAGGTCGTGACTGCCCACGATCTCGTTCATGTCCGGATGCGCGGTGTCCTCGGGAGCCGCAGGAACGTTCGGCGTCCCGGCGTCCGGGAGGGCCGGCGCGGAGTCAGGCGGTGGCGCTTGCACGGTGGTTCCCTGCTCTGTTCAGTACGGCGACGACCTGCGTCGCATAGGTGTCCAGGTCCTCGGCCCCGCTGCCCGGCAGCCCGGTCAGGTGCGGCAGCAGATCACCGAAGGCGTTGACCTCGCCGACGGCGAAGCGCCGCCAGCCGGTCGAGGGCAGCAGATCGACGGCCACACTCAGCGTCCCGGGGAAACAGGCGGCGGCCCGTTCGCACACGTCCAGCACCCCGGCCCAGCTGCCGCCCGCCGCCCGTACGGCCGCGCGGGCCTCGTCGAGATCCCCTCGCCCGCCGCCGAGGTGGAGATTGGTCATGGGGGAGCGGCTGGTCCGCACGACCGCGTGGGTGGCCCGGCCCGCCACGACCAGGACCCGCAGATCCGCCGAGCGCCCCCGTTGCGACGCCTTGGGCAGCCAGCGTTCGATGTGCAACCCGTCCGGCGCGAGCGCGTCGACGATCGCCGCCACCTCGCGCTCCGTCGTGCAACGGCGCACCCGGAGCGAGTTGAAGAGCCGGCCGGCCGCGTCGCGCTCCACCGACGTGGTCGCCCGCACCCGGCCGGGCCCCGCGGTCTCCACGGCCAGCACCCCCGAGGCGGACGAGCCGTGCGCGAGTTTCACGAAAGCTCGCGGCATGCGGTGGTCCGCCATCCGCTCGCGGACATCGGCCCAGTCCCGTACCAGGGGGGCGGCGGCGCCGGAGGTCGGTGATGCCGGTACGGGAACGCCCGAGCCGTGCAGCACGGCGTGGCAGAGCCGTTTGTCGAACATCACCGCGACATCGCCCGGCGTCGCGAGCACGACGGCTCCGGCCGCCTCGGCCGCCCGCGCCACCGTCCGTACCGCTCCGGTGAACCGGGTGTACCACAGGGCGGTGCCCTCGACCCTCGTCGGATCGTCCACCGCCCGCAGCAGTCGGTCCACCTCGGCGTCCTCGCCGGGGGAGTCCATCCGTACGGTCTCGCCCGGCCGGAAGGACGCCTCACCGCGCAGCACATCCAGCCAGGGCACCACTCGTGCGTCCGGCAGCCCGGCGGCGTGCACGGCGTCCTGGAAGAGCGAGACCCGGCGGTTCCCGGGAACCCCTACGACGGCGAAGCGCGGCCGCGGGCCGCTCCGCCTACTCGCTGACCGCGACATAGCGCTCGTCGTCCTCGTCCGGGTCCCAGTACTCCACCTCGTGCGGCTCACCGTCGACCCGGTCGGGACCCAGTATCTTCCTGAGCCGGTCGACCAGCGGGTCGCTGATGTAGTGATGGTGCAGGTCGAGCGCGGTCAAGTGGGTGAGCGGCTGGCCCGCGAGCAGCGACTCCGCGCCGAGGTCGCCCAGCGTGCCCATCGCCAGCGAGAGCGACCGCAGCTGGGCGACGACCGGGGCGGAGGCGACCGCGGCCGCGATCTCGTCCTGGATCTCGCTGTTCTGCAGCCCCAGATGGCGCAGGTTCGGGAACGCGGCGCCGGAGAGCAGCGGAGCGAGGTCCCCGACCGTGGCGTCGCCACCGTACTCGGTGACGCCGAGCCAGAGTTCGAGATGTTCCAGCGCGGGCAGCTCCGAAGCCCCGACCGCCCGTACGACGGAGGACGGAAGCCCGCCGGACTCGAACCGCAGCGAGGTGAGCTCCGCGTGCCGTACCGGCCGCAGTCCGAGGACGGCTTGCCCTGCTGCCGGCTGGCCGCAGCCGCGCACCGTCAGCTCGCGCAACTGCCCGAACGCCTCGACCACCGGGGTGATGTCGGCCATCTCCAGCCAGGAGAGTTCGCACTCCTCGCTGACGACATCGGCGAGGAAGAGCGCCCTCAGGGACGGGAAGCGGTCCGCGTGGGCGGCGAGCAGCTCCACGACAGGGCCGAACGGTTCGTACTCCTCCTGCCACCACGGGCCGATCAGCAGGGCCCGCACCCGGCTGGTGTCGACCGTGTCGAGGAAGTGCTGCCACAGCGCGGCGAACGTCAGATCACCGCGCCAGGCGCTCTCCAGCCGCCAGGCGACCGCCTCGGCCGACGGGAGCGGATGGGTACCCGGCCGGCCGGGGCCGGGCAGGGTGAGAACGGGCAGACCGTGGAAGACCTCGGGGTGTTCGATGTCGGTCATCGCGTGTCACTCCGAAACCGTGGTGTAGCGGCCCTCGGCCCCGCGGTCCCCCCACGGCACCTCGCGCTCGGAGACGTCTACCCGCACCCCGTGCGGTTCCAGCGCCTCCGTGATCCGGCGCTCCATGGGCTCGGTGAGGAAGTGGTGGTGCAGGTCGAGCCGTTCGAGGTGGGTCAGCGGCTGGCCTTCGAGCAGCGCCGCCGCCCCCTCGTCGCCCAGCGTGCCGTGAGACAGATCGAGGGTACGCAGCTGGGCCACGACCGGGGCGCCCGCGACAGCCGCCGCGATCTCGTTCTGCACCGCGCTGTTGCGCAGGCCGAGGTGGTGCAGCCGGGGGAAGCGCGCACCGGAGAGCAGCGGCGCAAGATCCGGGACATCGGCGTCACCGCCGTACTCGGAGACACCGAGCCAGAGGTCGAGCCGTTCCAGTGCGGGCAGTTCACTGTCCAGGATGCCGCGCACCACCTCGACCGGCAGCCCGCCCGTCTCGATCGTCAGCGAACGCAGCCGCTCGTGCTTCGACGGGGGGAACTCAAGATGTGTGCCACCGCGCACGCCCAGTTCCAGCAGGTCCGGGAAGGCCCTCAGCAGCGCGGTGACGTCGGACTGCTCGATCCAGGAGATCTCGTTCTCCTCGCGCGTCAGGTCGCCGACGAATATCGCCTCCAGGGAAGTCAGCCGGTCGGCGGCGGAGATCACGAGATCGATCGGGTACGACGACCTCTCCTCGTACGACTCGCCCCACTGGCCGATGATCAGAGCCCGTACGCCCGCCGGGTCCACAGTGGCGAGAAACGCCTGGAACGCCTCCTCCCAGGTCGTCTCGGACTCGTCGTCGTACGGGTCGACCGCGATACGCCAGGCCACGGCGTCGGCGGCCTGCGCCGGGGCTCCGTCCGTCGCGTGCCGGAAGTCGACGGCAGGAAGGCCGAGCAACTCGTGCAGATGGTCCACACCGGACATGGCCCTGAGCTCCTGAGACTGGGGGACGGCTGATTACCGCAAGGTCTATCAAGAGCCACTGACAGGGGGGTGGGCGGGACCGCCCGAACGGTCACGCCGCGCCGAGCCGGTCCCGGTGAGCGGCTGCGAGCTCTCCGTCGCGACGTGTGCCGCGTCCGGTGCGGGAGATCACCGCCGGCCGGACGCCACGGCGGATCGCGCGGCGTATCCGGCCGCCGTGGTCGGGGACCCGGCGCCGGAGACGTGGCCGCCTCGGTCGGTGATGACGGCGGCGTGGACGTGTCCGCATCGTCCGCTCCGCCGGACACCGCGTCCAGCCAGGACCACCGGAACCCGCTACGCGTATGGATGTCAGACCCTCCCCGTAGCGTTTTCGGTGTGGTCGGCACAGCGGGTGCCGCCGTGGAGGGGAGACGTCCGTGTACCGGCAAGGCGATGTGCTGATCGTGTCGTTGGACGAGTCCGCAGTGCCCGCGCACCTGGTGGACGCGCCGGGAGAACCACGGGACACGCGGGGACGCATGGTGCTCGCGCTGGGCGAGGTCACCGGTCACGCGCACGCGGTCCAGGGGCCCGGCCGGCTGATGCGGGAGGCGGGCGCCTTCGGCCCGATGCTGCTCCATCTGCCCGACGGCGGGCGGGTGGTGCACGAGGAGCATGCGGCGATACCGCTGTCGAAGGGTTGGTACCGCGTGGTGCGCCAGCGGGAGTACGCCCCGGGCACGGTCCGCATCGTGGCGGACTGAGACCACGCGGGCCCGGTCGGCCGACGACCGCGGCAGCGGACAGCAGGGACCAGCAGAGCGGAACAGGGGACGGGGAGAACCGATGCAGTACGTGGACTCATGGCGGGCCGTGGCGGCGGCGACGGGAGGGGCGGACCGGGGAGCGGCCGAGGACGGGGTGCGTCTCGCCTACCGCAGCGCGGGACTGGACGAGCCGGAGCGGATCGTCTGGGTGGATTCGCCGAAGGCGGCCGTCGAGGCCGTCGAGAAGCTCGTCGATGCGGGCCGTTCGGTGCGCGATCAGGTGCGGACCCGCCCGTGGGCGGAGGAGCGGCGCAGGATGTACGACGAGTTGGGGCCGGCCGGCTGGTCCGCACTGTGGTCGGCGACGGGCGCCCAACTCTGGGAGACCACGGCCGCGCTCGCCGAGCGGATACGGACCGGTGTGGTCGCGGCCCTCGCCCAGCGGTCCGAGGACGAGCCGGGAGTACGCCTGGTCATGCTCGACGCGGTACTCGGCCAGCACGACGCGGCGTGGCTCGCGGCGTTCGACGGACGCGGGGACCGGCTCACGGGACTTGCGGAGGTGGCCAGGCACGCCGGCTGGTGGTGGCCCTACGAACGCGTGGTGGTGATCAGCGAACGCCCGGAGACGCTCCACCGCGACGAGGCGGGCCGGCTCGACCGCGGCGACGGCCCGGCGCTCGAGTACCGTGACGGATTCGCGCTGTACGCCTGGCGCGGCATGCCCGTTCCCGCCGAATTCCTCGCGGAACTGACGGCTCTGACGCCCGAGCGGATACGCGAGGAGCAGAACGCGGAACTGCGCCGCGTGATGCTGGAGTTCTACGGCTACGAACGCTACCTCGCGGAGTCGGGAGCCGTCCCGGTGCACCGGGACGAGACGGGTGTTCTCTGGCGGATCGCACTGGACGGCGACGAGGACGTGGTGATGGTCGAGGTGGTCAACTCCACCCCCGAGCCCGACGGGACACACCGTACGTACTGGCTGCGGGTGCCGCCCACGACGCGGACGGCGAAGGACGGCGTCGCCTGGACCTTCGGGCTCCAGGGCGCGGCCTACGCGCCGCTGCGCCAGACCTGACCGGCCGGCCGGCCGACGGGGGAGAGGGGCGGAACGGGGGGAGGAGGTCTGCCGTCAGGCTGTCAGCGTTGCGTGGTCGATGCCCAGTTCGCGGGCGAGCGCCTCGTCGGTCCACGCCAGCATCGTGGAGCGGGAGAGCGGCCCGGCGTAGGAGGTCATCTGGACGGCCAGGCCGTCCAGCAGCGCGGTCAGCCGCCAGGCCGCGGACATCGGATCGTCGCACCGGAACTCGCCCGCGGCGGCACCCTCTTCGATGACCTCGGCCAGCTCGGCCTTCCACTGCTGGTCGAGATCGCCGGCCACGTTGCGCAGCGCCGGATCGCGCAGTGCGGCCGCCCAGCCCTCGATCCACAACCGCCACCCCTTGGCCTGCCCGGTCGGCGCATACCAGCGGACGGCAGCGCGCAGCCGCCGTACCGCGCTGGTGCGACGGCCGAGCAGCTTGCGCAGACAGGCCAGGTCGGCCTCGGCCGCGTGCGCGAAGGCTGCCGCGACCAGCTTCTCCTTCGTCGAGAAGTGGTAGAGCACCAGTGCGTTGCTCACACCGAGCACGGCGGCCACATCGGCGATCCGTACCGCGGCGACGCCGCGCACCTCGATCTGTTCGACGGCGGCGCGCAGCAGCTCCTCGCGTCGTTCCGTCACGCTCAACCGCACTCTTGCCACGGCTTCACCCTAACCAATGCTCGGGTCCCGGGCGGGCGGGTGCGGAACCGCGAGCGGCCCCGCACCCAACCGCCCCCAGCTTCAGCCGGCTCCGGGCGGGCACCAGTGCGCGGTGCCGATCGACGCCGTGGGGCAGCTCGCGCAGGGCCGGGTCGACCGGCGGCTCTTCGACGGGACCGGGCCGGTCGCCATGGCCTCGCGGCCGGATCCCGGCACGATCGAGCTGATCTGCGAGCGCGATGGTGCATGCCGCCGCCCATCCGGCCCGTCTCATTCCCGCCGCGTGAACTCGTGGGTTCTCAGGGATGGCGAGGTCGGACTGTCAGGGACATGGTGTAACGGAGCCGATCGGTGTCGGCGGGAAGATCCGACGGCGGCCATCGGCCGTGAACCCCGCCCGATCAAGAGTGCCCGATCAAGAGTGATCGGGCGGCCGTACCGCGAGCCTCACCGGTACCAGCCGAAGCGTTCGGCCATCACCGGCAGCCGCTCGGCGACGAGGGCATGGGCCGCCGCCCGGGGCGTGGAGCCGTCGGCCTCGGCGCGGGACAGCATCCGGTCGATCAGGGTGCGCATCGAGCGGCGGGTGTGCGCGAACGCCTCCTCGGCGTCGGCGCCGATGTCCCCGAACAGGGTCCACCACCACCACGCGTTCGTACCGGAGTTGACCACCACATCGGGCAGGACGGTGATTCCACGCCCGGCCAGCAGCGCCTCCGCCTCCGGAAGTACCGGCATGTTGGCCGCCTCGATGATCCAACGGGCGCTGATCAGGGACTGGTTCGCGGCGTCGATGGCGTACGAGACGGCAGCCGGGACGAGCACCTCCGCCTCCTGGCCCAGCCAGGCGTCGGCGGGCAGCTCCCGGTCCCCGTCCCGCAGCACGCCGCGGTCCACCGTTCCGTATGCGTCCCGGGCGGCGAGCAGCGACTCGACGTCGAGGCCCGCCGGATTGGCGATGGTGCCCTTGACGTCCGCGACGGCCACGACCCTCAGTCCGGCCCGCGCGAGGAACCGCGCCGTCGCCCCACCCATCGTGCCGAGCCCCTGCACGGAGACCCTCGCCTCCGCGTACGGGAGACCGGCCCGGTCCAGCGCCGCGAGTGCGGATTCGGCCACCCCGCAGCCGCCGACCAGTTCGTCGAGCCCGATGCCGTCGACCTCCACGGCGAACGCGTCGGAGAGCCGCTGCCGCGCCGCCGTCTCGTCGTCGAGCAGCGGATAGACCGCCTGGACCGAGGAGACGAGCCCGGCCTCGGCCGCCGCACGGTCGACGAGGTCCTGCGTCAGTCCGAGATCCTCACCGGTCGTCCAGATGTTCTCGATGTACGGGCGCACGGCCCGCAGGTAGCGCACGAGCACGCCGTAGGCCTCCGGGTCGCGCGGGTCGCAGTCGATCCCGCCCTTGGCACCGCCCAGCGGTATGTAGCGGGCCCGGTCGTCGTCGGCGTCGAAGTGCAGGGCCTCTTTCATCGTCATGCCCCGGGCGAGCCCCGCCACCTCGTCGAGCGTGCAGCCCTCCCGCATCCGCAGCCCGCCGCTGGACACGCCCCGGACCAGCCGGTCGACGACCAGGTGCCCCTGGCGCCCGGTGACATGATCGGTCCAGGTCAGCGAGATGAGCGGGGCGGGCGTGGGCGTCATCGGCGTCGTCATCGGTAGGTCTCCTCGGTCACGGTGGTCAGGGTGGGCCCGGCGGTGGCCGGGGCAGGGCCGGGCGCCCCGGGGGATCGGTACGGCCCGGTGGCCGCCGCACTTCCGGGGTGGGAGCCGGTGGCCGGCGTGCGCGAGTCCGTAGCAGGCCCCGGACCGGCGGCGGGAGAGCCGGCTGCCCGGACGCGCCGGCTGCCGCGACCAACCGGCCGATTTACTGAATCATCGGTCAGTATCGGGAGACGGGGACGCCCCTGTCAATGTGTCGTTACTGAATGATGGATCAGTAGTAGCCGCGGTGCCGTCCGTGTGCGTCGCGCAGCGCCTCGCACTGGAGTGCCACGAAAAGGCGCGACGGAAGAGGCGGCTGCGGGGCCGGTCGGTCAGGTGTGCACGGCCGTGGCGGGCGTCTCCGGGTCGGCCGCGGGGCGGGTGCGCGCCGGCGGTGTTCTGCTGCCATGGGCGAGCCGGGGTGCGAGGACCGGATGTGACATGAGTGAGCGGTGGATCGCGGAATCCTGCGAGGGGTCGGGACGTTGGATTCGGCATGACGGGATTCGACGCACAACAGAACGCGCTGCTCCGGCTGATCGCCGAGGGGGACGGCGGGGTGCTCGTGACGCTGAAGCGGGACGGCCGGCCCCAGCTGTCCAATGTCAACCACTTCTGCTCCCCGGAGGAGCGCGTCATCCGCGTCTCGATCACGGAGGGCCGGGCCAAGACCAGGAATCTCCGGCGCGATCCACGGGCGAGCTACCACGTCACCAGCGGTGACCGCTGGGCCTGGGCGGTGGCGGACGGCACGGCCGAGCTGTCGCCGGTGGCCGCGGATCCGTACGACGCGACCGTGGAGGAGCTGATCACGCTCTACCGGAACGTGCAGGGCGAACACCCGGACTGGGACGACTTCCGCAGTGCCATGGTCCGCGACCGCCGGATCGTCCTGCGACTGCATATCGAACACGTGTACGGGCAACTGCCTGGATGAGGCGAGCGGGGCCGCCCCTCACGCCGTTGGCCGTCCCGTACTCGCACTGTCGTACCCACTGCTCATAATGAAACGACACCGACTCCCTCAGGAGATGTTGTGACCGGCGCTGATTCCCTGCACCCGCTCCGCACCCGGCTCCGCACGCTGCGACCCGCCGCATTCGGCGCCGACCCGGGCGGTGACCGCATGGAACGTATTCGTCGCTCACCCAATTTCGCCGACGGGGTCTTCCAGAATCCGCTGGGGGCGCGGAGCAGGCCGTCCGGATCCATGCTGGAGTTCGCGAAGGTCTTCTTCCGCAAGGAGGAGCGGAAACGCAGGACGCCGACCGGTACCGTGCCCGTCCACGCCACCACGCTCGCGGACCTCGCCGCGCCGCCCGCCACGGGGCTGCGGCTCACCTGGATGGGGCATTCGAGCGTGCTCGCCGAGATCGACGGCCGCCGGGTGCTCTTCGACCCGGTATGGGGCGAGCGCTGTTCGCCTTTCGCCTTCGCGGGACCCAAGCGGCTGCACCCCGTTCCGCTGCCGCTCGCCGCGCTCGGCCCGGTCGACGTGGTCGTCATCTCCCACGACCACTACGACCACCTCGATCTTCCGACGATCGAGGCCCTCGCGGACACGGACACGGTTTTCGCCGTGCCGCTCGGGGTCGGTGCCCACCTGGAGCGCTGGGGCGTATCCGCCGACCGGATCCGTGAGCTCGACTGGAACGAGACCACGAAGATCGCCGGGATCAGCCTGACCGCGACGCCCGCCCGGCACTTCTGCGGGCGTGGTCTGCGCAACCAGCAGCACACCCTCTGGGCGTCCTGGGTGGTCGCGGGACCCGAGCACCGGATCTACCACAGCGGGGACACCGGCTATTTTCCCGGGTTCAAGGACATCGGCGCCGAGCACGGCCCGTTCGACGCGACGATGATCCAGATCGGCGCCTATTCCGAGTACTGGCCGGACATCCACATGACTCCGGCCGAGGGGATGCGGGCTCATCTGGACCTCCAGGGCGGAGAGCCGGTCGGCGCGATGCTGCCGATCCACTGGGCCACGTTCAACCTGGCCCCGCACCCGTGGGCCGAGCCGGGCGAGGGGAGCCTCGCCGCTGCCGAGGACACGGGCGTCAGACTGGCGCTGCCGCGTCCGGGCGAGCCCTTCGAGCCCACCGCGGAGCATGTGCCGGCCGAGCCGTGGTGGCGCGGTGTGGCGGCGCTGCCGATCGAGCAGCGGCCCGCGGGCGCGGCCCGGATCACGGAGCTCGCCACCGACTCCGCCGCGGGCGCGGGGGCCGCGCCGGTGGCTGCCGCGACGGCCGACCCGGCCACGGGTCCGGATGCGGGGCACCCGCAGGTGGCTCCGACCGCGTAACGGCGCGCGGCGGCGACGGACCGGAGGCCCGGAGGGGTCGCGGGGTACCGGCGGCCGCCGGAGGGCAACCCGATGCGATGAACACCGGGCGACGACGCACGACGGACGTTGACGGAAGGCAGACGGCCCGGACCGACCGGAGGAACCGGTCGGTCCGGGCCGTTCGCCGTGCGCACGCCCGTCCCGCCCGGCGGTCGGACCAGGTGTCGACGGATCCATGTCAATGCTGCGTTATCAGTCGCATGTGCGAGAGCTCATACCAGAGCGGGACGGATGGCGGGCAAGTTCGACAACTGCCCGCCACGCATGCTCGATTGGCGACTACCGTGTGTTGCCGGTGATCAACGGTGGGCTCATATCTTTCGAGCCTGCCCGACCGTTGGCCCGAGCCTGACCGACCACCGTAGGTGCCACCGCATGAACGCCGATTCCTGGTGCCCCACGTACCGAGGACGCTGATGTCTCAACTTCGCGCACCCGAAGCGCGACCGGAACGCCGAGAGGGCGGGCGACACGGCCGGCCGGGAACCCGTTCCCACGCGACCACGTCCAGGCCGCGCGCCGCGCAGCCGTCCCCCGATTCCCGCATACGCCCCCAGATCCTGCGCACCGCCCTGCTCCCGGCCATCGCCGCCGTGCTGAGCGGCGCCGCAGCCGTCATCTTCACCATCCGCTCGACGGGTGCCCGGCCGACCACCGAGCTCTGGTCCGCGCTGGCCGGATCCGGGGCGCTGGCCGTCGCCGCCGTGGCCGCCGCGTACCTGGGCGCCAACCGGGTCGCCAGCACCGTGCTCGGCCGCTGTCTGGCGCTGCGCCGCACCAGCGCCCAGGGCCACGCGGAGCTGCAGCAGGTGGTCGAACTGCTCCGCAACGGCGAACCGGTGCCCACGCGGCGCCCCCCGGAGCCCGTCGCCCCGGGCAGCGACGCCTTCGACCTGCTGGCGCAGGAGCTCAGCCGCTCGCACGAGGGCGCCGTCGCCGCCGTGGTCCAGGCATCCCTGCTCAGCAACAACTCCGGCGAGGTGCAGAGAGTCGAAGTCTTCGTCAATCTGGCGCGCCGCCTCCAGTCGCTCGTGCACCGGGAGATCCAGCTGCTCGACGAGCTGGAGCACGAGGTCGAGGACCCGGATCTGCTCAAGGGCCTCTTCCATGTCGACCATCTCGCCACCCGCATCCGCAGGCATGCAGAGAACCTCGCCGTCCTCGGCGGCGCGGTCTCCCGGCGGCAGTGGAGCAACCCGGTCACCATGACCGAGGTACTGCGCTCGGCGATCGCCGAGGTCGAGCAGTACCCGCGGGTCAAACTGGTGCCGCCGATCGACGGCACCCTGCGCGGGCACGCGGTGGCCGATGTGATCCATCTGCTGGCCGAACTCGTGGAGAACGCCACGGTGTTCTCCGCCCCGCAGACCCAGGTGCTGCTGCGCGCCCAGCACGTCACGGCCGGGCTCGCCCTGGAGGTGGAGGACCGCGGGCTCGGGATGCCCGAGAACGAGCGCAGGCGGATGAACGCCCTCCTGGCCGACCCCGACCAGGTAAGCGTCGCCCGTCTGCTCCAGGACGGCCGGATCGGGCTCTTCGTCGTCGCGTCACTCGCCCGCAGGCACGGCATCGCGGTCCGAGTACAGAGCAATATCTACGGCGGCACACAGGCGGTGCTGGTGCTTCCGCAGTCACTGCTCGGGGTCGACGGGGACGCGCCCACGACGGACACCGCCCCGGTCCCGCCGCCCGGCCCCGTACACCGGCCGCCGGTGCAGGACGGCACCGCGCACCACCGGGGCCTGAGCCCGGCCCCGGAACGGAACCGGCAGACGCAGGTGCCCAGCCAACCGCTGCGCCTGCACCAGCCGGCCCAGGGATCGAGGCGGCAGGGCGAGGGCCCACCGCTCCCGTTGCGCGCCGAGCGTGTGTCCCGGCCCACCCCCGCCGAGGCACTCCCCGGCATCCCGCGACCGGACGACGCGGTGCCGGCCCTCCGGCCGGAACCCGGACCTGTGCGCGGCACCATGGGCCGCCCCCAACTCCCCAGGCGCGCCAACCAGGAGCACCTGGTCCCGCAGCTCAGGGAAGCCCCCGCACCGCGACGCACCGAGGACGAGGAGACCGGCCTGCACGACCCCGGTCTGATGGCGTCCTTCCGGCGGGGCGTCGAACTCGCCGAGGCGCGGAGCGAGGGGGAGGCCGACACGGCACAGGACCCGGGCCCTGCCCCCGACGCGTCACCGACGCAGGACCGGCAGTCGCCGGCCCCGCTCGAACCACTGCCGGTCCGCGGAGCTGCGCTCCCCGATCCGCTCCACCCCGTACCGGACCCCCTCGAAATGAACACCTTCAAGGAGTAGATGCGCCATGACGACCGATATGCCGTCCAGTCAGGTCCAGGACCTCGACTGGCTGCTGAGCGGGCTGGTCCAGCGTGTGCCGTACACGCGCAGCGCGGTCCTGCTCTCCGCGGACGGACTGGTGAAATCCCTCCACGGCATGGACGCGGACAGTGCGGACCACATGGCGGCGCTGGCCGCCGGGCTGTACTCACTCGGCCGTAGCGCGGGCGCGCGCTTCGGTGACAACGGAGAGGTGCGCCAGGTGGTGGTGGAACTCGACTCGACGCTGCTGTTCGTCTCCACCGCCGGATCCGGCACCTGTCTCGCCGTTCTCGCCGGTCGCGAGGCGGACGCCGCGGTGCTCGGCTACGAGATGACCATGCTGATCAAGAGCGTCCGGCCCTATCTGATGACGCCGGCCAGACAGGCGTCCGCGGCACCGGGCGCCACGGGGCTGTGAGGATGTCCGCGCCGCAGGACGGGCCGTTGCTCGACGATGCGGCCGGCCGGCTCATCCGTCCGTACACGGTCAGCAACGGCCGTACCCGCCCCACTGCCGTGCTGGACCTGCTCTCCCTGGTGATGGCCACCGGGACCGATCCGCAGATCCATCTCGGCCCCGAGCACTCCGTCGCACTCGGACTGTGCGGCGGCCCCACCTCGGTGGCCGAGATCGCCGCGCATCTGCGGCTGCCCGCAGTCGTCACCAAGGTGCTCGTCTCCGACCTGGTGGACTGCGGCGCGGTCACCGCGCATCCGCCCGCGTTCCACGACATGCCCACCGACCGATCTCTGCTGGAGGCAGTGCTCGATGGCTTACGACGACAGCTCTGACGGGTTCGGCAGTGGGGCCGGCAGTGACGGTACCGGCGGCCCCGAGTGCTTCCCCGTCGCGCTCAAGGTCCTGGTGGCGGGTGGCTTCGGCGTCGGCAAGACGACATTCGTGGGCGCCGTCAGCGAGATCGCTCCGCTGAGCACCGAGGAGCTGCTGACCCAGGTCAGCGCGGCGACCGACAGCCTGGAGGGCATCGAGTCCAAGACCGCCACCACGGTGGCCATGGACTTCGGCCGTATCACGCTCGACGAGCAGCATGTGCTCTATCTGTTCGGCACCCCGGGCCAGGAGCGCTTCTGGTTCATGTGGGACGAGCTTTCCCAGGGCGCGCTGGGAGCGGTCGTGCTCGCCGACACCCGGCGGCTGGCGGAGTGTTTTCCCGCCGTCGACTTCTTCGAACGGCGTGGCATCGGCTTCGTCGTCGCGGTCAACGAGTTCGACGGCGCCTACCGCTACGGCCCGGAGGAGGTACGGGCGGCGCTCGACCTCCCGCCCGAGGTACCGGTCGTCCTCTGCGACGCCCGGATCGCCAGCTCTGGAACCGGAACGCTGGTCACCCTCGTGCAGCACCTGATCAACGCCACCGCCGCCCAGGCCCCGCTGACCGCTTTCGGAGCCCGTCCGTGACCGGTCGGCTGCTGACCCCTGTCGACCGCGACGCCGGGGCCCGGCCGCAGCGACTGCGGACACTCGGGCTCGGTGGGCGGGCAGACGCCCTTTCCGACGACGTGCCCTTCGGCGCCGTCCGCTTCGAGGAGACGGGCCGTCACGGCACCCTGGAGAGCTTCGACGCCTTCGCCGACAGGGTGGCCGAAGTGACCGATGTGCCGTTCTCGATGGTCAACTTCATCGACGGGAACCGGCAGTTCTTCGCCGGCTGCACACCCCCGCCGGTACGCTCACCGGCTCCGACCTGGGCGCCGCGGCCGCGGGCAGCGGCCGCGCGGGCCGGTATCTCGCGCTCGACCACGGCTACTGCCCGCACGTCGTCGCGCGGCGCAAGGCGCTCGTCCTGGAGGACGTCTGCGACTACCCGAGATTCGCCGGCAACCCGGTCGTCGACGACATAGGCATTCGCTCCTACCTCGGGGCGCCGCTCATCGACCGCACGGGTATCGCGCTGGGCGCGGTCTGTGCCGTCGACACCGTGCCCCGCCCCTGGGGGCGGGCCGGTCTCGCCACGATCAAGTCGCTGGCGCAGGAGCTCATCGGCCACATCCACCGACGGGAGGACAACAGCCGCATCGTTCTCTGACCCTGCCCGCGCGGTCCGGACCGTCCAGCCCGCGCGGCCCGCGCCAGGGCGCGGGGTCTCAGACCGTGACCGTCGTGCCGTCCAGGAAGGTCAGCACGACTGTGTCCGCATCGGCCCGCACCGCGACCGACGTCCGCAGCGCCTCCGGATGGACGGCGTCGCGGGAGAGCGCCACCAACGAGACATGGACGCCCGGCCCGCTCGGTCGTGGGCAGCTGCGCAGATACGGGACCGCGGAGTGCGGCCCGTACGCATTGGACTGCACGTCCCGCGCGACACCGGACCGGTCCGCGTCGCCCGCCGTTCCCGTGGCCTCCTCGGTGTCCCAGCCGTACAGCGCGACCACGGCGCTGGTCAGCCCGTCGGCGGTACGCGCCATCGCCCAGCCGGGACCCGACGAGGCGTGCGGCCGCTCGGAGTGAGCCACCGCATGACCGCCTTCACGCACCACCGCGCCCTGCGGCGCCTCGACCCGGTGCACCCGGATCTCCCACGGCCCGTGCAGCACACTCGTCGTCTCGATCCGGTACGCACGGTCGTCGCCCGGCAGCCGGGCCGCGTACCACGACGAGGCGAGCCGGTCCTCGCAGCGCAGTGGATGGATCCTGCGCCGACGTGACGGTGTCCCGTCGGGGGCGAGGAGGGCCAGATGGCCGTCGACGGTGCGTGCCGAGGCGTGCGGCGCGGCCTCGGGGGCCGTCGCCGTCGAGTAGCCGAGCTTCGCGTAGTGCGGGTCCTCCTCCTCCGGACCTGTCTCCGTGGCGTCGTCGGCGGCGGGCGGATTGTGGTCACTGCCGTGGTTGACCAGCCGGACTATTCCGTCGTGGCGGGTGCCGTGCAGCAGCCAGCCGGGTGCGGGCAGCGCCGTGTACTGGTCGGACTCCTCGACGGGGAGCGGGAGTTCGCGTTCGGTCCAGACCGGATGATCCGCCGGGAGCAGCAGCCCGAGAAATGCCTTGCTCGCCCAGTACGGGGACGCGGGTCCGGAGTACGGCTGGGTGCTGGGCAGGAACGTGTCGTACCAGCCGAGCGTCAGCAGCCCCCGTTCGTCCGGGACGCCACGCTCCACGAAATGCCGCAGGGTGCCTGAGGCGAGCCGGCGCGTGAGCCCCGGTGCGAGGGGCGTGCAGTCGGCCAGCGCCCCCATCCAGACCGGCGCGAGCGCCGCGAAGCGGTACGTCAGTGAACGCCCCTGATGGACCGGCGCACCGTCGGAGCCGAAGAAGTGCGGGTAGTCCTCCAGGAACCGGGAAAGCCGCTGCCGGTAGATCTCGGTCCTGCCCCCGTCGTCGTCCGGGCCCGCGATCCGCGACCAGAGCAGCGGGTACAAGTGCATCGCCCAGCCGATGTAGTAGTCGAAGTTCCGGCCGTCCCCGTCGGTGTACCAGCCGTCTCCGACGTACCAGTCCTCGATCCTGTCCAGGTTGCTCTCGATGTCGGAGCGGTTGTACGGCGCGCCGACCGAGGCGAGGAACTGCTCGGACACCACCTGGAAGAGCCGCCAGTTGTTGTCCCAGGTGCGGCCGCCGACGAAGCCGGAGAACCAGTCGACGACCCGCTCCTGGACCCGGGTGTCCAGCTTGTCCCAGATCCAGGGCCGGGTCTCGTGCAGTCCGACGGCGATCGAGGCCGCCTCGACCATCTGCTGCGAGCAGTCGGTGAGTTTCGGCCAGGCTTCGGCCGACGCCGGATCGGTGCCGGTGACCAGCCCCTGCGCATAGCGCTCGATCAGCTTCGGGTCGACGTCCCCCCGGGCTCCGGCGATGCGGAAGGCGGCCATCAGGAAGGAGCGTGCGTACCCTTCGAGTCCGTCAGACACCACCCCCGACCAGCTGGCCCGGCCCGGCAGCCGGTACTGGGCGAACCCGGGGGTGGCGTACGGGACGAGCGCGTCGAGCATGCGGTCGGCGGTGACCTCCCAGTGGGCACGCGTCCATCCGGTTCGCGAGGACAGCAGCCGGTCGGTCGGGGGGAGGTGCAGGTGGGGCGGGGTCATGCGGGCAGTGCTCCTCAGTCCGTCAGGGTCGACGGGTCTACGGGCGGAGTGGGCAGACTGAGCGCGGCGAGGGCGGCCCTGCCGTCCGCGTCGATCGGGTACGCCCACTTGTCGACGTAGAAGTCGGTGAGATCGTAACCAGTGATCCGGCTCGTGTACGTGGCGAAGTTCGTCCAGCGCAGGGCGTCCTGCGTCTGCCAGTCGGACTGCGGGTTCTCCTCCCGGATCAGCTTGTGCAGTCCGGGCCAGATGCCGGTGCCGAAGGCGAGTTCGAGCTGGCGCAGGGAGACGAGCTTCTCGTACGCGCCGAAGGAGGTGGCGAAGCTCAGCCCGGGGGTTCCGAGCTTGGGCAGCGCCGTCTGGAACCAGTTGAGGCCGGTGGAGGCGTCGACGGTCAGCAGGTTGGAGGTCTGGCCGAAGACGCGCTGCGCCGCCAGCGAGTAGATGTTGACCGAGACCTCGGTCAGACCGGACGGGCGGTAGGCGAACTGCTGGTGCAGATGCCCGAGTTCGTGGTAGAAACCCCAGCCCCGGTTGCTGACGCCCTCCACGGTGACCAGCCGGTCGAGGTAGGAGGCGGGGAAGGCGTTGAAGTAGTGGGTGGCGTAGGCCCCGACACCGGCGGGGACCTTGGTCACCTCGTTGAACTGGTAGGGACCGGCTCTGCGGCTGTGGAGCGCGGAGGAGCCGTCGAGCCCCGATACCGCCGCGTGCGAGGCGATCAGGGCCTCGACGAGGTTCATCAGCTGGACGTGGTCCTCGTTCCGGTACGCCAGAAAGCTGCTCCGGCTCACGGTGATGATCGCGTGCGGAGACGTCAGCTCGACGTAGGCGGAGCCGGTCGAGGAGTCCACCAGCGCCTGGAACTGTGACTCCGTGGTCGTGCCGAGCGTGAACGTCGGCAGGGTGACGGCGCCGGAGGTGAAGGTGACCCGGGCCCGCTCACCGTCGCCGGGGAGCCGGAGGTAGACGGGGCCGCCGTAAGGGTCGGTGACCGTGTTGCTGCCGGGTGCCAGCGGGTAGGCACGCGGTGCCCGCTGGGCGGCCACGTCGTGGTAGTTGTCGTAGAGACCGATGTGCAGGGTGGGCAGCACTCCGTCGGCTGCCGTGACGTGGACGGTGATCGCGGCGCCGGCCGGGGCGTAGCGCGCGGTGGTGATGAAGTCGCTGCCGCGGTACACGGTGGCCAGTCGCAGCCGCTCGGTCTCGGCCGCGGGGAACGCGGTGGCGCATACGGTGGCCGACGCGTCGGCGGGGCGGGCCGTGGCGGTTCCGGCGCCCAGCAGGGTCGCGGCGCCCGCGCCGGCGAGTGCGGCGAGGGCCGAGCGGCGGCTGAGTGACGGCGAGGCAGGCATGCGTACTCCTGGATGGAATGAAAGGAGAGTGCGAGGAGGAACGGGTGACCGGGTGCAGGCGGGCGCCCTCCTGCACCCGGTCACCGGTCAGGAGAGGGTGGCGGTGTGCGTGTGGCCGCGTGATCCGCCCACTGCGACCGTGAGCACCGGACGCCGGCCCGGTGCGACCGTCACGGTGTTGTCGGCGGTGACCACCCGGCGTGCCGGGAAGGGCAGTTCGACGGTGAGTGTGGTCCCGGTGCGGCCGGGGTCGGCGACGGAGACGGTGAGCTCCTGGCCGTGACGCTGGACCAGGACCGAGGCCGGACCGGACGAGGTGATCCCGGCGGCGGTCCCCGCGCCCCAGAAGTTCACTGCCGTCAGCCCCTGCCTGCGGGCCTCCACGGCCTGTGCGGTGGTGTCGTTGGCGACGATGCGGACCGGCCGTGAGTGCGACCAGACCGCGGTCGCGGCCGCGGAGGCGCCGGGCAGCAGCACGTAGGAGTAGCCGGCATCGGTGGGCGAGACACCGTGATCGATCCAGAGCGTGACGTAGCGGCGGGTGACCGGGTCGGTGCTGCCGCCGGTGTCCGCCCCGGTGTCGATCGCCCGCCAGGTCCCGGTCCGCTCCTCGCGCAGCGCGTGCAGAGCGGACCGGCCGTCGAGAACATAGCCGCCGACACCGTCGACGTGGGCCCACCGGGCATGGCCGAACTCCCGTGTCCAGCCCTGCTCGGTGGGCTGCCCGACACCGTCGACGAGCAGCCGCTCCGTGCCGCCCGGACCGAGGTTGCGGTTCTCGACGATCGTCTCGACCGTGAGGCCGTCGCTCGACGAAATACCCGCACCCAGCGCGATCACCGCGTTCTCCAGCAGGAACCAGGACTTCCTGGTCCGCAGGGTGCTGCCCGCGGGTCCGATCAGCTCCATCGCGGCCGCGCCGTACGTGCCGCGGAGCACCGCTCCGCCCGCGACGGCGTTCGTCGGCCGGTAGGTGGAGGTGCCGGCGCCCGTGCCGAGATCGGTTCGCTGCCGGGTGTCGACCGTGGTGCCGGGCAGCCGGTACGGGTCGACGGTCGGCCAGAAGCCGTCGTCGAACTGCCCCAGGTCGTCGCCGGCGTAGAGATATGTCATGCCGTCGCCGGTGTACCAGCCGTGCAGATTCTCGCCGTTGCCCGCCTCGTACGCCGAGATCCGCTTCGACGAGAGCGACAGCGCGCAGGCCCAGCGCGGCCGTCGGTGCACCACCCGGTCCATGTCGGCGAAGACGAAGTGACCGGTCGTACGCGGGCCGGGAGCGGTGTGCGGATCGTCCAGCACGGCCTTGGCGAGGGCGATCTGGGGGAGCGTGGCGAGCGCCGTGAACGGGGTGGTGCGGTTGCGGGTCAGCCAGCCTTTGACCAGCTCGCGCCAACGGTCGGCATACGCGGCGGGCGCGCCGGTCGCAAGCAGCAGGATCGCAGCCACGGCCGCGGCCCCGTCCCGGTGGTCACCCGCGCGTTCCCGGGAGATCGCCCGGCCGCGCACCGCGTCCATCATCAGGCCGTCGAAGACGACCGGGACGAAGGTACGCCCGACGGCCTCGTACATCACGGATACATCGGGGTCGGTGACCGCCCACTCCGAGCCGGCCAGCAGGGACAGCAGATACGCCGCGCCGCCGAGCAGCACCGTGCCGTACGAACCGGTGTACGCGACCACGTCGTGCTGGACGAACGAGCCGTCCTCGTAGAAGCCGTCACCCGAACTCGTATAACGGAAAAGGCTGTTGCGCCCGGAGTCGCGTACGTCGGAGAGGGCGTCACGGGCCGAGGCGAGCTTGGCGGCGTCCTGTCCCAGCAGCCCGCGCAGCGCGACGATGACGGCCTTGTCCGTTCGGTTGGCTCCTGTCTCGGCGAGCGTGGGGGAATTGGTGCGACGGTCCGCGTCCGGACAGAAACGGTCGACGACGGCCAGATAGTCCGTCAGATCCGCGGCGGGGAGCCGGTCGCGCAGCAGGACCGAGCAGTCCATCAGCGCACGCGGGGCGCCGATCTCCCAGAACCACCAGTTGCCCGTCTCCCGCTTGGCCGGGTTGTAGGCGCTGTCGTGGGCGAAGCGCAGCGCGGCGACGAGGGCATCCGCCGTCTCCGCGCTTCCGGCGAGCGAGGTGCCGGGGGTGGCCCATGCGGTGGCGAGCGTACGCAGCCGGGTGTAGCTCTGGCCGAAGTTGCCCGGGTCGGTGACGGGGGAGAGGTCCGGCCAGAGGGCGGTGCGCCCGGCGCTGCGGTCCAGCGTGTCCCAGAGCCCCTGCGCCGTGGTTTCGAGGGCCGCGACCCCGGCGGAGAAATCGGCGTCGGAGGGGTCGAACGCGCCCCCGGTCAGAAGGGTTTCGGCGCGCTCCAGGAGCGCGTCGAAACCGATGGCATCGACCGGCTCGGGGGCGTCGGCGGCCGTGCCGCCGGACCGCGCGTGCGCGACCCCGGCCGATCCGGCGAGTGTGGCGGCGGACAGAGCCGCAGTGGCGCCCGTCGTGGCGAGGAGGGTTCGTCTGCTGAGGTTCACAAATACTCCTTGCCTGCGGTCAGTCGGACAGCGTGCTCGGGTCTACGGGCGGCTGCGGCAGATTGAGCGCGGTCAGCTCCGCTCTGCCGGTGGCGTCGATCGGGAACGCCCAGGTGTTCACGTAGAAGTCCGTGAGGTCGTAGCCGGCCACCCGGCTCGAGTAGGTGGCGAGGGCGCGGTAGCGCTTGTCGTTCTCGGTGTAGTCCGACTGCGGGTTCTCCTCACGCACCAGCTTGTGCAGCCGGGGCCAGAAGTCGTCGCCGAAGGCGAGTTCCAGCTGACGCAACGGGACGAGCTTCTCGTAGGCGCCGAAGGACTTCTCGTACGTCAGCCCGGCCGTGCCGAACTTGCGCTGTGCGGACTGGAACCAGTTGAGACCGGTGGTGGCGTCGACGGTGAGGAGGTTGGACGGCTGCCGCAGGGTGCGCTGCGCCGCCAGCGAGTAGATGTTGACCGTGACCTCGGTCAGACCGCCGGGCTTGTATGCCATCTGCTGGTGCAGGTGGCCGAGTTCGTGGTAGAGCCCCCAGCCACGGGTGCGCAGCCCCTCCACGGTGGTGGCCCGGTCGAGATAGGCGCGGGGGAAGCCGTTGTATCCGTGGGTGGCATAGGCGCCGACACCGGTCGGCACCTTGCTGACCTCGGTGAAGTGGTACGGCCCGGCCTTGCGCCGGTGCACCGGCCTGGAACCGTCGAGCCCGCTGATCCGGGCGTGCGAGTCGATGATCGTCTCGACCAGCCGGAGCAGGGCCGCGTGGTCCTCGTCGCGGTACAGGAGCGCGCCCTCGCGGGTGAGCGTCATGATCGTGTGCGGGGCGTGGAGCTCGACGTACGGTGAGGCGGTCAGTGTGTCCAGCAGACGCTGGTACTCGGCCTCGGTGCTGCGGCCCAGCGTGAAGACGGGCATCTGGACGGTGCCGGAACGGAAAACCACACCTGCCCGCTCGCCGTTACCCGTCAGGGTCAGATAGACCGGGCCGCCGTACGGGTCGGTCACGGTGTTCGCGCCCGCGGTCAGCGGATAGCTGCGGGGCTCGGTGATCTCGCCGTAGTAGTCCCAGGTGCCGATCCACAGCGTGGGCAGCAGACCGGCGTGCGGCTGGACGGTGAACGAGAGCGGGGTGGCGGCAGGGGCGTACAGGCCGGTGGGCTGGAACTCGGAGCCGCGCAGGGCCTGTCCGAGCCGCAGCCGCTCCGCCTCGGCGGCGGGCCGGGCGGTCACGGACACCTTCACCGGACAGCCGGACCCGTGATGCTGCGCCGCCTCGGCGGTGGGGGCCGTGGCGGCGAGCGCCATCGCCGCTCCGGCGCCGGCCGCGGCGGCGAGTACCGATCGGCGGCCGACTGCGGAGGAGGCGGCAGCGGACGCCGTGACGGCGGAGGAAGGGAATATGCGCATGCGGAACTCTCCCTGCGGAAGCAAGTGAGGGGCAGAAGCCTGCGGAAAGCGGTGAAGCTCGCCGACAGCATGTAAGCGGTTGCTATCCAGCCGCAAGAGGTCCCTGGAAGTTACTGTTATTTACTATGGTCAACTGCGGCCGACGGACCGGTAACCGGTCACACCCGGGCGGTGCGACCGGCCCGGGGTGCCACGGAATCGCGGACCACGATATGAGTACCGAGCCGCAGTACGCCCGTCGCCGGTTCGCGCCAGTCGTCCTCGTCGCCGCCGCCGACGGCCAGCCGTACCGCCTGCCGCCCCATCTCCTCCAGCGGTACATGGACGGTCGTCAGTCGCGGCCGCAGCTCCTGGGCGACCGGAATGTCGTCGTACCCGACGAGGGAGATGTCCTCGGGCACCCGCACGCCGGCTTCCTCCAGTGCCTGGGCGGCACCCGCTGCCACGATGTCGTTGGCGGCGAAGACAGCGGTGAACTCCGGTCCGTCCTGCAGCAGTTCGGCCATCCGTCGATAGCCGAAGGTGCGGCTGAAGGTGCCGGTCTGGGTCAGCTCCGGGTCCGGTGTCACCCCGCGCAGCTCCAGCGCCCGCCGGTGTCCGGCCAGCCGGTCCCGGGTGGTGGAGAGCTTGGGCGGGCCGCCCAGGTACAGGATCCGTTCGTGCCCCTGCATCAGCAGATGATCGGTGATGGCGAAGGCGCCGCCCTCGTTGTCGTACTCGACGGCGGCCGTCGGAGCCTGCTCGCCCAGCGGCGGTCTGCCGCACAGCACCAGCTTCGATCCGCCGGCGTCCAGTTCGTGGGCGCGGCGGGCCAGCTCCGAGGTGTACGCGCGGTCGGTGACGCTGCCACCGACGACGATCACCGCGTCCGCCCTGCGTTCGTGCATCAGCTCGACGAAGGCCAGCTCGCGCTGGGGGTCGCCCTGGGCGCAGCACACCAGGCAGAGCCGGCCACCGACTGCGGCCTCCCGCTCCACGCCCCTGGCGATGTACGCGTAGAAGGGGTCGATGAGCTCGCTGACGATGATGCCGACCGTGCGGCCGGAGGCGCCGGCGAGGGCGCGGGCGTGCGCGTTCACGACGTACCCGAGGTCGCGCATGGCGGCCTCCACCCGCGTCCGGGTGGCCTCGGCGACCGGGTAGTTGCGGTTCATGACGCGTGAGACCGTCGCCGTCGAGACGCCCGCCCGCCGGGCCACATCGGTGACGGTGGCCCTGCGCTGTCCGTCCGTGGCTGTGCTCTGCCGGCGCATCCGGCTCACCCCCTGGTGGCTGTTGTGTGGAGTCGAGCCTAGAGCCTGCGAGGGGATGGGGTTCATGCGATCCTCCCCAGGTCGGCCCGGTGGACGGGATGGGCGAACGGCGCACCCTGCGCGTACCTCACCAGTTCGTCGACGGCGAGCGTCCCGAGCCGCCCCACCTCATTGCCCTGCGCGCCCGCCAGGTGCGGGGTGAGGAAGACGTTCGGCAGGTCCCACAGGGGGTGACCCTGCGGCAGTGGCTCGGGCGATGTCACGTCGAGGACCGCGTCGATCCGCCCGCTGACCAGGTGACCGGTCAGTGCCTCGGTGTCCACCAGGGGGCCGCG
This sequence comes from Streptomyces sp. NPDC058231, assembly GCF_042882275.1. Classification (NCBI taxonomy): domain Bacteria; kingdom Bacillati; phylum Actinomycetota; class Actinomycetes; order Kitasatosporales; family Streptomycetaceae; genus Streptomyces; species Streptomyces sp. NPDC058231. The sequence continues at coordinate 53,383 of NZ_JBHVWN010000029.1, read as the reverse complement.
CGCCGTGTTGACGAACAGGGTGCCGGGGCGCATCAGACCGAGCCTGCGCGCGTCGATCAGCCCCCTGGTCTCGGGTGTGTCCGGTGCGTGGACGGTGACGACGTCGCTGGTCGCCACCAGGGTGTCCAGGTCGACCGGGGTGACCCCGAGCGTCTCCGCCTCGTCGGCCCCGACGTACGGGTCGTACAGCAGCACCTCCGCGTCGAGGATGCGGAGTAGTTCGATGACCCGGCGACCGATCCGGGACGCGCCGACGACTCCGATGGTCAGGCCGTGTGTTCCCAGCCAGTGCTGGCCGTCGAGGTCGGCGCCGGTGCGGTGGGTCCTGCGGGCGCGGAACAGCCCGGCCAGCGGGAACACCCGCTTCGCGCCCATGATGATCGCGGCCAGGGTGTACTCCGCCACCGGTACGGCGTTGGCCGCCGCTGCCGACGAGACGACGATCCCGCGGTCGAACGCCGTCGGTGACAGAAACGTTTTCACCGTGCCGGCCGCATGGATCACGGCGCGGAGCGCGGGAGCCCGGTCCAGCAGGGCGGTGTCGACGGGCGGGCAGCCCCAGCCGGTCAGCAGGACCTCAGCGGTCGCGAGCGCCGCGGAGGCCTCCGGCGACGCGAAGTCGCTGATCACGGCCGCGGTGAGGAGATCGGCCGACTCCTCCAGCCGGGCCCGCGCCGGCGGCGGGAAGACGTCGTCGAGCAGTCCGGGGCTCATGACCAGGACCGTGCGCGGTCGCCTTCGGGGCGGCTCCGCAGCATCGGTACCGGAAAGAGCCGGTGCCTCTTCAGTGGTTCGCACCCTGCCTCCGGACAGTAAGCGTGTTCTGTGGAATGACCGGCACGCTAGGTATCCCGAGGCCTGACCGTCAAGCGCACACCATGGTCAACTGCCCTATTGATTCAGCAATTTGCCAGTTCATCCCTCGGGATTCGATCGCTGAGAGCCTTGTGAAACGCACCCGTTTCTTCAGATCTCTTGACGGCGGGGTTAACCGCTTACTAACTTGCCGCCGCAGAAGGCTCATTTGCGCCACCCAGCCGAACAGGACGCACCATGGCTGAAACAGCACCTCCACTGTCTCGGGAAAAGCGGTCAGAGCGGCAACATCAGACCGGAACCTCCTCGCCGTCCCCGTCTCCGGCCGTTCTCGTGCGGAACAGGCTGACCCTCTGGCAGCGGATCAAGCGGGACCGGGTGATGCTGCTGCTGACCCTGCCGGGCTTGCTGTACTTCATCGTCTTCCACTACGTACCGCTGCTCGGCTATGTCGTGGCGTTCCAGGACTACCAGCCGTACCTCGGCTACATGCACAGCGCCTGGGTGGGGTTCGCCAACTTCACATCGGCGTTCGGTGAGCCGGCCTTCTGGTCCGCGACCCTCAACACCCTGGAGATCGCCCTCATCCAGCTGGTGTTCTTCTTCCCGGTCCCGGTCGCCCTGGCACTGCTGCTCAACAGCATCGTCAGCGAACGGATCAGGCGCTTCGTGCAGAGCGTCGTCTATCTGCCGCACTTCATCGGCTGGGTCATCATCGTCTCGATCTTCCAGCAGATCCTGGGCGGCGCCGGCCTGCTGCCCGACGTCCTCGGCGGGATGGGGCTGCCGCGCTACGACATGATGAGCGACCCCGACGCGTTCCCCTGGCTGCTGACGCTTCAGGTGGCCTGGAAGGACGCCGGATGGGGCACGATCATCATCCTCGCGGCGCTGCTCGGCATCGACAAGGGCCAGTACGAGGCCGCCGCGATCGACGGCGCGGGACCCAGGCGCCGCCTCTGGCACGTCACCCTTCCCGGCATCGCACCGGTCCTGATCCTCCTGCTCATCCTCAACCTGGGGCAGATCCTCTCCGTCGGCTTCGAGCAGATCCTGCTGCAGCGCGACGCGGTCGGCCCGGACGCCGGTGAGGTCCTCGACACCTACGTCTACTACCACGGCATCAAGGACAACGACTGGGGCGTCGCCGCCGCCGTCGGACTCGTCAAGGCGGTCATCGGCACCGTACTCGTCCTGGGCGCGAACAAGTTCGCCCACCGCCTCGGCCACGAAGGGGTGTACCGCGGTGCTGACCGCTGAGAAGCCGCCCGCCATGCCCGTACCCACGGCATCCGCGCAGAAGACCCCCCGTACCACCAGGAAGTCCGACGGCCGGCCGCCGTGGATGGAGAAACCCACCCGGCTCGGGCAGACCGCCAAGGCCCTCGCCGTCGTCGTCGTGGTCGCCGCCGTCGCCTATCCGCTGCTCGGTGTCATCGGCACGAGCTTCGCGTCGCAGACCGACATCATCCGCAGTTCCGGACTGGTCCTGTGGCCCGACCACCCCACTCTGGACGCCTACCGCACCATCTTCACCGGCGGCGTGGTGACCCGGGCCCTCGTGGTCAGTCTCGGCATCACGGTGTTCGGCACCCTCGCCAGCCTGCTCGTCACCGTCGGCATGGCGTACGGCCTCTCCCGCCGCGACGTGACCGGGTCCCGCTTCATCCTGATGACCGCACTGTTCACCATGCTCTTCAACGCGGGCATCATCCCCAACTTCCTGCTCGTCAAAGGCCTCGGCCTGTACGACACCTACGCGGCGCTCGTCATGCCCACCCTGGTCAGCGCGTTCAACCTGGTCGTCCTGCGGTCGTTCTTCATGAACCTGCCCGAGGAGCTGTACGACGCGGCGAGGGTCGACGGAGCCGGCGACTTCCGCGTCCTCGTGCGGATCGTCCTGCCGCTCTCCAAGGCCGTCCTCGCGGTCATCAGCCTCTTCTACGCGGTGACGTACTGGAACGCGTTCTTCAACTCGCTGCTGTACCTCAACGACTCCGACAAGTGGCCGCTGCCGATGGTGCTGCGCACCTACGTCCTCCAGGGCCAGAGCCTGAACGCCGCCTCGGCCGGTGAGGTGCTCGCTCCGCAGCAGGCCGTCCAGATGGCGGTTCTGGTCATCGCCGTCGTACCGATCCTCTGCGTCTACCCGTTCCTCCAGCGCTACTTCACCAAGGGCGTGCTCACCGGCGCCATCAAGGGCTGACCGCCCCTCCGCCACCCCCTGCGCTTCCCTTCCCCTCTCCCAAGGAGATACCAGGTGTCGAGCTCCACCCCCATCAACCGCAGATCGCTGTTCCGCCTCGGTGCGGGTGTCGGCCTCGGGCTGGCCGCCGCACCGCTGCTCGCCGCCTGCGGCGACGGTGGCACGACTGCCAAGGCGGAGGCCAAGAGCGCCTCGCTGCTGCCGAACACGACGGTTCGCAACATCGGCCTCCAGCCCGACCTCCCGGGTACCGCCGCGGGTGTCCCGCAGGGCTTCTTCAGCTACCCGGCCAAGCCGTTGCGGGCCACGAAGGGCGCTCCGTTGCGTGGCGCCAAGCCGGTGAGCGCGACGATGGAGACGTTCTCCCCGCCGCCTCCCGCGCGCGGCAAGAACGCCGCCTGGCAGCAGATCGAGAAGCTGCTCGGCGGCCAGGTGAACATCACCGCCGTCCCCGCCGACGACTACGGCACCAAGTTCTCCACCATGGTCGCCAGCGACAGCCTGCCGGACCTCTTCATGTACCCGGAGTCCGGTGGCGTCGACAACAAGGCGGCGTTCCTCCAGGCCACGTGCGCCGACCTGACCCCGTTCCTTGCCGGGGACAAGATCAAGGACTACCCGAACCTGGCGGCGATCCCGAAGGGCGCCTGGCAGGGCGCCATCTTCGGCGGGAAGCTGTACGGTCTGCCGATCGCCCGCTCCGGCACCGGCGGCGCCGGCTTCTACCGCCACGACCTGTTCGAGGAGGTCGGTGTCAGCAGTCTCGACCAGATCACCGACCTCGACAGGTTCGTCGAGCTCTGCAAGGAGCTCACCCGTCCGAAGAAGGACCAGTACGCGATCATCGCGGGTGCCACCACGATGCTCGCCATGTCCGCGGGCGCCCCGTGCTTCTGGCGCCTGGACACCAAGTCGGGGAAGTTCACCGCCGACCTGGAGACCCCCGAGTACCGCCACGCGGTCGAGACCGCGCGGAACCTGTACAAGGCGGGCTGCTACTACCCCGGCACCCTCCAGATGTCCGGGGCCCAGAAGGCCCAGTACACGGACATGTTCAAGAACGGCAAGGGAGCGTACGTCTACGACGGCATGCCCACCTACCTGGCGCCCGCCGTCGGCTACATCGCCGCGATGAAGGCGATCGACACGAAGTACGACCCCAGGCCGTTCGTCCCGTTCGGCAAGGACGCCGTCACCTGGACGGACAACCTCGCCCTGCAGAACACGCACATCAAGAAGGCGTCGGCGGACCGGGTCGAGCAGATCCTCGCCTTCGCCGACTTCGCCGCCTCCCCGTTCGGCAGCGAGGAGTACACGCTGATCAACTACGGCGTCGAGGGCACCGACTTCACCCGGGACGACAAGGGCAACCCGGCGCTCACCAAGCAGGGCACCCAGGACGTCACCGTGCCGTGGAAGTTCGCGGCCTCCGCCGTCCCCGCGATCTTCAGCGCCGACTCCGAGCAAGGGGTCCGACACGTCCACGACGCGTTCACCAAGTTGATCCCGATGATGGAGCCGGACCCGACCCTCCTGTACTCCTCGCCCACCTGGGACTCCAAGGGATCCGGCAGCCTCGGCACGCTGAAGGGGGATGCCCTGAAGGACATCATCGCCGGCCGCAAGCCCATGTCCGCCTACGACCAGCTGGTCAAGGACTTCCTGGCCAAGGGCGGCGAGCAGGCCCGCGGAGAGTTCGAAGAGGCCTTCCAGAAGGGCAAGAAGTGATGACCGCTCCCACCAGCAGGCGCTCCGCGCTCCGGCTCGGCGGCGTGGCCGTCGCGGCGGCCGTCGCCGTGCCCGTCCTCGGCTCCCCGGCCGGTGCCCGCGGCCACGGCTTCGACCCGGCCGCCGGCTCCGACGGCGTCGGCGACCCGCTCTTCCCTACTCTCGGAAACGGCGGTTACCAGGTCGTCCACTACGACCTGACCTTTGACTTCACCCCGGTGACCTACGACTTCACCGCGGTCGTGAAGATCAACGCCAGGGCGACCCAGGACCTGTCCGCGTTCAACCTGGACACCGACGGTCACACCATCGACTCCGTCACCGTCGCCGGGCGCACCGCCGACTGGGCACTCTCGGCCGGCAAGAGCGGTCAGGAACTCACCGTCACCCCTGCCCGGCCGCTGCACGACGGGCAGGCGTTCACCGTCGAGATCCGCTACCACGGCAACGGGAAGGCGACCCGACTCGGTCTCACCGGCTGGAAGTTCGGCAGCGACGGCGGTTTCGCGTCGGCCGCCCAGTCCTCCCGCGCCGACACCTTCCTGCCCTGCAACGACACCCCGTCCGACAAGGCGACCTGGACCTTCCACATCAGCGCGCCGCAGGGTTACGTCGCCACCGCCAACGGCGAACTGCTCCACAAGTCCCCGCGCACCGACGGCTCCACCGTCTGGCACTTCGCCCTGCGTGAGCGGATGGCGACCGAACTCATCGGCATCGCCGTCGTCAAGGGCACCTACCTGTACGGCACCAGCCACCGCGGACTGCCCCTGCGGCACATCGTCCCGCAGGGCCAGGAGGAGAAGTACCGGCCGATCGTCGCCCGTACCGCCGACCATCTGGCATGGCTGGAAGCGAAGTTCGGCCGCTATCCGTTCTCCGTGTACGGCCTGCACATCTACGACGGATACACCGACGCCCTGGAGAACCAGACTCTTTCGCTCTTCTCCACCAACTGGTTCAAGCTGAACGCCGACGGTCAGCCGGGCTACGAGACCACCATGGTCCACGAGCTCACCCATCAGTGGTTCGGCGACTCCGTGACCCCGGACGACTGGCAGCAGGCCTGGCTCAACGAGGGCCCGGCCGTGTACTACGCCGGGCTGTACAGCGAGGAGCGCGGCTGGTCGGTCTTCGCGGACAAGATGAAGGCCACGTACGAGAAGCTCGACGCGGTCCGCGCCGCCGACGGCCCGCCCGGACTGCCCAAGGCACTCGGCGGAACCAACATCTACGACGGTGGCGCGCTCGTCCTGTACGCCCTCGGCATCCAGATCGGCCGGACGAAGTTCGACAAGGTCATGCGGGAGTGGGTGAAGCGGTTCAAGGACTCCACCTACACCAGCGAGAAGTTCATCGCCCACACCGTCGAAGTCACCGGCGACCCCTCCCTGGACCCCTTCCTGCGGGACTGGCTCTTCGGCTCTGTGAACCCGCCCATGCCGGGCCACCCCGACTGGAAGGCCGCCGCATGAACCGCGCCATGAACGTCGTAGGTGCCACGGCCGCCGCCGTCGCCGCGGCAGTGGTCGCCGCCCTCGTCGCGGCCCCGACCGCCCAGGCCGCACCCGGCACCCGCACCCTGTACGCGGCCCCCGGGGGCCACGGCACCACCTGCACGGCGGCCCGCCCCTGCTCCGTGGACGGCGCCCGCGACCAGGCCCGCAACGTGACCGGCCGCGACACCCGGATCCTCCTCGAAGGCGGTACGTACCGCCTCGACGCGCCCCTGCGGCTCGGCGTCGACGACTCCGGTACGGACGGCCGCACCGTCACCTGGACCGCCGCGCCGGGCGCCCGCCCCGTCCTCTCCGGCGGCCGGGACATCACCGGCTGGACGCGGAACACCGATGGGACCTGGACCGCTGAGGTCCCCACCGGCGTCACTCCGCGCCAGCTGTTCATCGACGGCACACGCGCCACCCGTGCCCGCGGCGAAGCCTGTGCGGCGACCGTGTGCGATGCCACCAAGGCCGGCATGACCGGAGCGGAGGCCACCGGTATCGCCGACTGGCAGCGGCCCACCGACGCCGAAGCCGTCATCCGGGTCCGCTGGCGCAACTACCACTGCCGGATCGCCGGTGTCGGCGGCGACCTCCTCACCTTCGCCCAGCCCTGCTGGACCAACTCGGCGAGCGGCACGAACCGCACCGGACCCGCCTGGGACACCACGGCCGTCGACTCCACCCGTTACAGCGGTGTCGCCTTCTTCGAGAACGCCCCCGAACTCCTCGATCAGCCAGGCGAGTTCGTCTGGAACTCCGAGGCGCGCACCGTCACCTACCTGCCGCGCAAGGGCGAGGACATGCGCCGCGCGCAGGCCGTCACTCCGCACACCGAACAGCTGCTCGTCATCGACGGCGCCCACGACGTCACCGTCAGCGGGATCGGCTTCGCGTATGCGGCGTACCGCGGCCCCGACACCGACGAGGGCTACGCGGGCATGCAGGCCGGTCTCACCCTGACCGGAGCCACCGGCCCCGTGGACCACGCGGGCCGCTTCTACACCAAGCCGTCCGCCGCGGTCACCGTCCGCGGGGGACGGCACGTATCCATCGAGTACGCGCGGTTCGGCCACCTGGGCGGGGCGGGCGCGACGCTCGAAGCGGGCACCAAGGACAGCTCCCTGACCCGCTCCACGTTCACCGACCTCTCCTCAGGTGCGGTGTACGTGGGAGACACCGAGCCGATGCCCTCGGCGGCGCTCGCCGGGGAGCGGAACACGATCGCGTACAACACGATCAGCCGATCCGGCGTGGAGTACACCGACTCGGTGGGCATCTGGGCCGGGTACGAGGCCGGGCTCAGCATCGACCACAACACCATCGACCATCTCCCGTACTCCGGGATCTCGGTCGGCTGGGGCTGGAACCAGCCCGAGGCCCAGCAGTCGGTGCTGCGCGACAACAAGGTGACCGGCAACCGGATCACGAACGTCATGGAGGTCGCACAGCAGCAGCACGACGGCGGCGCGATCTACACCCAGGGCGCCCAGCCCGGCACCGTCCTGTCCGGCAACTACATCAACCGCTCCGCCTTCGGCAACACCGAGCGCGACGGCAACGGCATCTACCTCGACGAGCAGTCCTCGCACATCACCGTCGAGAAGAACGTGATCACGCGCCTCGGCTACAAATGGGTCTCCAACTGGGCGGACTACGGTATCCAGAACACCGCCCGCGAGAACTGGACCGACACCGCCGCGCCCGCGCTCGCCGGGACCGGATCCGTGATGACGGACAACCACACGGGTCTGGACCGGCTGCCGGCCGAAGCGCTCGCCGTCGCCGCACGGGCCGGCGCGCACGGCGGCCCGGTCGAGCAGCTCCGCACCGACCTGGCTCGCACCGGCGCGGCGACGCAGTCCTCCACGGAGGGCACGGCGGGCGCATCGCTCGCCCTGGACGCCGACACCAACACGGACACCCGCACGCTGTCGGAGGCGGGCGCCTGGTGGCAGGTCGATCTGGGCGGGACGAAGCGGATCCGGCAGATCGAGATCTGGAACAACTCGTCGTCCACGACAGTCGACTTCGACGTCATCACGGACGACGGCACCGTGCATGTCAGAGGCAAGGCGCTGCGCCCGACGGTCCTCGACCTGGACAGCCGGACCCGCACGGTGCGGATCGTGGTCCCCGGCACGGGACGGGTCGCACTCTCCCAGGTGCTGATCCACCCGTAGCCCCACATCACACCACTCGGTGATCCACCCGCCGGACGGGCTGCACGCAGCCCGTCCGGCTCTTCCGTGTCCGCTTCGGGGGCGCGGGTCGCGGGCGCGCGTGCAGGAGAGAAGACCACCTCCGCCATCGAGTCTCACAATCATGATTGCGATGAGTCATTGCGAGAGTTACAGTCTCTAACTGTTGCTAGATGTCATGGCGACGCGCTTCACCGACCAGCGACTCCATACATGAGGGGCACACCATGACCGCAGCACCTGATCTCCAGGTAGTTCTCGGCGCAGGCCCGGCCGGCACCACGCTGGCCCGTGAACTCGTCGACCGGGGCCACCCGGTGCGGCTCGTCGACCGGGCGGGTGACGGAGCGGCGATCGACGGAGTGGAGCGGTTCGCCGCCGACGTCGCCACCGCGGAGGGCGCCCGCGCCGCGGTCGAGGGCGCCGTTGTCGTCTATCACTGCGTCAACGTCGGCTACCACCTGCAGATCGACGTCATGCCACGGATCCAGGAGGCGGTGCTCGCCGCGGCCGAGGCGGCCGGTGCCCGGCTCGTCGTACTCGACACGCTCTACCCGTACGGTGAGACGCACGGCGCCGTGATGACCGAGGACACGCCGTGGAACGCCACGACCCGCAAGGGCCGGATGCGCGCCGAACTCGACGCCCGCTACCTCGCGGCGCACGCCGAGGGCCGGCTCGGTGTGGTCCTCGGACGCTCGGCCGACTTCGTCGGACCCGCCGTGCTCAACTCCACGCTCGGCGGAGCCGTCTTCCCGGCCGCACTGACCGGGGGAGAGGTCCCGGCCCTCGGCGACATCGATCTGCCGCACAGCTACACGTACATCGGTGATGTCGCCGCCGGACTCGCCACGCTCGGCGCGCATCCCGACGGCGACGGCCGGGTCTGGCACCTGCCGACCGCACCCGCACGGACCACCCGGCAGATCTTCGCGATGATCGAGGAGCGCACCGGGCGCCCGCTCGACATCACCGTCGTCGACGAGCCGCGTCCGGTCGGCCCGTTCGACGAGGTCTTCATGGCGGAGTACGCCGAGATGTTCTACCAGCACACCGAGCCGCAGATCGTCGATTCATCGGCCATCGAGAGGGCCTACGGTCTCCGGGCGAACCCCCTGCCGGTGACGGTGGACGCGACCCTCGCCTGGTACGGGCAGCTGCTCGCCGCCCGCTGAGACGCGCAGCGGCCCCGGAGGCGTGCCGGTGCGCCGCGTGGCGCCGTCCCCCGCGGTCAGCCGTCCAGAAAACCACTGATCCGTTCCCGCAGCCCGCGCGGATCCAGGCCGTGCGCCGCGAGGTGTTCGTCCATCTGCCCGTACCGCCGCAGCTCGGCCTTTCCGACCCCGAGCCCCAGCACCCGGTGCGGCAGCCCGGCGAGGGCGTCGTTGGCCGCGCCCGTCGACGTGCCTGCCAGATAGGGCTCGACGATCACCACATCCGCCGTGTCCCGGCCGCCGAACGCGCGCCGCAGTCCCGCTGCGTCGAACGGGCGCACCGTCGTCGCGTACAGCACCGTCACGTCCCGCCCTTCGGTCGCTGCCAGGACGTTGTCGAGCATGGGGCCGACGGCGACCACCACCCCGTCGCCGCCCTCCCGCACCGGGGTGAACCCGGTCCCGCCGCCGATCGGCCGCGGGTGCTCGTTCTGCTGGAGCGAGAGCCGCAGGTAGACCTTGTCCTCCCCGGCCGCCGCCTGCCGCAGCAGGAATTCCGCCTCGTCGGGGTGGCCGGGTACCTGCACCGTCCAGCCGTCGAGGGTGTCGATCAGCGCGACATCGCCGGGTGCCATGTGAGTGGCTCCGCCCGCGGGCCAGTCGTACGAACCCCCGGCACTGACCAGCACCCCGGAGACGCCCTGATGCCCGAAGTCGAGCTTCACCTGCTCGAAGGGCCGCTCCACGAGAAAGGAGGCGAACGTATGGATGAGGGGTCGCATGCCGGTCAGCGCCAGTCCGGCTCCCGCACCGACCAGCAGCTGTTCCCGGATGCCTACGTTGATCACCCGGTCCGGATGGGCCCGCGCGGCCCGGTCGAAGCCGTCCCGGCTGATCTCGGCCAGCACCACGGCGAGCCTGGGATCGTCGTCCAGCAGCTGGGACGCGGTGCTGATGAAACGGTCACGCATGGTGTCCATGACGATGGTGTCCATGAGAGGCGGAGCTCCTCGTTCTGGTGAGTTCGTGGGCTTGGGGGAAGGGGGACGGGCCGGTGTGCTGCCGGGCCGGGGCTCAGGACTTGGGGGCGACCCGGGCGACCACGACCCGCGGCCGACCGGGATGCGGTGCGGTGAACGCGGCGTACAGCGCCTCGTGGTCGCGCCCGTCCACGGTCTCGGCCGACCAGCCGGCTACCTCGAACCGCGATGCGATGCCGCCGGGCCGGCCGTAGGTGGCGGAGGCGTTGTCGATCACGACCGTGTGCAGCCGGTCGAGCCCGGCCGGGCCGGCATAGGCGATCGCCTCGTGACTGCTGCCCTCGTCCAGCTCGGCATCCCCGACCAGCACCCAGACCCGGCGCGTGCTGAGCCCCTGGGCGCGCAGCCCGAGCGCGCTGCCGACGGCCAGCGGCAGTCCGTGTCCGAGTGATCCGCTGCCGATCTCGGCACCCGGGACGAGCATGCGGTCCGGGTGATGCCCGAGGGGCGAGTCGTACTCACCGAAGCCGGACAGCAGCTTCTCGTCGAAGAAGCCGTGCGCTGCGAGCACGGCGTAGTACGCCATGGGGCCGTGTCCCTTGGAGAGCAGGAACCTGTCCCGCTCCGGATCACCGACGGTGCCGGGTGTCACGCGCAGCACGCGGTGATACAGCACCCAGAGGGCATCGAGGGTGGACGTGGCGGCGGGCCCGTGTTTCTCGTCGCCGGTCATCAGACTCATCAGGCGGTTCAGATCACGGTACGAGTGGCCCGCTTCGGCGGTCTTGAGCGTCATGGAGCCCAGCATTCAACCTCAAGCTTGGTCGAGGTCAAGAGATGAAAGGGGTTCGTGAGCACCCGCCGGAGTGCGGTATTGTTCTCATGCGCGTTCGGCCAGGGTGAAAGCCCAGGTCAGGCGAGCATCGGGACGTGGCGCAGCTTGGTAGCGCACTTGACTGGGGGTCAAGGGGTCGCAGGTTCAAATCCTGTCGTCCCGACTGGAGACAGTCGCAGGTAAGGGCCGGTTTCGGAGAGATCCGAAACCGGCCCTTGGCCGTTCGTGGGGACCATTTGGGGACGGGTGACCTTGACCGGCCTCAGCGGGTCATGACGACCGGGCTCGGCAGGGAACGCGGTGCGCGGAGCGCGCCGAGGTGGGCGGAGCGCGCCGCCCCGGCGGCCGTGATCCTGTGAGGTCCGGGTGCAGGCAGTGCTGGGTGGTGGTCAGCGAGCCATGGCCGGCGATCCGCCGCAGCACGTGGACCTGGACTCCGGCGTCGGCGAACCAGGTCGGGTCGGTGTGCCGGAGGTCGTGGCGGCGCAGGTGTTCGTAGCCGAGCTCGGTGACCACGTCGTCCCGGTGGGTGGCGTCGCGCAGGACCGCGGTGGAGATGCGTCCGCCGCGCGGGCCGGTGAACAGGCGTCCGCCGTCCCGCGAGACAGGAGTCGAAGGTCTTCAGCCCCGGACTGCTCAGTGCGAGGCGTCGTTGCGCAGGAGTGTCCAACTCGTGGCTGCTACCACCAGGTTGGAAAAGGCTTACGTCCCGTTCATTGACGCTGCATAACCGTGATGATTCACTTCGTCTCTGAGAGCGCTCTCCCGCGGTTAGGACCAGCCGCATTCTCCTTCTCCGTCCACCCCTTAAGGGAGAGCCGTGTCCGTCATTCCCACTCGCCGTTCCGTCCTTCGCGGGGCGGCCGCCGCTGCCGCGATACCGTTGGCCGGCAGCATCGCCACCGGATCGGCCTTTGCCGCGTCGCCCGCGCACAGACCTGTCGGTCTGGGCCCGAACGTCCATGTCTTCGACCCGTCCATGGGCGATGCGGCGATCCAGGCGCAGGTCGACGCCGTGTTCGCTGCCCAGGCGCCCAACCAGTTCGGCACCGAGCGGTACGCCCTGGCCTTCAAGCCGGGCACCTACAACGTCGACGTCAACGTCGGGTTCTACACCCACGTCCTGGGGCTCGGCGAGAGCCCCTCGGACGTCGTGATCAACGGGCACGTCACGGTCGACGCCCAGTGGTTCGACGGCAACGGCACCCAGGACTTCTGGCGGTCCGCCGAGAACCTGACCATCGTGCCGCCGGACGGGCTGGAGCGCTGGGCGGTCGCCCAGGCCGCCCCGCTGCGCCGCGTCCACGTCAAGGGCGACATGAACCTGATGCCGAGCCCGCCCGGCAACGGGTGGTCCAGTGGCGGTTATCTGGCCGACAGTGTGGTGGACGGCCAGGTGAACTCGGGCTCGCAGCAGCAGTGGCTGTCGCGCAACGACACCATCGGCAGCTGGACCAGCTCCAACTGGAACATGGTCTTCGTCGGCGTCGAGGGCGCCCCCGACACGTCTTTCCCCACGCCGCCCTACACCACCGTCGACCGCACCCCGGTCGTGCGGGAGAAGCCGTTCCTGACCGTCGACCGCCACGGCGACTATCAGGTCTTCGTGCCCGCGCTGCGCCGTAACAGCACCGGCACCTCCTGGGCTCACGGACCGGCTGCCGGCCGCAGCATCCCGCTGTCCGACTTCCACGTGGCCCGGCCCGGCGACTCCGCCGCCACCATCAACCTGGCGCTCGCCCTCGGCAAGCACCTCCTGTTCACGCCCGGCGTCTACCCGCTGTCCGCCCCGCTGCTGGTGCTCCGGCCCGGCACCGTCGTCCTGGGCCTGGGCCTGGCCACCCTCCAGGCCGTCCACGGCAACTCGCTCATCGAGGTCGCCGACGTCGATGACGTCTCCGTCGCCGGCGTGATCCTCGAGGCCGCCTCGCCCAGCTCGCCCGTCCTGCTCCGCGTCGGCAACAGCTTCAGCCGGAGAAACCACTCCGCCCGGCCCACCGCGATCTTCGACGTCTTCCCCCGCATCGGCGGCGCCGTCGCCGGCGGCACCGAGGTCAGCATCCAGATCGACAGCAACGACGTGATCGTCGACCACGTCTGGGCCTGGCGTGCCGACCACGGCCTCGACGGCACGGTGGGCTGGTCGGTCAACCCCGCCGGCACCGGCTTCCTCGTCAACGGCGACCGGGTCACCGCCTACGGCTTGTTCGTCGAGCACCACCAGAAGTACGAGGTGCTCTGGAACGGCAACCACGGCCGCACCTACTTCTTCCAGAACGAGCACCCCTACGACGTCCCGACGCAGTCCGCCTGGAAGCACGGCAACACCAACGGCTACGCCGCCTACAAGGTCGGCGACCACGTCACCGAGCACCACGCCTGGGGCCTGGGCAGCTACTGCTTCTTCAACCTCAACGCCGACATCTACACCGATCGCGCCTACGAGGTCCCCGACACTCCCGGCGTCGTCTTCACCTCGCTGATGACCGTCTGCCTCAACGGCGCCGGCGGCGGCGGCATCCTGCACTGCATCAACAACACCGGTGACCCCGTGCAGAACGGCTTCGGCACGTTCAACATGAAGAGTTACACGAACGGCGTCGCGAGCGTCTGACGGGCCGCGGCTGCCACGTTATCGGGCGCGGTCCCCAAGGACCCGCCCGATAACGGTCACCGCGGGGCCCGACGGAGGGTGTCCGCGCCGTACCTGGTGTCGTGGGGGTACTCGATCCTGCCTGCCAGATCGAGTTCGGTGAGAAGCTCGCCGCCACACTGCGGGCTGTCGAGGTGGTGAAGCTCGACCGCAACCGTTGGCCACTGCTGCAGGAAACCCGTCGAGGTCGCCGCGGCCGTCGAAGCGCACTGGACGAGGCGCGCGGTTGCCGGCGAGTGAGATGCGAGGCCATCGGCGTGGACGCATCGTGAGTCAGCCGGTGACAGAGGTGGTGAGGTCGGGACGGAGGGGCGGCTGATGTGGCAGTGCGCTCGGACTGGTGGTCCGCAGCCCGTCGAGGGCTAGCTCGAGGTAGCGGCGCCAGGCCTGAGGCTGTGTCGCGAGCAGAGGCGCTGCTGTCTGGTGGATGCCGCCGAGCAGCAGCACGACGTCCGTTCCGTTGATGTCGCCGCGGATGGCGCCTTGTTCGCGTGCACGAGCGGTGAGCACCTCAGCGGCAACGCAGAGGTCGGCGATCGCATCCCGCACTTCGGAGTGCTGTAGGGACGGGCGTCCGATCACTTCACAGAAGGCCCGGTCCGCCGCGAGCGCCTCGATGCCGTCGGCCATGAACTCGCGAAGCGCCGCAGCCGTGTCGTCTGCTTCGCAGAGCCGGTCAGCCGTCCTGGTGAGCTGGTCGAGCAATCGGAGCATGATCGCCGACAGCAGATCCTCCTTGGTGGGGAAGTGCCGGAACACCGTGCCCTTGGCGAGACCGGCGCGCTGGGCGATCTCGCCCATGGATGCCTCCAGCCCGTGCTCGGCGAAGGCCTCGGTCGCCGCGTCGAGCAGGAGGCGCCGATTGCGCACCATGTCCGCCCGCTGACCCGGGGTGGCCGTCGTCTCATTCATCTCTGTCTTCCTCCGATGTGCACCCTAGCACAAGGTGACCCGGCGGTCAGTTTAGGTGTTAGGGTCAATGTGACCGTGCGGTCATGTTCTGCTCCGTCGGTAACCGCAACAGGCGGCGTGTCCGGCAGTTATCGCATTCGAACCACGAACTCCTGGGAGGAATACGTGAGCAACGCCCTGGAAGGAAAGGTCGTTCTCGTCACTGGCGCGTCCTCGGGCATCGGCCGGGCCACCGCGCTCGCCTTGTCGAAGGCGGGTGCCCGGGTTGCAGTCGGGGCCCGGCGGACCGACCGGTTGAAGTCCCTGATTCAGGACGCGTCCGGCGAGATGCTCGCCCTTGAAATGGACGTCACCGTTCGCCGGTCGGTGAATGATGCGGTCGCGGCGACCGTTGAGCATTTCGGCGCCTTCGACATCCTCGTGAACAATGCCGGCGTCATGCTCAGCGCCCCGATCCTGGGCTCGGACATCACGGAGTGGGTGCGTATGGTCGAGACCAACCTGCTCGGATCGATGTACACGGTCCATGCGGCCTTGCCTCACCTGCTCGAGTCCAAGGGTGCTGTGGTGCAGATCTCCTCGACTTCGGGGCGCACGGCATCGGCCGCGAGTGGAGTGTATGCAGCCACCAAGTTCGGCATCACCGCCTTCTCGGAGGCCCTGCGCCAGGAGGTCACGGAGCAGGGGGTGCGGGTCGTCGTCATCGAGCCCGGATTCGTATCGACCGAGCTGGCCGGCCACATCACCGACCCGACGATCCAGGCCGCGGCCAAGAGCATGGCCGAGTCCATGCGGACGCTCCAGCCCGAGGACATCGCAGCCGCCGTCGTCTACGCGGTCACCCAGCCCGCCCACGTTGCCGTCAACGAGATCCTGATCCGGCCCACGGACCAGACTCGCTGAACCGGCATGAGGCCCGCCTCCGGGCGCCTGCCGGCGGAGGCCGTCGGCGCGGCCGCCTCGGTGGTGACCGGATGCGGTGATGAGGAGCGGGCCAGCGACCCCGATCGCGGGCCCGTCCGGCCTGCCGCCGCCATGTCGCTGAGTTCCGCGGGCCGTTCGGCAAGTGCCCTGGCAGTGGGTTCGGTTCGCTCGGTGGCGGAACTCGCCACACGGTTACGGTGCGGGGACCTCGGCGGTGAGTCGGCCGGTCCAGGGGCACCAGTACAGGCCGGGCAGGAAGGGGCCGCCGGCTTCGTCGAGATGGTCGTTGGTGTAGCGGATTGTCGCGTCACAGACCTCGATGGCCATGTCGGCGAAGGTGACCGTGTCGGGGTTGAGGTGGAATTCCCACTGCGGGTTGTAGCTTGCGGTCCTCTTCACGATCCGACCGACGACGATCTTGTGCAGCCCGTCGGCGACGATCTCGCGGGCTTCCTTGATCTTCGCGGCGTCGTTGAGCAGGATCGTGAAATTCGCTCCCTGCACGTCGCGCAGGTTGAAGTACGCCGTGTTCGCGGCGGCCTTGGTGGGGGCGGTTGCCTGGGCCGGCCCGGCCGGGCCGACGGTGAGGGCGAGCAGCGTGGCCGCGGCGATGGTGCCGAGCTCGAGGGTGAAGCGTCGCATAGGAGGGCAGCTCCGTGCCTTGGGGTCGTGTCCTCACAACCGTTCGTCACGAATTGATCGCTCAGAGTGACCACAACGCGATGATCACGACCCATTGATCCACTTCGGTTTCGCGATGCTGCCGGGCCTCTGCGGCAACGCCGCATCGCGCACGTGAAGACTTGCTGCACAGGAGCGAGACCTGGCGCCTGGCACCGCCCCGTCTCGAGGTCTCGTCGATCGCTGCGAGGAGTGGATCGCCCTCGAGGAACGGGGCAAGTGGGTCAAGGAGCGGGACGCCTGGGCACAAGCCCGGCCGAGGCGTCCTCCTCGCGCACTCCAGCGGTCACGAAGACCGCCGGAACGGCGGCCGGTTCACCTTCCGGCGGCGTCAGATGCGCTCGCGGAACTGCCAGCCGTGGTCCACCGGCCCGATGCCGGCCCCCAACGCGAAACCCGCCGCGATCGCCCCGGTGATGTACTCCTTCGCCCGCCGCACCGCATCCGGTACCGGTCGGCCCTGTGCCAGGCCCACCGCGATGGCCGAGGCGAGCGTGCAGCCCGTGCCGTGGGTGTGGCGGTTGTCGTGACGCGGGGCGCGCAGCCAGTGCTCCTCGTCGCCGTCGGTGAGCAGGTCCACCGCCTCACCCGGCAGGTGACCGCCCTTCACCAGCACCCAGCGGGGCCCGTACGCGAGCAGTCGCGCGGCGGCGCGGCGCATGTCCGCCTCGTCCGACACCGCTACGCCGGTGAGCTGCGCCACCTCGTCGAGATTGGGCGTGGCCACCGTCGCGGTCGGCAGCAGTTCGGTCCGTACCGCGTCCAGGGCCTCGTCGGCCAGCAGCCGGTCCCCGTGCTTGGAGACGCTCACCGGGTCCACGACCACCGGGACCGCCGAATCCGACAGCAGCTCGGCGACCGCCGTGACCAGGGCGGGGGAGGAGAGCATCCCGGTCTTCACCGACTGGACGCCGATATCGTCGACGACGCTGCGGTACTGCGCACGGACCGCCTCCACGGGGAGCTCCCACGCACCCTGCACGCCCAGGGAGTTCTGCGCCGTGACAGCTGTGAGCACGCTCATGCCGTGGGCGCCGAGCGCCAGCATCGTCTTCAGGTCGGCCTGGATCCCGGCTCCTCCGCCGGAGTCGGATCCGGCGATCGTCAGCACGCGGGGCGGTGCGGTCATGCGGAGTTCTCCTCTTGGGTACGGGTCCAGGCCAGAGCGTACGCACGGGCCGCCGCGCGGGGATCCTCGGCGGCGCAGATACCGGAGACGACGGCGGCCCCCACCGCTCCGGCCTCCCGCAGGTGTGGCAGGTCGTCCGGGGTGATGCCGCCGATGGCCACGGCGGGCAGGCCACCGAGCCGGGCGAGGCGGGCGAAGCCTGCCCGGCCGAGTGCGGCCGGGGCGTCCGCCTTGGTCCGGGTCGCGTGCAGCGCCCCGATGCCCACGTGGTGGATGCCTGCCGGATCCTCGGCGGCGGCGCGCAGTTCGGCGGGCGTGGCCGCGCTCAGGCCCAGAACCGCGTGCTCCCCGATCAGTTCGCGTACGGCGGCGGGTGGCAGATCCGACTGGCCGACGTGAACCCCCGTCACACGTGCGCCGGCGGCACGGGCCGCCAGGAACACGTCCACCCGGTCGTTGACGATCAGCGCCACTCGTTCGGGGAGTACGGCGGCCACCTCAAGCACCGTGCGCAGGAACTCCCCGCCGTCGGCGTGCTTCTCCCGGATCTGCACGGCGGTGACGCCTCCGGCCACTGCCAGGGCGACGGTTCCGGCCACGCTCCGGCCGTGGGCGGCGCACTGGGCCGTGTCCGTGACCAGGTAGACCGACAGATCGACCGGTGCCGCGGTCATGCGAGAGCCATCCGTCCGGCGAGATCCGTCCCTCCCAGTGCGGCGAGTGCGTCCAGGAACGCGACGGCGAAGCTGCCGGGGCCGGACGCCTCCTTCGCGGCCTGCTCGGCGGCCACCGTGTACGCGGCCACGGCGGCCACCGTCGTGGCGAACCGGTCCTCGTCGACCGCTGCGAACGCCGCCATCACCGCCCCCAGTGCGCAGCCGCCTCCCGTCACCCGCGTCAACAGGGCATGCCCGTTGGCGATCCTGGCGGACCGCTCCCCGTCGGTGACGACGTCCACCGGGCCGGAGACGGCGACGACACAGCCGGTCCTGCCGGCCAGCTCGCGCGCCGATTCCTCGGCGGCCGCGACGTCGTCGGATGAGTCCACGCCACGGCCGCCGCCGCCCGCGCCCGCGAGCGCGATGATCTCGGACGCGTTCCCCCGGATCACCGCCGGTCGCAGGCCCAGGAGTTCCCGTGCCAGCGCGGTACGGACCGGAAGCGCGCCCACCGCCACCGGGTCGAGGACCCACGGCGTACCGGCCGAGGCCGCTGCCCGCGCGGCCTCGGTCATGGCGGAGCGCTGCTCGGCGTGCGGGGTGCCGAGGTTGACCAGGACACCGGAGGCGATCCGGGCGAACGGACCGGCCTCGTCCGGGATGTCGACCATGGCCGGTGAGGCGCCCAGCGCGAGCAGGACATTGGCGGTGAACCCCGTGACCACCGAGTTGGTCAGGCACTGGACCAACGGGGCGTCCGCCCGCACGCGGGCGAGAGCCTGCGGGACGAAGGCGGCGAGATCGGCGGATGTCGAGGGCATGGGATGTCGCTCCGTGGGGAGGGGGTGTCGTTCCGGTGGCGGGGACGCCGGGGTCCTCCGCCGGTTGCGAGCCGGATCAGGGCTGTGGGCGGCGGCGCAGCCGCAGCGGCGCGTAGACGGCGAGCGCCACGAGGAATGCCACGTAGTAGGAGAGGTCGGCGCCGTGCAGGGCGGACGCCACCGGACCCACGTACAGGCTGGTGTCCATGAACGGTACGGCCGCGGCGAAGGCGATGACGAATGCCGGCAGCGCGATCCATCCGGACTGGGGACGGCCGGTTTCGGCCGCGAGGTCGATCGCGGCGCCGCCCCGCGCCCGGGACCGGGCGAGCCAGTCGACGATGACGATCGCCACGAACCCGGGAATCCAGTAGCCGACGAAGAGCAGCACGTTCTGGAAGCGGGCCGTGGTGTCCGCGGCATGCATCCACAGCACCAGCGGGAAGCCGAGTGCCGCGGCGAGCGCGGCGGCCACGGGCCGCGGAATGCGCACCCCGACGGTCTGCAGGGCCAGGGACCCGCTGTAGTCGTTCATGGCGTTGCTGCAGAGGGCCGCCAGTGCCACGGCGAGCAGCCCGAACGCGCTGAGCACACCGCCGCCCAGCAGCTTGTCCACACCCGCGGCGGTCTGGTCGGTGAGCACGGAAGCGCCCAGCAGCCCGAGCGCCTGGACGGCCACGAACGACATCACCAGGCCGAGCATCGTGTACCAGAACATGCGGGGGCGCGAGGTGGTGCGCGGCAGGTAGCGGCTGAAGTCGCTGGCGTATGGGGCCCAGGACAGGGTCAGACTCAGCGCGATGGTGCTGGTGAGGACGGAAGCGCCGGCCTGATCGGCACCGTGCGCGGTACCCGCGCCGACCGGGTGGACCCCGTCGAGCAGCCGCCACGCGATCAGCGCGAACGCTGCGGCGAGCACAAAGGTCATCACGATCTGGAGCCGGTGGATGGCTTCGTAGCCCAGCACACCGAGGGCGCCCTGGGCCAGCATCATGACCAGGACGCCGAGCCAGAACGGCCAGCCGCACAGCCGCGCGAGCGCGTCCCCGCCGAACAGTCCGATCAGCGCGTCCCAGGCGACCGAGGAAAGCCACTGCAGGATGCCGGGTACGGTCACGGCGCGGCCGAACGCGAGGCGCGCCAGCGGCAGCTGCCCGGCGCCGGTCCGGCTGCCCCAGGTGCCCAGATAGGCCGTGGGCACCGCACCGATCACGGTGCCCAGCACGACGGCGGCGAGCGCCGTGGCGAAGTCCAGGCCGAGCGCGATGCCGACGGTGCCGGTGAACACGCCCGTCATCGTCAGATTGGGGGCGAACCATACGGTGAACAGGCGCCCGGGACCGCCGTAACGGTTGCTCTCGGGGACCGGTTCGATGCCGTGCGTCTCGACGCTCAGGTCGCCGGGGGCCGCCGGCATCCTGCCGTCGAAGACGGTCTGCCCGGTGTCGGTGGGCAGACCGCCGGAAACATGCGTCACAGGCATGAAAGACATCCCTCCGCCAGTACGAACTGGTTCAGGTTCGACGGGTGTGATCTCAGCCCTCGGCGGGGCACCCCGTGTCCGGTAGTACGGACAGACTAACCCGATCCTTTTCGACGCCGGTACGGAAGAGTGTGCGGCGACGGCTCGACGTGCCGTCCATGGTGCGGACGCACCGTGTGCCTCCGCCCGGGCATCCCGCCCGGTTGGCGGGAAGGCGGCCACGACCGCGCACTCCGTCGGTACCATCCGGTACTCCGGTCGTCGGAATCCTCCGCCGGGCGGCCCTGCGAGACCGCTTTACGGGAGAACCGGTGACCGAGCAAGCTCCGGCGGTGCGGATCGAGAGGGACGGCCCCGTCTTCACGGTGGTCCTCAGCCGCCCCGAGGTCCGCAACGCAGTCGACGGACCGACCGCGGCCCAACTGGCCGACGCCTTCCGCCGGTTCGATGCCGATCCGGAGGCATCCGTCGCCGTTCTCTGGGGCGAGGGCGGCACATTCTGCGCCGGGGCCGATCTCAAGGGCATCGGTACGGAGCGCGGCAACAAGGTCCTCGCCGACGGGGACGGGCCGATGGGGCCCACCCGGATGCGGCTGAGCAAACCCGTCATCGCCGCGGTCTCCGGACACGCGGTGGCCGGCGGCCTGGAACTCGCCGTCTGGTGCGATCTGCGGGTCGTGGAGGAGGACGCGGTCTTCGGGGTCTTCTGCCGCCGCTGGGGTGTTCCGCTGGTGGACGGAGGAACGGTGCGTCTGCCGCGGCTGATCGGTGAGAGCCGCGCCATGGACATGATTCTCACCGGCCGTCCGGTCGCGGCCGCCGAGGCGTACGACATCGGGCTCGCCAACCGGCTGGTGCCGTCCGGAGAAGCCCGCCGGGCGGCGGAACGGCTCGCCGCGGAGATCGCCGCGTTCCCGCAGCTCTGCCTGCGCCACGACCGGCTCTCCGTGCGTGAACAGCACGGTCTGAGCGAACCGGATGCCCTGGCCGCCGAGTACCGGCACGGCCTGGTCCCGCTCACCGCCGGGGAGACCCAGGCGGGTGCCGACCGGTTCGGCGGCGGTGCGGGCCGCCACGGGACCTTCGCCGACTGAACCGGCCGGATGCCGGAACGTGTCCCACGAGAGCTTTGGTCTAGATAATTCGAAGAGCGGCTCGTTAGCATCCGGGGCCGGGACCGGACGACGGCTCGCCGTTGTCCGGCGCATCGACAGCCGTGAGGCAGGGGCGACATGACGGGGACCGCCGAGGGTCGTGCCTTCGCCGAGGAGTACCGCGAGGCGCGCGAGATTCCTCGCGCCGGTCTCGCGGACTGGCGCGACGCCATCGCCTCCGCGGTGGACCTGGCCCCCGGACGTACGGTCCTGGACGTCGGAGCCGGCACCGGGGCGTTCGCCTCCGCGTTCAGCGACTGGTTCGGTGTCCGCGTGCTGGCCGTCGAGCCGTCGGACGCCATGCGCGCCCTGATCCCCGACACCCCGGACATCGAGGTCCTCCCCGGACGTGCCGAGGCGCTGCCCGTGCCGGACGGCTGCGCGGACGCGGCCTGGCTCGGATCGGTCATCCACCATGTCTCCGATCCGGCCACCGCCGCACGCGAGTTGCGCAGGGCGCTGAAGCCGGGCGCCCCGGTTCTGATCCGTAATTCGTTCCCCGGTCGCTGCGAGCGCGACCTGCGTGTGCGGTTCTTCCCCGAGACCGCCCGGATCGTCGACACGTATCCGACCGTCGAGCAGATCCGCACCGCGTTCGCCGCAGCCGGATTCCCGTACGTGGCGCTGCGCTCAGTACCGCAGCAGAGCGCCGCGAACCTGGCACAGTTCGCCGACCGGATCCGCCGGGACTCGGACGCCAAACTGCGCGGCATCACCGACGACGAGTTCCGGCGCGGCATGGCACGGCTGCGCGAGGCGGTGGCGGAGGATCCGGACCAGCCCGCGACCAGTTGGATGGACCTGCTCGTCCTCGCCTGACCGGCGCGGGCCCGGTGTGCGCCGGCGCGCCGCCCCGCTCCGTCGAGGGCGTGGTTCCCGCAGCGGACGCAGTGGGCTCAGGTGCGGGCGCGGCCAGTTTCCGGTGTGATCAGGGGCCGCTGGGAGCCCTCTCTCGTCTTTGGTCCGACCACATGCCTTGTGTGACATAGTTGAACAATCGGACGCCAGGGATGACCTTCGTCGGAAGGTTCCGGACGAGGCAGGTGGTGACGGATGCCCGTCGAGTGGCAACCCGTACGGCAGTCCCGTACGCACGAGCTGGTGCTCCAGAGCATCGAGGAGCGGGTGTTCGCCGGCGAGCTCAAGGCCGGCGACCGGCTGCCGCCGGAGCGCGAACTGGCACCGGTGCTCGGGGTCAGCAGGTCCGCGCTGCGCGAGGCGCTGAGGGTGCTGGAGACGATCGGGGTGCTCGTCGCCCAGCCCGGGCGCGGCCCCGATGCCGGGGCGCGGATCGTGCGCAACCCCGACGGGGCCCTGGGCCGGCTGCTGCGGCTGCACTTCGCCCTCGGCAGCTACAGCCTGGAGGACGTCCTCGAAGCGCGCGTCGTGCTGGAGAGGTCCAGCTTCGAGGCGGCGGCCACGCATGCCTCCGAGGCGGACCTGGACGAGGCCGACGAGCTGCTCGCGCGGATGGCGGAGCCGGGTGTCGGCGTGGCCGAGTTCAACGAGCTGGACACCCGGTTCCATGTCCAGATCGCCCGCAGCTCCGGCAACGAACTGAACTCCACCCTCACCTCGGCCGTGCGCGAGTCGGTGCGTCCGCTGATCCTGCGGGCGCTGGAGGAGGTCGAGGACTGGCCGGCCACCGCGGCCGGACTGGGCGCGGACCATGCCGAACTGCTGCGCCTGGTGCGCGCGGGCCGGGGACCGGACGCGGCCGACCTGGTCGAACAGCACATCCGCAGCCTGCACGGCACCCTCGTGGCAGAGGGCGAGTAGCCCGCACGGCGGTGGGATCGGGGGGGACGGGCCGCGCCCCCCCAGGCGGCCCCCCCCCCCCAGAGCACAAAACCAC
>NZ_JBHVWN010000029.1:0-29680 GCF_042882275.1 Streptomyces sp. NPDC058231 | reverse complement strand
CGCCTACCAGGAACGCAGCGCCGTGGCGCCGCCCCGGCCGGCCCCCCTTGCGTGCCCCCGGCCCCCGCCCCGGACGCCCCCCCCCCCCCCCGGGCGGCCCCCCCCCCGACGCATGTCCTGAACCCGTCGCCCGGGTGTCGGGACCCTTCCCTCTGCGGACCGATACTAGTATGGTCCGACCATACAAAGGCCAGAGAAAAGATCGGAGAGGGTCCATGCGCATCGGACTCTTCGCCACCTGTCTGGGAGACACACTCTTCCCGGAGGCGGTGAAAGCCACCGCGGTCCTGCTCGCCCGCCTCGGCCACGACGTGGTGTTCCCGCCGGGGCAGACCTGCTGCGGCCAGATGCACATCAACACCGGCTACCAGCGCGAGCCCGTACCCCTGGTACGGAACTTCGCCGAGCAGTTCGGCGACACGTCGATCGACGCCGTCGTCATGCCGTCGGGATCCTGCGCCGGTTCGGTCCGCCATCAGCACCCGCTCGTCGCCGAGCGGTACGGGGACGCCGCGCTGCGCGCGGGCGTCGCCACCGTCAAGGCGAAGACGTACGAACTGTCGGAGTTCCTCGTCGACGTCCTGGACGTCACCCGGGTCGGCGCGTACTTCCCGCACCGCGTCACGTACCACCCCACCTGCCACTCCCTGCGGATGCTGCGCGTCGGCGAGAAGCCGCTGAAGCTGCTCCGGGCCGTCGACTCGATCGACCTGGTGGAGCTCCCCGAGGCGGACGCCTGCTGCGGGTTCGGCGGCACCTTCGCGGTGAAGAACGCCGAGACGTCCACTGCGATGCTCCAGGACAAGATGCGCCACATCGGCGCCACGGAAGCCGATGTGTGCACCGCCGGGGACTCGTCCTGTCTGATGCACATCGGCGGTGGACTCTCCCGCATCAGGTCGGGCACCCGCACCCTGCACCTCGCACAGATCCTCTCCTCCACCCGCACCTCGCCGTACGTCCTGACGGAGGCCGTCCGATGAGCAGCACCTTCCTCGGCATGCCCGCCACCCCGCCCCGCTCCCCGTACGGGACGGGCAATCTGCGCGGCGACCGGACGTTCCCCGCCGCCGCCCACGACGAGCTCCGCAACGAACAGCTCCGCCGCAACCTCGGCAGGGCCACCCGCACGATCCGGGCCAAGCGCCTCAACGTCACCGGTGAACTGCCCGACTGGGAACAGCTGCGCGACGCCGGCGCGGCCGTCAAGACCGACACCATGAACCGGCTGCCCGAACTCCTGGAGCAGCTGGAGCGGAAGGTCACCGAGCGGGGCGGCACAGTCCACTGGGCACGCGACGGCGTGGAGGCCAACGAGATCGTCGCCCGGCTCGTCCGGGCGACCGGATCGAAGGAGGTCATCAAGGTCAAGTCGATGGCCACCCAGGAGATCGGCCTCAACGAGCACCTCGAATCGATCGGCATCACCCCGTACGAGACGGACCTTGCCGAGCTCATCGTGCAGCTCGCCCACGACAAGCCGTCGCACATCCTGGTGCCGGCGATCCACCGCAACCGCGACGAGATCCGGCAGATCTTCCTCAAGGAGATCCCGGGCGTCGACCCTCGGCTCGACAACGTGCCCGCCCATCTCGCCGCCGCGGCCCGGGCCTATCTGCGCGAGAAGTTCATGACGACGAAGGTCGCGGTGTCCGGCGCCAACTTCGGTGTGGCGGAGACGGGCACGCTGGCCGTGGTCGAGTCCGAGGGCAACGGACGCATGTGCCTGACCCTGCCCGACACCCTGATCACCGTGATGGGCATCGAGAAGGTGCTGCCGCGCTACCAGGACCTGGAGGTCTTCCTCCAGTTGCTGCCGCGCTCGTCGACCGGGGAGCGGATGAACCCGTACACCTCGATGTGGACCGGCGTGACACCGGGCGACGGCCCGCAGGACTTCCATCTGATCCTCCTCGACAACGGGCGGACCGCCGCGCTCGCCGACCGGATCGGCCGTGAGGCGCTCAACTGCATCCGCTGCTCGGCCTGCCTCAACGTCTGTCCGGTCTACGAACGCGCCGGCGGCCACGCGTACGGTTCGACCTACCCCGGACCGATCGGGGCGGTCCTCACCCCGCAGCTCGCCGGGATGCACGCGGCCAAGCACGACCCCAACAGCTCGCTGCCGTACGCCTCCAGCCTCTGCGGCGCCTGCTTCGACGCCTGCCCGGTCAAGATCGACATCCCGTCGCTGCTGGTCGAGCTGCGCCACCAGGACACCGAACGGACCGGTACGACGGCGGAGAAGCTGGCGATGAAGGCGGCGGCCGGGGTGATGAAGCGGCCCTCGCTGTTCACTGCGGCCCAGAAGGCCGCGGGGATCGGGCGCGTCGTCGCGGGGCGGGACGGGAAGATCTCGCACCTGCCGCCGCCGTTCGGCGGATGGAGCGACAGCCGTGACACGGCGGCTCCGCCGAAGCAGACCTTCCGGTCGTGGCTGGCGTCCGCCGAGGGCGCCGCGACCATGCGGGCCGCCGCCGCGGAGCACGACCGGAACCAGCAGCAGGAGGAGGAGAAGTGACGACCGCTCGCGAAACGGTGCTCGGCCGGGTCCGCGACGCCCTGGCTCTCGCCCCGGCCCCGGTCACCGCCGTCCCGCGCGGCTACCGGACCGGCCGCACCCTCCCCGACGACGAGCGCCTCGCGCTCTTCACCGACCGGCTCGTCGACTACCGGGCGCAGGTGCACACCTGCACGGCCGCCCGCACCGCGGAGGTGATCGCTCAGGTGCTGGGCGAGCTCGGCGCGCGGAGGATCGGGGTGCCCGGCGGGCTCGACGCGCAGTGGCTCGGTGCGTACGACGGGGAGGTCCAGGAGGACTCCGCCGGCATTCCGGCACCCGGCCTCGACGCGCTGGACGCAGTGGTCACCGCGTCGGCCGTCGGCTGCGCCGAGACCGGCACGATCTTCCTCGACGGCTCGCCCGGCCAGGGACGGCGGGCACTCTCGCTCGTCCCCGATCTGCATGTGTGCGTCGTCGATCTGTCGGCGGTCGAGGTGGGAGTGCCGGAGGCGGTGGCACGACTGGTGCCGGAGCGGCCGACGACACTGATCAGCGGGCCGTCGGCCACGTCCGACATCGAGCTGGAACGGGTGGAGGGCGTGCACGGACCGCGCACGCTCGCGGTGGTGATCCGCGTCGACGCCTGATGCGCGGCAGGTGCGTCCGGGGACGTCGGGCCGCCTCCGTGCTCCGCGGGACACGCCCGGCTGTCCGCCGGACGGTCGTGGGACCGCCCGGCGGACGGACGGTCAGCGCTGCTCGACCGTGAGGGGGCCGAAGGCGATACGCATCGTCGCCCCACCGTCCGCCCAGACGGCCTCGACCGTGTCACCGTCCACGCTCACCCCGCTCACCGCGGTCGCGAGCGACGTCGCCTCCGGCTCGGCGGTCAGCGAGGCGAGCGACACCAGCACCGCCGTTCCCTCCGCGTCCGCGCCCAGCCTCGGCAGCACCGCCCACTGGGTGTACGCCGTGCCCTGCGGGGCCCGTATCTCGTCCCGGGTCTCCCAGCCGTGCAGGCCGTGCAGCTCGGAACGCACGGCGCCGTCCGGGCCGGTCGCCCAGCCCGTCTGCTCCACCCGCGCCCCGGCCGGCGCACCCAGGACCCGGTGCACCCGCAGCTCGTAGCGGCCGCGGACGACGGTGACGCTCTCCACCCGCATCCCCGGCACCATCGGGGGACCCGAGGTGAAGACGGGGCGGTGCCAGGAGGCGGCCCAGCCCCAGCCGTCGCCGCCTCCGGCGCCCAGCGGACGGATGCTGCGGCGGCCGCTGCGTGCTCCGGCGACGACGACGGCCAGATGGTTGTCCGCCGCGTTCGCCTTCGACGTGGGACCGGTCGCCGTGGAGTACGACTGGCGGCTGTACAGCGGATCGTCCTGCACACCCGACTCGCCCTCGTGCGGGCGGACATGGTCGCTGCCGTGGTTGTGCAGCCGCACGATGCCGTCCGCCCGGGTGGACTGGATCAGCAGACCGGGTGCCGGCAGCGCCAGTACCCGGTCGGGGCCCTCGCTGGGCGCGGGTTCCTCGGTCGCCGTCCACAGCGGGTGGCTCTCGGGAGCCAGCAGCGAGACGAAGGCCTTGGACGCCCAGTACGGGGAGGCGGGTCCCGAGTAGTTCTGGAGCGTCGCCTCGTGCGGCCCGTGCCAGCCCAGGTTCAGCAGCCCGTCGGTGCCCGTGGCGCCGCGGTCCAGGAAGTGGCGCAGCGATCCGCTGATGACCCGTCGCGAGACGCCGGGGGAGAGCGGGGTGTGCCCGGAGACGGCCCCCAGTGCGACTGCCGCTCCGGCCGCGAACCGGTAGGTCAGCGAACGCCCGAAGTGGATCGGGGCACCGTCCGCGCCGAAGAGCAGGGAGAACCCGTCGAGGTGTTCGCGCAGCCGGGAGCCGTAGCGCGCGGACAGCTCCGGGTCGCCCGACAGATGGGCGTCCAGTACCGGGTAGAGGTGCAGCGCCCAGCCGTTGTAGTGGTCGAACGCGCGGCCGTCACCGTCGGAGTACCAGCCCTGTCCGCGGTACCAGCCCTCCAGCAGGCCGAGCGCCCGCTCCTTCGCCCGGGCCGTCTCCGCGTCGCCGCGGCCCACCGACTCCAGGAACGCGGCCACGGAGTACGGGAACAGGTACCAGTTGTTCGGGGCGGGGGTGTGCCGCAGCGATCCCCGCAGCCACTCCTCGGCACGGTCCTGGACCCCGGGGTCCAGCCGGTCCCACAGCCAGGGGCGGGTCAGCCGCAGCCCGATGGCGACCGAGGCGGACTCGACCATCGGCTGGCCCTGCACATGGTGGTCGAGGATCAGCGGCCACGACTCCGGATCGTCCCGGCCCGGCGTCCGGGTGCCGGCGGCGAGCCCCTCCGCGTACCGGTCGAGCCAGCCGTGCGGGTCCTTCCCGTCCGCGCCCGCGACCCGGAACGCGGCGGCGAGGAACGTGCGGGCATAGCCTTCCAGGCCGTCCGAGCGCACCCCGGACGCGGACGGCCGCCCCGGCAGGTCGAGCAGTGCGCAGCCCGGGGTGGACCACCGCCACGCGGCCCGCAGCAGCCCGTCCGCCGCCGCCTCCCAGTGCGCCCGGGTGAAGCCGGTGTACGGGCTCAGGACGCGGTCGTCCGAGGGAAGTTCAAGAGGGGAGGTCATGCGAGGAATGCCAGCCTTTCGCGGTGTACGGGGTGGGCGAAGCCGTCGCCCGCGGCCCAGCGGCCGGCCTCGCCGACCGCCAGGTCGACCAGCCGCTGCCACTCGTTGCCCTGCGAGCCCGCCAGATGCGGAGTGATCAGGGCGTTCTCGCACTCCCAGAGCGGATGCTCCGAGGGCAGTGTGTCGGGGTCGGTGACGTCGAGGATCGCCCGGATCCGGCGCTGCCCGAGCACGTCGGTGAGCGCGTCCTGGTCGATGACGGCGCCCCGGGAGGTGTTGATCAGCACCCCGTCGGGGCGCATCGACGTGAGCAGTTCGCGGCTGACCAGACCCTGGGTGGTGGGCAGCAGCGGGGTGTGGACGCTCACCACGTCGCTCCGTGCGAAGAGTTCGGCGAGGCCGCACAGGTGCACCCCCAGCTCCTCGGCCTCCTCCCCGGAGACGTACGGATCGTGCAGCAGCACCCGCAGGTCGTACGGGCGCAGCAGCTCGACGACCCGCCGGCCGATCAGCGAGGCGGACAGGATGCCCACGGTCCGGCCGTAGTTGCCCACCTCGGCGGAGGTGCGCAGCCAGTCGTCGCGGTGGCGCGCGGCCCGGTAGTCGTGGGCCCGCTCCAGGACCCGTTTGCCGGAGAGCAGGATCATCGCGACGGTGTACTCCGCGACCGGCAGGGCGTTGGCCGCCGCGGCCGACGACACCTCGATGCCGCGTTCCCAGCAGGCCTCGGTGACGTGCCCGCGGACGCTGCCCGCCGTGTGGACGACGGCGCGCAGCCGGGGCGCCGCGGCCAGCGCCGCTTCGTCGAGCGGCGGGCAGCCCCAGCCGGTGACCAGGACCTCCGTGTCCGCGAGCGTGGCGCGGGCCCGATCGGTGGTGAAGTCGTCGAGGACGGGCGGCGGGGCGAGATCACACACCTCGGCGAACGCTGCCAGCGACCGCGGGGTGAGGAGGGCGGCCGCGGCATCCGGTTTCATGGCGACGGCGGCGCGCGGCCGCCGACGTCCGGTGGCGGTGATCGGGACGGGCGGGGTGGTGCTGGGCATCTTGCTCCTGGTACGGGAGTGGTGCGGGCCGGGGACGGACGGCCCGGCTACTTGACGGCGCCCGCGGTGAGCCCCGACTTCCAGAACCGCTGGAGCAGGGCGAACGCGAGGATCAGGGGCAGCACTGCGAGTAGCGAGCCCATGATCACGACGGGGTAGTACTCGGGGGAGACGGTGGCGGAGCTGTTCCAGGTGTAGAGCCCCAGACTGACCGGATACAGGTTCTGGTCGGAGAGCATCACCATCGGCAGGAAGAAGTTGTTCCAGATGGCGGTGAGCTGGAAGAGGAAAACGGTGACCAGACCCGGCCCCAGCATCCGCAACGAGACCCGGAGATACGTGGTCAGCTCGCCGGCTCCGTCCACCCGTGCCGCTTCGAGCACCTCGTCGGGCACGTAGCCCTGGCTGAATATCCGGCCGAGGTAGACGCCGAACGGGTTGAAGAGCACCGGGATGAAGACCGCCCAGAAGGTGTTCACCAGACCGGTGGCGGACGCCATCAGGTACAGCGGCAGCGCGAGCACGGTCTGCGGCACCATGACGGCGGCGAGGACCAGGCCGAAGAGCTTCTCCTTGTGCGCAAAGCGGTACTTGTCGAACGCATAGCCGCAGGCGATGCTCACCAGGGCACCGAGCGCGGCACCGAGGACCGCGTACAGCAGGCTGTTCCCGTACCACCGCCCGTACAGTCCGCCGTCCATGGCGAACACGTCCTTGAGGTTCTGCACGAAGGCGAAGTGGTGCGGTGACAGGACGTCGCTGCCGAACAGGGCGTCCCGGTCCTTCGACGCCGCGAGCACCAGCCACAGCACCGGCAACAGTGTGTAGAGCACCGAGATGCCCACCACGGCGTTGACGACGGAGCGTCCGAGGAGCCGGGGCCGCAGTGCGGCGGCGGTACGGGTGGTGCTCGTCGCACTCATCGGGCGGCCTCCTCGGGGGCGTTGGCGCGGTTTGTCCAGCGGGTGACACCGTAGGAGAGGGCGATCGTGCAGATCAGCAGGACGACCGAGGCGGCCGCGGCCAGGCCGTAGTTGTTACGGGTGAACGCCGCGTCGTAGATGTACATGCTCGGCGAGAAACGAGAGTTGATCATCGGGGTGGACTGGCTGAGCAGCATCGGCTCGGTGAACAGCTGGAGCGCGAAGATCAGCGTGAACATCGCCACCATCACGATGGACGAGCGCACCAGGGGCGTCTTGACCTGGAGCGCGGTACGGACCGGTCCGGCACCGTCGACGACCGAGGCCTCGATCACCTCGCGCGGCACGGCCTGCAGGGCGGCGTAGAACACGACCATGTTGTAGCCGAGGTTGCTCCACAGCGCGATGTTCACGATGGACGGCAGCACGGTGTGCACACCGAGGAAGTCGACGGTGATGTCGGCCTTGCCGAGCAGGTCGATCACCGGGCTCAGCCCGGGGGTGTACAGGTACAGCCAGATGACCGCCGCGATGATGCCGGGCACGGCGTGCGGCAGGAACAGGCCGAGCTGCGCCCAGGCGCGCAGCCGTACCACCCCGGAGTCGAGCAGCAGCGCCAGTGCGAGGGCGCCGACCACCATCACCGGTATGTAGACCACGCAGTACAGGAACACGGTGGCCAGGCCGCCGAGGAACGTCGGGTCGGTCAGCACGGCCGTGTAGCTGCGGAGCCCGACGAAGACCGTGCGCTCCGGGCCGAAGCCGAGCCCGGGCTGGTCGTCGCTGAAGAAGCTGAGCCAGACGGCCGTCCCGACCGGGATCAGGAAGACCGTCACAAGGAGCACGAAGAACGGTGTCATCAGGACGCCGCAGGCACCGAGTTCACGACGCCGGGCCGACTTGCGGGTGGAGCGCGCGGGCGTGGCGGCCGACGGGGCGTTCGCCGGGCGCGCGGAGGTGAGCGTGGGAGCGGGCGCGGTCATGGGTGTCACCTGCCTCTCTGCTGCTGGGGGCGTGGAAGGAGTGATGGACGGGGTCAGCTGCTGTGCTCGGTGGTGGCGAGGCCCAGAGCCCTGAGGTCGGGCATGGTGCCCCGCTGGGCGGCGCGTACCGAGTCGATCAGCGAACCCTGACCGCCGCTCGCCCGGGCGAACCCGTCCTGCATCACCTTGGTGGTGGCGGTCATCCGCGGTCCCCAGATCCAGCCGTCCCGGATCTTGTGGGCCTCCTGCTCGAAGAGCGTGTAGATGTCCTGGCCGCTGTAGTAGCTGCGGTCGAAGGCCTTGCGGCCGACGGCGACGAGGCCGGGGGCGGCCGGATACTGGCTGCTGGCACCGCTGGAGAGCCGGGCGCGCAACGCGTCGGGGTGCGACACCTGCCACTCGATGAACTCCAGGGCGGCCTCCGGGTGCCGGCTGTCCTTGGTGACCGCGAAGGTGGAGCCGCCATGGGTGCCGACGGCGGGCTCGGCAGGGTCCCACTGGGGCAGCGGGGCCACAGCCCACTTGCCCTTCTGGGCGGGCCGCGCGTTCATCTGCGCGCCGGCGTCCCAGGCTCCGCTGAGCCGGACGAGAACCAGACCGTTGCTGATCTGCGCGTCGCTCTGGCGGCTGTCCACGGAGTTCATGAAGACCAGGTCCTGGTCGATCAGCCGCTGCCAGTAGGACGCGACGCGCCGGCTCGGCTCATCGGCCAGCGACACGTTCCAGGCGCCGTCCGAGGTGTCGAACCACTGCGCGCCGGCCTGCCAGGCGAGCGCCGCGAACTGCATGGCGCCGTCGGTGGCGAAGGTGGCCAGCCGCCGGTCCGGGGCCTTGCGGCGCACGGTCCGCGCAACCTCCTCGAACTCGTCCCAGGTGCGCGGGACTTCGATTCCGAACTGCTCGAACAGATCGGTGCGGTAGTGCATCACCATCGGTTCGACGTCCAACGGCACGCTGAAGACGCGTTTTTCGAAGGTGGTCAGTCCCAGCGCCTGCGGCAGCAGCTTGGCGCGGAGTCCGTCGCCGATCAGATCGGTGAGTTCGCGCGCCACCCCGTCGATGGCGAAGCCGGGGACCTGCGGGTACTCGATGGTGGCGACATCCGGGGCGTTGCCCGCCCGGGACGCGTTGCTGAGCTTGGCGTAACCGCCCTGACCTCCCGTGGGGATCTGCTGGAAGTCGACCTGGACGAGGTCGTGGGTGCGGTTGAACGCGTCCACGACCTCCTGGCTGCCGCGCAGGGCGGACCAGAAGGTGATGTGCGTGGCGCGTTTCGCGCCCTTGCTGCTGATGGTGCTGGTTCTGCTCGTGCCGCCCGACTGTGATGCTCCGTCACTGCCGCTGCAGGCGCTGAGCGCGCCCGTCAGAGGCAGGGCGGCGATCGTGGCGAGCACGGATCGACGGCTCTGTCGACCAGGCATGGGTGCCTCCCGCGGCTCCTGATTCGAGACACGGGAATCCTGATCGGCTGATCGGTAGGGGTCAATAGATCGCTCAGAAGAAAATTAAAGTGGTCAAACGATCAGTCTTCGCGGGAGGTGACCTCTTGCGCCGATCCGCGGACCTTGAGGGTGGGCAGCAGCTCCGTCCGGCGCACCGGACCGGTGGCGTTGGCGGGGCCGGTGAGCCGGTACAGCAGCAACTCGGCCGCCGCCCGGCCGATTTCCGCCTTCGGTGGTGCCACCGCGGTCAGCGGTGTGCTGCCCAGGGCTGCGACCACGTCGTCGTACGCGACCACCGAGCAGTCGCGCGGCACGTGGACACCGCTCTCCGCCAGCCGCTGCACCAGCATCAACGCGTCCACGTCGCCGTGCAGCACCGCCGCGGTGGCGCCCCGTTCGCGCAGCAGCTCGGCAAGGTCGACCGCGGCGCCGTCCTCGCCGGGACCGGAGAGGTGCGTGCCCGTGGTGTCCGCGCCGGGCTCCTCCGGCCCGGGGCCGGGCACCGCCCCCGGCGAGCTGAGCACCACCGACCAGTCCTCCACCTCAGGCCGGTCCGTCGCGATCCGGGCGAACGCCGCCCGGATGGTGCGCGCCGTCGGACTGTCGTCCCGGGCGGCCAGGACGATACGGCGGTGGCCCAGCGAGACCAGATGGTCCACGGCGAGGTAGGTCCCGTACCAGTGGTCGGAGCAGACGGAGTCCAGGGCGTGCAGCGCGCTGCCGGGTCGGGGCCGACGCTCCATCAGGACGGTCGGCACCCCCACCTCCGCCAGCCAGCCGTAGTCCAGCTCCTCCGAGCGCGCGTTGCGCCACCGGGGGGCGATCAGCAGTCCGCGCGCCCCGTCCGCCAGCGCCCGCTCCACCAGAGGCCGTTCGGCGCCGGCCGACTGCGGCGCGATGTGCAGGGCGATCCGCATCCCGGACTCCTCCAGCACCGTCCGGGCGCCGTGCAGCGTCTCGTACAGGTACGAATGCCGCTCCGGTACGACCAGGGCCACCGCGCCGCCGTCCGCGGCCGGCTCCCCGGCGCGCGCCGCCGGAAGCGGGACGGGCTCCGCCGCGTCGACCACCGGACGCGCCACCCCGTGTCCGCGCCGCAGTCTGCCGACCCGGGCCAGTTCCTCGACGTCCCGCCGGATCGTGACCACCGAGACGTCCAGCTCCGCGGCGAGCACGCCGACCTTGACCGCCCCCCGAGACTGCACCACCGAGAGGATTCGCTGACGTCTGAGTTCCACCGGCTCCCGCATGTTGCTGGCCCCCTCGTCGTACCGCTGCGCATTGTTCGTTTGAACGCTTCCCGCGAGCGCTTGATTCGCAGCATATCGATCACCGCCACGCTGTCCATGGCCGGTCGCCGCCGTTCCGCGGACGGGACGGGCAGACACGGACGACGGGCGCGGTGCTCGTTGACGGGCCGTAAGTGCGTGCGATTAGCATCTGGTCCTGGCATGGACACCCTCACACTCTGGCAACTGGCGGCGTTGGCCGCGGCATCGATGCTCGTCGGCTTCTCCAAGACGGCCGTCAGCGGTGCCAATACGATCAGTCTCGCGGTCTTCGCGGCCGTACTTCCGGCCCGCGAGTCCACCGGAGTGCTGCTCCCGATCCTCATCGCCGGCGACGTACTCGCCGTCCTCACCTACCGCAGGCACGCCCACTGGCCCACGCTGCTGCGGCTGTTCCCCGCCGTCGCCGTGGGCGTGGTGGCGGGCACGGTCTTCATGATGTGGGCCGACGACGAGGTCGTACGCACCTCGATCGGCGCGATCCTCCTCTTCATGGCGGGTGTCACCGTCTGGCGCCGCCGTACCGGGGCCGACGGCAAGGAGGCTCCGCAAGAGTCGGGCGGCCCGTCCGGACCGGGCAGGCTCAAGGCCCGTTCGTACGGAGCGCTCGGCGGGTTCACCACCATGGTCGCCAACGCGGGCGGCCCCGTGATGTCGCTCTACCTGCTCTCCGCCGGCTTCCGAAAACTCGGCTTCCTCGGCACCTCCGCGTGGTTCTTCCTGATCGTCAACGTCTCCAAGGTGCCGTTCAGCGTGGGCCTCGGCCTCATCGACGCGCGGTCGCTGCTGCTGGACGCGGCCATGCTGCTGTTCGTCGTCCCGGGCGCCTTCATCGGCCGGAAGTGCGTGACCCGGATCAATCAGAGACTCTTCGAGCGGCTGGTGATCGGCGCGACCGTGCTCGGCGGACTCCAGCTCCTGCTGCGCTGATCGCACCCCGCGACACGACGGGGCCCTCCCGGGCCGGACGGACCGGGAGGGCCCGATGGACCGGGAGGGCCCGATGGAGCGCGCAAGCGGTCAGACGATGTCCGCGGCGATGTCCGCCTGCTCACGGGCGTTCCCGTACGCCGACGGCGTGCCGTACGAACGGCGCGCCACGAACCACCAGACGGTGGCCAGGACCAGCACCGCGACCAGCGCGACCGACGCGTAGTTCATCGAGTCGATGGTCACCGGCGAGGACTGCGGAAGCAGGAACAGTACGGTCACGACGGCCACCCACACCACGGCGATCCAGCCGATCGGCTTGGACCAGCGGCCCAGGTGCCACGGTCCTCGCTGGAAGCGGTCCCCCGCGCGGAGCTTCAGGAGGATCGGGATCGCGTAGGCGGGCGTGATGCCGATGACGTTGATCGCCGTCACCGCGCCGTACGCGGTCGCCGAGTACAGCGACGGGAGCGCCAGCACTCCGGCGACGACGACCGCCAGCCACACCGCGGGAACGGGCGTCTGGGTGCGGGCACTCACCCTGCGCCACAGCGCCGAGCCCGGCAGCGCGTTGTCCCGGCTGAACGCGAACACCATCCGGCTGGCGGCGGCGACCTCGGCGTTGCCGCAGAACAGCTGCGCCGCGATCACGATCAGCAGCATGGCGGTGGCGCCCGAGGTGCCGAGTGCGTCGATCAGGATCTGGGCGGGCGGCACACCGGTCGCACTGTCCTGGGTGCCCGCGTAGTCCTGGATCGCGAAGGTCAGGCCCGCCAGCAGCACGAAGCCGGCGATCCAGGAGACCCAGATCGAACGGACGATGCCGCGGGCGGCGGAGACCGAGGCGTTCGAGGTCTCCTCCGACAGGTGGGCGGAGGCGTCGTAGCCGCAGAAGGTGTACTGCGCCAGCAGCAGTCCGATCGCCGCCACGTAGAGCGGGTTCTGCCAGCCCGTGTCATTGACGAACTCGGTGAAGACGAACGACGGCGACTGGTGGTGGGAGGGCACGACGGCCAGCACGGTGACGATCACGGCGACGCCCGCCAGGTGCCACCACACACTGATCGAGTTGAGCACGCTGACCAGGCGGACGCCGAAGAGGTTCAGCACGGCGTGCAGCAGCAGGATGCAGAGGAAAATGATCATGGTCTTGCCCGGGGTGGGGGTGAAGCCCCACTGCAGATTCATCAGCGCGCCGGTGAAGAGCGCGGCGCCGTAGTCGATTCCCGCGATCGCGCCGAGCAGCCCGAGCAGATTCAGCCACCCGGTGTACCAGCCCCACTTCCGGCCGCCGAGCCGGTCGGCCATGTAGTAGAGCGCCCCGGACGTCGGGTACGCGCTGGTGACCTCGGCGAGCGCCAGGCCGACGCAGAGCACGAACAGGCCGACCCCGGCCCAGCCCCACAGCATCACCGCCGGTCCGCCCGCCGACATGCCGAAGCCGTACAGGGTCATGCAGCCGGACAGGATGGAGATGACGGAGAAGCTGATGGCGAAGTTGCCGAAGCCGCCCATGCGGCGGGCCAGCACCGGCTGGTAGCCGAGTTCGCGCAGCCGCTGCTCCTCGTCCTTCTGGGGGGCGGCCTGCGCGCCCGGCTGGGTCGAGGTGGATATGGACATCAGAGAGGACCTCCGTGGATGGAGAGGGGTGGGGGGCGGTCCGACGCCGGGGGAGGGGCCGGTGATGCTCAGTCGTGCGGTCCCCGTCCCGGTTCGCGGGATGCGGTGAGACAGCGGCTCCGGGCGCGCACGTACACCTCCTCGGCGCCCGACGGGTCGTGGGGGGTGTCGGTGCGGTACGCCCACGGCAGCGTGGTGAAGTACGGGCCGAGCTCCCGGAACACGGGCGCCGCGTCGGCGAATTGCAGGGCGCCCCACAGGGCGTGGGCGAGGTGGTTGAGGTCGAGCAGGGAGTGGCCGGCCGGATCCGTCCGGTGGAACCAGATGTGCAGGGCCCGTTCGGCATCCCGTTCGGCGTCCTCGGTGACCCAGTGCAGATCCAGCGCCTTCTCCTGGCCGCGCTCGCGGCGGTAGCGCTCCACCCGCACGTACAGCGGGAGGACATGGAGCGCGGATCCGTCGGGCGCCGAAGAGGCCGCCCACTGAACGAAGTTGACCGCCTCGGAGAGAGCTCCGCCGGCCTTCCGCGCGTACACGAACTGGAGCATCCGGTGGTAGGCCTCGCGGTTGCACGGATCGCGCCGGTCGGC
Organism: Streptomyces sp. NPDC058231; assembly: GCF_042882275.1. Lineage (NCBI taxonomy): Bacteria > Bacillati > Actinomycetota > Actinomycetes > Kitasatosporales > Streptomycetaceae > Streptomyces > Streptomyces sp. NPDC058231. The sequence goes on along the minus strand of NZ_JBHVWN010000029.1, from coordinate 15,718 downwards.
CTCGGCCAGCAGACCCCATGGGCCGGGGAAGAGCATCGGCCCGGGCGGACGCAGCCGGTGTTCCGGCAGATCCTGCCGCTCGTCCAGCTGGGACAGGGCCAGCAGGCACACCCAGGGGACCGGGTCCGCGGGCGCGGCGTGCGCGGCTGCCCTGCAGGCCTCCCAGGCGTCCTGCCACAGCGCCTGTGCCTGGGGGTGGCCCTCCCGCCGGGCGCGCACGGCCCGCTCCACCAGCACCCGGGCGTGCATCACGGCGGCCGCGACGCTCCCGGGTTCCTCGGCCTGCCAGGCCCGTACCGCGTCGGAACCAGCGGCCACCGCGCCGAGCACCTGGGTGCGCTGGGTCCACCGCGTCCAGTCCGGGGTGCTCTCCAGCAGGTTCCGCATGGACACCCAGCGGCCGGTGCGCAGCTCCTGCAACGCGGCGCGCAGTTCGTTGTCGTGCCCGGCCGGGTGGTAGACCGGCCGGAAGTCACTGTTGGCCATCGACGGGCCCCGACGCCGTGCGTGGCGGCGAACCCCCGCGTAAGCGGTGGGCCCGGGAACCGCGGCCCCGGCGCTCGGGGCATGGTGTCGGTCTCATTGATCCTCAAGAGCGTGGGGGGATGAGCGGTTCTGGGAATACAAACCGCTTCGAAGCGTCCTGCTGTGTGTCCGGCGCGAGTGTAGGGCGCATCGCACCGACCACCCGACCGATTCGCGGATCTTACTCAAGTCCCCTGCACTGAAAGCATGTTGAGCATCATTCGGCCGTTCTGTGCGGCATGGCATGCGGACGCTTGACGTGCGCGGTGGTCTGCACCACCCTGTGCGTCAGCGACCGGTGATCACGATTCCGTGCAAGCAGCAGAACTTCCGTACAGCTGGAGTGTCGATGACAGGCCCGGTGCTCGCCGTCGATCAAGGAACGTCCGGCACGAAGGCGCTGGTGATCTGCCCGGAGCGCGGTGTGATCGGTTCCGGATCGGCCCCGGTGCGCCCTCGGTACGGTGCCGGGGGAGTGGTCGAGGCCGACCCCGCCGAGCTGCTCGGCTCGGTCGTCGACGCCGGGCGGCAGGCGGTGCGCGAGGCCGGTGAACCGGTGGTCGCGGTCGGACTCGCCAACCAGGGCGAGACCGTGCTCGCCTGGGACCCGGTGACGGGGCGCCCGCTCTCCGACGCGATCGTCTGGCAGGACCGCCGCTCCGCCTCGGTCTGCACCGAACTGGCTCGACATGAGCCTGAGTTGAAACAGATCACCGGACTGCCGCTCGACCCCTACTTCGCCGCCCCGAAGATGGCCTGGATCCGTCGCGAACTGACCCGTGAAGGGGTCGTCACCACCAGCGACTCCTGGCTGGTCCACCAGCTCACCGGGGCGTTCGTCACCGACGCGGCGACGGCCGGGCGCACCCAGCTGCTCGACCTCGACCGGGTCGGCTGGTCACCGGAGGCCCTGGACATCTTCGGTCTCGCGGGTGAGCGCCTGCCGTCCGTCGTCGACGCCGCCGGGCCTGTCGGTACGACGGATGCCTTCGGCGGTGAACTCCCGCTGACCGGACTGCTCGTCGACCAGCAGGCCGCGCTCCTCGCCCAGGGCGCTCTGGAGCCGGGAACCGCCAAATGCACCTTCGGCACGGGTGCGTTCCTCCTCGCCCAGACCGGATCCACCCCCCGCCGAGGCTCCACCGGACTGGTCAGCTGTGTCGCATGGCGGCTCGGCGGCCGTACCAGCTACTGCCTCGACGGGCAGGTCTACACGGCCGCGTCCGCCGTCCGCTGGCTCACCGACCTCAAGGTGATCTCCGGCGCCGCCGACCTCGACCCGGTCGGCTCGGCCGTCCCCGACTCGGGCGGTGTCACCTTCGTGCCCGCGCTCGCAGGCCTGGCCGCGCCGTGGTGGCGCGGCGATCTGCGCGGCTCGGTCACCGGACTCGCCCTGGACACCACGGCCGGGCATCTGGTGCGCGCCCTCTGCGAGGGCATCGCGGCACAGGTCGTCGAACTCGCGGATGCGGCCGCCGACGACCTCGGCGGACCGCTGACCTCGCTCCGCGTCGACGGTGGCCTGACGCGGTCCGCGCTCCTCATGCAGACTCAGGCCGATCTGCTGCAGAGGCCCGTCGAGGTGTCCGCGCTGCCGGACGTCACCGCGCTCGGTGCCGGTGCCGTGGCCCGCCTCGGTCTGGACCCGCGACTGCCGCTCCGGGAAGCCCTGCCCCGATGGGATCCGGCCGCCGTGTACGAACCCCGGATCGGCGCCGATGAGGCGGCCGAGCGCCGCGGCCGTTTCCGTGCCGCGGTGGAGACCCTGCTGGACCGCGCATGACCGTGACGGTCACCAGGGCCGGGGACCCGCTCCACGGCCCGCACGGTGGCGCGGCGACGTGCACGTACGACGTCACCGTCATCGGTGCGGGCGTCGTCGGCGCCGCCATCGCCCGTGAACTGGCCCACCACCCGCTCCGCACCGCCCTGGTCGACGCGTCCGACGACATCGCCGGCGGGACGTCGAAGGCCAACACCGCGATCCTGCACACCGGATTCGACGCGGTCCCCGGCACCCTGGAAGCACGCCTCGTCCGGGACGGGCAACGCAGACTCACCGCCTACGCCGCCGAGACCGGCATCCCGGTCGAGCGCGTCGGCGCCCTTCTCATCGCCTGGGACGAGGAACAACTCGCCGCGCTCCCCGCCCTGTCGGCCAAGGCCGGACGCAACGGCTACCACGCGGCGCGTCTCATAGGGCCCGACGAACTCCGGGCCCGCGAACCCCGCCTGGGCCCCGGCGCGCTCGGCGCGCTGGAGATCCCCGACGAGAGCATCATCTGCCCCTGGACGACCCCGCTCGCGTACGTCACCCAGGCGGTCCGGGCGGGAGTCCATCTGCACCTCGACTGCCGGGTCGAGCACATCGACAGCGGCTCCGGCGTACACACCCTCACCACCTCGCGCGGCCCGTTGCGCACCCGCTACCTGATCAACGCCGCCGGACTGTACGCCGACGAGATCGACCGGCAACTCGGACACGACGCCTTCACCGTCACCCCACGCCGGGGCCAGCTGATCGTCTTCGACAAGCTCGCCCGTGAACTCGTCGGCCACATCCTGCTCCCCGTACCCACCGCGGCGGGCAAGGGCGTCCTGGTGGCACCGACGGTCTTCGGCAACGTCCTGCTCGGACCCACCGCCGAGGAACTCGACGACAAGACCGACACCGGATCCAGTGCAGAGGGACTCGCGCTGCTGCGCGAGAAGGGCCGCCGCATCCTGCCCGACCTCATCGACGAGGAAGTCACCGCCGTCTACGCCGGGCTGCGCGCCGCCACCGGCCACGAGGACTACCGCATCCAGGACCACCCGCACCAGCGGTACATCACCGTCGGCGGCATCCGCTCCACCGGACTCACCGCGTCCATGGCCATCGCCGCCCACGTCACCGGACTGCTCGCCGCCATCGGTCTCGACCTGAGCACCCCGGCCGGACTTCCGGCCTTGACGATGCCGAATCTCGGTGAGGCGTTTCCCCGCCCGTACCGGCGCGCGGACCTGATCGCGAAGGACCCGGCCTACGGCACGCTCGTCTGCCACTGCGAACGGGTCTCCGCCGGCGAGATCAGGGACGCCCTGGCCGGCCCGGTCCCGCCGCGGTCGAAGGAGGGTCTGCGCCGCCGGACCCGGGCCGGCGGCGGGCGCTGTCAGGGCTTCTACTGCGGGGCGGCGGTCCGAGCGCTGATCGAGGAGGCCGGGGCATGACCGTGCGCGAGCGGACCGTCGACGTGCTGGTGGTCGGGGCGGGGCCGGCCGGCCTGGGAGCCGGAGCGGAACTCGCAGCTTCGGGTGTCGGCCGGGTCGAGATCCTGGAACGCGAACAGGCCGCGGGCGGTGTGCCGCGCCACTGCTTCCACGGCGGATTCGGCGCCGGTCGCGCCGGTGGCGGGCTCACGGGGCCCGCGTACGCACGCCGGTGCGTGGCCGCCGCCGTCCGGGCCGGTGTCCTCCTCCGTACCGGGGTCACCGTCACCGGCTGGGCCGGGCCGCGTACCGTGGACGTGACCGGCCCCACCGGGCTCGAACGCATCACCGCCCGCGCCGTCGTCCTCGCCACCGGCGCCCGTGAACGCCCCCGCAGCGCCCGTCTGGTGCCCGGCACCCGCCCGCCCGGCGTCTACACCACCGGCGAGCTCCAGCAGGCGGTCCATCTGTACCGGCAGCCGATCGGCACCCGGGCGGTGGTCATCGGCAACGAGGCGGTCGGTCACTCGGCGGCCGACACCTTGCGCGCGGCGGGAGTGGACGTGGTCGCCCTGGTCACCGACCAGCCGCCGTCCCCGCTCGCCAGGGTTCCACGGGCACGGCGTCGCACCCCGCTCCTGACCCGCACCACCGTCACCTCGGTCGTCGGCCGGGAACGGCTCACCGGAGTCGGGCTGCGCCACCACGACGGCCGGACCATGACTCTGCCCTGCGACACCGTCGTCTTCACCGGCGACTGGATCCCCGATCACGAGCTGGCCAGGCGTGGCGGGCTGACCATGGATCCCGGGACCCGCGGCCCCGCGTACGACCCCGCGTACCGGACGTCCGAAGCCGGTGTCTTCGCCGTCGGGAACCTGCTGCACGCGGTGGAGAGCGCGGGCACGGCGGCCGCCGAGGGCCGGGCCGTCGCCGCCCCCGTCATGCGGCGGCTGGCAGCCGGAGGCTGGCCCACCGGGCGCCCGGAGCTCGCCGTCGCATCCCCGCTGAAGTGGATCGCGCCGAACCTCCTCGACCACGACACCACCCGCCCGCTCCACGACCGCTTCATACTGCGCACCGCCCGCCGGCTGCCCTGCCCGCTGCTCGTCGTCGGCCAGGACGGGCACGTACTCCATCGGCAGCGGCTGCTGCTGCCGGCCGTGCCGGACCGGCCGTTCCGGCTGCGTGCCGACTGGCTCGACCGCGTCGATCCGCACGGCGGAACCGTGCGGATCGCAGTGCTCTGAGCCCGGTCGGGCTTCAGGGAATCAGCAGCCAGTCCGCCCCGATCGCCGCGACGAGCCCGATTCCGAGAAGCCAACTGCCGAGCCGCGTACGGCCGTTGCGGCTGAGCTCGATCACGATCCCGCACAGGATCAACGCAAGTCCGTACACCCCGACCACCAGGACCGACGACCGGCTGGCGATCCGGAGTGCCAGCACGACCCCCATCGCCACCATGCCGACCGACGAGAGCGCGATCCGCAGCCGCCTGGCCTGACGGGGCGTCAGCCTGCGGCCGCCGGTCCCGTCCCCGGGCTCCGCCCCCGCCTCGTCCCCGGGCTCTGCGTCGTCCTCGGTCTCCGTCTCGGCTCCTGCTTCGGTTCCCGCCCGGGCTCCGGCATCGGACGTACCCGCTCCGGTCCCGGCACCGGACGCCCCGGCCTCGGACCCGGCCCCCGCTTCGGAACCGACCCCGGCCTTGGCCTCGGCCTCGGTCTCCCCGGCCTCGGGCCCGGCATCGGTCCTCGTGTCGGTGTCCGGGGCAGCTATCGGGGTGTCCACGGCCTGGTCCTGGTCAGAAGTGCTCATGACGCGGGATGGTAATAGCTTCGCGGCGCCGTGTTCACCGCTCCGTACGACGGATGCCGAAAACGAACGCCGTCATCGAGCACGGCCGCCCTCCTGCCGAAGCCGGGGGGACTCCTCGGCGGCGTCCACCGTCCGGCCGGCCTCCGTCTCCACCCGGTCGGCCAGCTCCTCCGCCCAACCGGTCAGCGCCGCCGTCCCGATGCCGTACCCGGCCGTTTCCCCGTACCCGGCGAGCGCCGCCGCACCACGCCGCAGCAGCCGCGCCCCGCCCGTCGTGTTGCCGCGCGCCGCATGGGTCAGACCCACCGCCAGTTGGGCGAGCCCGCGCCACAACTCCCGTTCCGACGCCGGGCCGGACTTCCACGCGTCCTCGAACACCTCGTGCGCGTGGAACGGCATCCCCGCGTCCAGCAGCCGCTGCGCCTCGCGCAGAGTCTCCTCCGGGGCACGGATCACCCCCTCGGGCTGCCGCTCCACCCCCGGAGTCCCGTACGGCAGCGGGCGGCCCAGCCCGTCCCGGGGGCGTGCATTGCGCGCCCGGCCATCGGCGTCGCGGTCCCTGCGAGTCTCGTCCACCCCTCGATTGTGCCCCGCACCTGCGGCGAACTGCCCGAACCACTGTCCGCGGGCCCCCGCGCACGACTAGTCTCGACAGTCATCCGTATCACCAGGGGGAGAGTAGGCATGAAGCCGTCCCGGCCGCTGTACGAGCGCGAACCGGAACTTGCTGCCGCCACAGAGGCCGTGGAGGCGCTCTGCGGTGCGCAGGCGGTCGGTGGTCTGCTGATCTTCAGCGGTGAGGCGGGCATCGGCAAGACAGCCCTGCTCGCCGAGATCCAGGCCATGGCGGTGGACCGGTGCACCGTCTGGTCCGCACGCGGTGGCGAGACGGTCACATCCGTGCCGTTCCACGTCGTACGCCAACTTCTGCAGCCCGCTCTCGACCAGTTCGCGCCCGACGAGGTACGGGCACTGTTCGGGGCCTGGTACGAGGTCACCGCACCCGCGCTCGGCCTCGCCGAGCCCAGCGGACCGCAGACCGACCCGCAAGGTGTGCGCGACGGACTCGACTGGGTCGTGTCGCGGCTCGCCTCCCGGCTGAGCCACCGTCCGCTGCTGCTGATCATCGACGACGCGCACTGGGCGGACGGCGAATCCCTCGCCTGGCTCGCCTCGTTCACCTCACGCCTCGGCGAACTGCCCGTCCTGGTCGTGCAGGCGCACCGCCCCGAGGAACTCGCGGCACGCAAGGCGGACGGGGACCACGGCGGCAGCCACCCGGCCCAGGTCCGGGTCGCGCTGCGGGCCCTCACCCCCGACGCCACAGCGGAACTGGTTCGGGCGGCTCTCGGCGACCACGCCGACGACCCGTTCTGCCGCGAGGTATGGGCCGTCACCGGTGGCAACCCGTACGAGGCGGTCGAACTCGTCGCCAAGGTGCAGGACCGGGAGCTGCCCCCGCTGGAGGAGTCGGCCGGGATGCTGCGCGAACTCGGCGCATCGGCACGCGGCAGCGGGCTCGTCGCCCGGCTCGAACGGCTCGGCACCAACGCCAACCGGTTCGCCTGGGCCGCGGCCGTCCTCGGCACCGACATCTCGCAGGACCTCGCGGCCACCCTCGCCGGGATGAGCCCCGCAGAGGCCGCCGACTGCACCGCGCGGCTGCGCGACGCCCGTATCGTCAGCGGCTTCGACCCGTTGGAGTTCGTGCACCCGCTGATCGCCACCGCCGTGTACCGGTCCATCCCGCCGGCGACGCGTACGGCCATGCACGGCCGGGCCGCCTGGGCCATCACCCGAGCCGGACTCGGTGCCGCAGCGGCCAGCCGCCACCTCCTCGAAGTCCACCCGGACGACGACCAGGAACTGGTCGAGCAGCTTCGCGAAGCGGCGGGGCAGCATCTCGCGGTCGGTGCCCCCGAAGCCGCCCGGCGCTGTCTGGAGCGCGCCATGCAGGAACCGCCGCGCCACCAGGTGCGGGCCACCCTCCTGTACGAGCTCGGTTGCGCCACGCTGCTCAGCTCCCCGCCCACCACCGTGCAGCACCTGCGGGCCGCCCTCGACATGCCCGGACTCGCCGACGAGGTCCGGGTCGACGCCACCTTCCGGCTCGCCGCCGCCCTCTCCCACAACAACCAGCTGAAGGAAGCCGCACTCGCCCTCGCGGCCGAGGCAGGGCGCACCGCGCCGGGCCCCGGACAGATGAGGCTGCAGGCCGCGCACTTCCTCTGGGAGGGCATGCAGGCGGCCGAGGACGACGGCCCGGGCCGCTCGCGACGGCTCGCCCGCAACGCCGACCACCTCACCGGCCGCGACAACGCCGAGCGGGCCCTGCTCACCCTCCGCGCCTTCGACGCGATGCTGCGCGGCGAGAACTCCCAGCTCATCGTCGACCTCTGCGAACGCGCTCTGGTCGACGGCCGCCCTGCGCGCGGGCTCGGCTGGACCGACACCGAGTGGGGCTTCGAGTTCCCCACCCTGGTCGGCATCACCTATGCCTTCACCGACCAGCTCGACCGGGCCGAGGAACTGTTCGGCGAAGCCGTGCGGGCGTTCGAGATCTCCGGGTGGAGCGGCGCGCACCTGGCGTTCGCGCACACCTTGCTCGGTCTGGTCCACCGCCGTCGCGGCCGGCTGGCCGAGGCGGAGGGCTTCCTCCGTGAAGGGCTGCGGCTCGCCGACCGTGTCGGCAGCGGGCTCCCCGTCCACTGGGACGCCGCCTGCCTGCTCATCGACACGCTGCTGGCCCGCGGCCGGATCACCGAGGCCCGTAAGGTCGCCGACCGCTACGAATTCGGACTGCCTTACCCGAGCGCCATGGTCCTGCCCGACGCACCATGCGTACGCGGCCGCCTCCTGCTCGCCGAAGGACGTACGAAGGAGGCCGTCACCGAACTCGAAGCGGCCGGCCAGGCCCTTGAACCGCGTGGCCGGTTCAACGGCATCTGGGCCCCGTGGGCAGGCGACCTCGCCCGCGCTCTGGCCGAGGACGACCCGGGCCGCGCGGCGCAGCTGGCCACGGCCTCCCGGGTGCACGCCGAACGTTTCGGCACGGACACCGCGATCGGTGAGGCCCTGCGCTGCGTCTCCCTGTTCGCCCGCCCGGAGGATTCCCACCACCTGCTGGCCGACGCGGTCCGGCACCTGGAGGCGTCCCCGTCCGCGTACGAACATGCTCTGGCCCGCGTCGAATACGGCATCGCCATCCGCTCCCCGCGGGAGCTCGCCCGAGCGCAGAAACTGGCCACCGCCTGCGGCGCCGAAGCACTCGCGACCCGTGCCCACCAGGCACGGACGTCGATCCGGTCCTCGGAGTGAGGTAATGTTTGTCCTGCGCGGCCACCCGGGAACACTGGGGGGAATCGCATCGGGACGTGGCGCAGCTTGGTAGCGCACTTGACTGGGGGTCAAGGGGTCGCAGGTTCAAATCCTGTCGTCCCGACTGGAGACAGTCGCAGGCAAGGGCCGGTTTCGGAGAAATCCGAAACCGGCCCTTGGCCATTCCTGGGGACGAGTTGGGGACCGGCACCCGCCCATGGCGGGCACCACGCGCGTCCACCATCCCGCCGGACAGGGGTAGAGCGTCTTCAGCTCCGGACCGCGCCGAGTACACGGCGGTGACGAACGCGTGGGCGGCCGTGGCCGTCGGTTCGCGTCCCGGTGGCGGAGGCGGCGGCGGTAAACGTCGTTCGAGGACTCGGCCGACGTATCGATTCCGGACAACGGCGCTGCCGTCACCTCGTCGATCACGGTCAGCGGCCGCACCGCCGACGCGCTGACCTTCCCGTGGACCGCTGCCGAGTGCGGCACGAGGACAGGGCGCCGTCCCGGGGGGGCAACTCCCGGTGCGGCGCCCTCTTTTGCCCGGGCGGGAGTTTGCGTTGACCCGCCCTTGGCGGGGGCGGGCAGGGCGCGTGATCACCCCACTGTTCACCTGATCGACGATTTCCGGCCAAGGTCCTTATGGGCTCCTGACATGTACGCGTCCTGGATGGCACTCTTCCACCGCACGGCTCACCCGCACCGCATCTTCGCAATCGCCCGTCCGGCCACCCCATGCCGTTCGGACGCCCCCCAAGAAGGAGCTTGCGTGACCCCCCTCTACGCGCGTCACAAGCGGACCACTCTGGCCATCGCCACCACCGTCGCCGCCGGCGCCCTGCTCGCCACCGGCCTCACTACCGGAGCCGCCGCCCAGACCGTCGCGCTCCCCGCCGGCAAGACCACCCCCCTTGCCGGTTCGCCCCTCCAGCTGTCCGCCTCGGCGCGTACCGCGCTCATCCGGAAGGCCGACGCCGCCACGGCGGAGACCGCCCAGCGCATAGGCCTCGGCGCCAAGGAGAAGCTGGTCGTCAGAGACGTCGTCAAGGACGTCGACGGCGCCGTGCACACCCGCTACGAGCGCACGTACAACGGACTTCCGGTCCTCGGCGGTGACCTCGTCGTCCACGAGGACAAGACCGGCACGACCGAGACCGTGACGAAGGCGATCAAGACGGCCATCAAGGTCGCCTCGCTCAAGCCCGTGGTCACCACCGCGAAGGCCGAGAAGCAGGCGCTCACCGCCGCCAAGACAGCCGGCTCGGCGAAGACCGCGGCCGACCAGGCTCCCCGCAAGGTGATCTGGGCCGCCACCGGCAAGCCGACTCTCGCCTACGAGACCGTCGTCGGCGGCCTCCAGGACGACGGCACCCCCAACGAGCTGCACGTCATCACCGACGCCGCCACCGGCAAGAAGCTCTACGAGTACCAGGGCATCGAGACCGGCACCGGCAAGACCCTCTACTCGGGTTCGGTCAGCCTCTCCACGACCCTGTCGGGCTCGACGTACCAGCTCACCGACGGTACGCGCGGCGGCCACAAGACGTACAACCTCAAGCACGGGACGTCGGGCACCGGCACGCTGTTCACCGACGCCGACGACGTGTGGGGCACCGGCGCCGCCTCCAGCTCCACCACGGACCAGACGGCCGCCGCGGACGCCGCCTACGGAGCCCAGGAGACCTGGGACTTCTACAAGAGCACGTTCGGCCGCAGCGGCATCAAGAACAACGGTGTCGGCGCCTACTCCCGGGTGCACTACGGCAATTCGTACGTGAATGCGTTCTGGGACGACAGCTGCTTCTGCATGACCTACGGTGACGGCTCGGGCAACACGCACCCGCTGACCTCGCTGGACGTCGCGGGCCACGAGATGAGCCACGGTGTCACCTCCAGCACCGCGGGCCTCAACTACTCAGGTGAGTCGGGCGGCCTGAACGAGGCGACCTCCGACATCTTCGGCACCGGCGTCGAGTTCTACGCGGCGAACTCCGCCGACGTGGGCGACTACCTCATCGGCGAGAAGATCAACATCAACGGTGACGGCACGCCGCTGCGCTACATGGACCAGCCCAGCAAGGACGGCGGCTCCGCCAACTACTGGTCCTCCAGCGTCGGCAGCCTGGACGTCCACTACTCGTCCGGTGTCGCGAACCACTTCTTCTACCTCCTCTCGGAGGGCAGCGGCGCGAAGACGATCAACGGAGTCAGCTACAACTCCCCGACCTACAACGGCGCCGCGGTCACCGGCATCGGCCGGGCCAAGGCCCTGCAGATCTGGTACAAGGCGCTGACGACCTACATGACGTCGACGACCAAGTACAAGGCCGCCCGAACGGCCACGCTCTCCGCGGCGTCGGCCCTGTACGGCTCCACGAGCACGGAGTACAACACGGTCGCGGCTGCCTGGACGGCGGTCAACGTCAGCTAGTGCGCGCGTAGTGGGACCGAGGCGGCACCCGGAGCGCACGCGCACCGGGTGCCGCCTTACTTCTGCCCCCCATGCCCCGCAGCGACCCTTCCGCTCTCGCGGGGAGGGGTGGGCAGCCGGACTCATGTGCGCCGCAAGCCCTCGGTCACCGCCGTCACCACCAGACCGTCGGAGACCCCGTAGCGGCCGGTGAACCCGTACCACTCCGTCCCGGCGACGGTCGGACCGGGAACCAGGAGCCGTGCGCGGAAGCTGTTCGTCGCAGGGTCCACCGTGATGTCCGCCTCTTCGAAACCGAGCCAGGACCCGGTGAGCGGGAACCATGCCTTGTAGACCGACTCCTTCGCGCTGAACAGCAGCCGGTCCCAGGCGATTTCGGGTAGCGCGTCGGCCAGACCGGTAAGCCTGCCTCGCTCCTCGGGCAGTGAGACCGTGTCGAGTATGCCTGCGGGCAGCGGTTCGTTGGGCTCGGCATCGATCCCGACCGTCACCAGGTCCGCCGTACGGGCCACGGCGGCGGCGCGGTATCCGGCGCAGTGCGTGATGCTGCCCACCACGCCGTCCGGCCAGCACGGCGCACCGCGCTCGCCCTTGAGGATCGCGGTGGCAGGCACACCGAGCCGGGCGAGTGCGGCCCGCGCGCAGTGCCGGCCCGTCGTGAACTCCCTTCGGCGGCTCTCCACGGCGCGACTCACGTACGCCTCCTCCTCCGGATACAGCCATGACTCCGGCGGGTCTTCGTAGAGCTCGACGGTCGCCACCGCCGCAGGAAGGATCTCCCCGAGCACCTTTCGTACCTCCTGACAGGACAGCACCTGGTGCGGAGCCCTGGGGCCGCCGCGCTCCGCCCACTCTTTCATCTCCCCAGGCGACGAAGCACTGACAGGAGCTGCACCCTGAGGCCGCCGGAGAGCCTATGGGCAGACCTCCGGAATCGGTACTCCCGTCCGACCGGGATCGCGGCCCGGTACAGGCGGTCACGCGGTGCGCCGGTCCGAACCAGCCGGTCCGTATGACCCGGTCTCAGGCGAAGAGGTTGCGCAGGAACGCGGAGAGGTTGTCCCTGGTGCGGTCCACCTGCTCCGCCACCGTCAGGGACTCCTTGAAGCGTCCGCCGGGCGCCGGCAGCTTCCGTCCACGTACATACAGGGAACATGCGAGATCGGTGCAAATGTACAGGCCGAGCGAATTCCCCTCCCGTCCGGCGAGGCCCGTCCTGCGGGCGGTCATCAGGGAGACGCCGCTGCCCGGGTGCGTGGTCAGGCAGAGCGAACACATGCTGCGGTGCAGGAAACCCCGCTGCTGGGAGGGGAATCGGAGAGTGATGCCGACCAGCTCACCGTCGTGCTCGGTGACGATGTAGCTGCGGCCCGGCGCTGCCAGGTCGCGCCATCCCAGGAAATCCAGGTCGTCCCAGGGCTGCTCGGCGAGATCGCGAGGCATCGGCAGACGCTTGGCCTCTCCCTTCGAGCAATTGACGAACGAGGTGCGGATCTCCTGCTCACTCACGGCCTTCATGCCGGGGACGCTAACTGCGCCTATGAGCTCTAGGCAAATGATTAAGAGATCTAGGTCAGGGGGCGTCTTCCGGGGCCGTGGCGGTGACGTAGAGGCGGTGCGCGGGGGGATGGCTGAGGGGGAGGCCGGGACGCCACGCCTTGAGGATCTGGGCCGAGGGGTCGAAGAGCGGACCCGGCAGTGCGCCCGGATCCGTCCACTGCCAGGTACTGATCAGATGGGCCTCGGTCACCCGTGGGGTCTCCGCCTCCACGGACACCATCGCCGCCATGGTCACGCGGTTGATCCCGGCGACCACGTCGTGAAGCAGCGCGAAGACCCTCACCCGGTCCTCGGGGACGTCCAGGCCGGTCTCCTCGCGGAGCTCGCGTACGGCAGCCGCGGCGATCGACTCGTGTGTCGGATCGACCTTGCCGCCCGGCAGCTCCCAGGTTCCGCCGTGGTGCCTGCCGAGCAGGATGCGTCCCTGCTCGTCCTGGACGATGACGCCCACGCCGAGTGCCGCCTGCGCGACGGGCGGACGGGTGTTGCGCGTGAACTGCTCCGGGGGAGGGGAACCCATGGTGCTCCTTGAGGTCGGGGCGCGGCGCCCGGCGGGAACGGGCTGCCATCTTCACATCGCCGGGTGCCGGGTGCTGGGTGCCGACCACGCCCGCGGTGGTCGAGGCGGCCTAGACGGCAAGTCTGAGCGAGGCCCCGGCGATCCCGAGACACACGGTCTGACCCCACGTCAAGTCCAGTGCGTCGCCCTCCATCCCGTCACCGAAGACCACCACCCGGTCCGACTCGACCGTGAGGCGCAGCCGCTGGCCGCGCCGCAGTTCGCCCGCCACCAGTGAGGTGCCGGTGGTGGGCGACGGCCAGGCTTCGCGTACGAACCAGACCAGGCGGGGGTCGGTCGGGCCGGGCAGCGTCAGCGCACTCCGCCGTTCCTGCCACAGCGAGCGCAGCCAGCCGGTGGAGCCGGTGCCGGTGCCGACCAGGACGCCGGACGACGCCTGTGACTCGGCGGGGGAGTCCGGGCCGTCGGGCTCGAGACGGTACCGGGCCGTCTGATGACCGGGAGGTCCCAGATAGATCTCGTTGAGGGCGAGGAGATGCTGGGTGTCGTCGGCGACGGCCTCGACCATGGTGAGGTCGTCGGTGCTGCCGCCGGGCGAGCCGGCCGCCCGGAGCAGGGCGGCGGCGTCGCCCGGACGGTGACGCACCAGCACGCCCGGGTTGCGGCCGGGGTCGGTGTCGATGCCCACGACCGGCTGGCCGGAGAGGTACTTGGCCACGTTGGCGACCAGCCCGTCCTGCCCCACCACGACCACCACGTCCTCCGGCCCGAAGAGGAACCGGTCGAGATCCGCGCGCTCCACCCGGGACTGGCGCCACTGGAGCGGCACGGCCGCCGCCACGTCGGAGAGCGCCTGCTGGGTCCGCGCGTGCCGCCGCGACACCTCTTCGATGGACCGTCCACGGGTGGAGAGGAAGAACGCGGCCTGACCGTGTGTGCCGTGCCGGGCGAGCAACTCCTCGTACTCGGTGGTGCGATGCACGAGCACCGCGCGAGGGGCGAGGCTCACGCGCGGGTCTCCGGGCCGGGCCGGCCGAGCCTGGCGAGCAGGCCGGTCAGGACGTCGGGGGAGAGGGTGAGGCTGTCGATGCGCGGCAGGTTCTCGGCGAGCCGGGTGGCGGCCAGTGCGTGCAGGGTCGCGGCGTCCACCTCGCCGTGCACCCGCAGCCAGGCCGCCTGCGACTCGGCGCGGGCGGCGCCGACCTCGCGGGCGGCTTCGGCATCGGCGCGGGCGAGGCGTACCTTGCGGGCCGCCTCCGCCTGTGCGCGTACCCCGTCCGCCGCCGCGTTCTCCTCGGCCTCGCGCCGCGCGTTGGTGCCGCGCTGCTCGACCAACTGCTCCTCCCGGCGGGCGAGTTCGATCTGGCTGGCGAGCTCGTTCTCCGCGATGGCCCGCTCGCGCTCGACGGCCACCGCCCGGCGTTCGTACGTCGCCCGGTCGGCCTCCTGCTGGATCTGCTCCCGGGCCGGGGTGCGCAGGGCGCGCTCCACCTCCGCCTCCGGGCGGATCGCGACCACCCGTACCGCCACGACATCGATGCCGGTGGCGGGCAGCCGTGGCTCGGCGGCCAGTCCTTCGGCGACCCGGTCCCGTACTGCGGCCACTCCGTCGACGAGCGCGCCGGCCAGCGGGGTGCGAGCCAGTGCGTCGAGCGTGTGCTGCTGAGCGGTCTCGGTCAGGAGTGTGGCGATCTGTTCCAGCGGCGCACCGCGCCAGACTCCGGTGTCCGGGTGGATGGAGAAGTCGAGCCGGGCCGCGGCCTCGGCGGGGTCGCTGATCCGGTACGTCACGGTGGCCTGCACGGTGACGTCCTGGAAGTCGGAGGTGCGGGCATGGAATGCCATCGCCAACTCGCGGTCGTTGACCGGGACCTCGGAGAGAGCGGCGCTCAGTGACCGGTACCAGAAGCTCAGCCCCGGGCCGTCGTGCCTGAGCAGGCCGCGTTGGTGGTAGCGGATGTGGGCGGTGGGTGCGGAGCGCAGATGGCGCCAGCCGAACCGCTTGGTGATGTCTGCCATGGCGGGATCCCCCTCGTTGTCGTCATGGAGACGATAAGGCGGGACGTTGATATCGTCAAGGGGACGAGAAGGGGCGGTGTGAAACTCTTCGCGCCCTCTCGGCGCGATGCGCGTGGTCGGTGTCCGCGGCCCCGTTCGCCGCCGGACGAGGATGTACGAGCGCGGCCGGGCGGGGGCGGCGCACCCCGCCTCCCCCCCCCCCGCCCCCCCCGCCACCGCGGCCCCGTCCCAGCCCCCCCCTCCCGCCCCCCCCGCCACACTCCCACCAGGCCAGAGCCGGCCGCCGCTCGCGGCGCCGCCCCAGCACCGCCACCGGCATGAGCGCCGCGCCGTACGAC
>NZ_JBHVWN010000028.1:85136-89574 GCF_042882275.1 Streptomyces sp. NPDC058231 | reverse complement strand
TTTTTACCCGACTGTCTTTTCTCACCCCCCCCCTCGGGGGGCCCCGGGGCGCGCCCCCGCGCCCCTCGGCCCCGGGGGGGCCGGGCGCCCCCCCCACCAGGGTCGCCCGCCCCCCCCGGTGCGCCAGGGGCCGGCGGACATGTCCTGCGCAGCCCGGGGATCAGCCGGTCGGTCGACGGACGACGGTCAGACCCTGTCCGCCGGATCACCCCGCACATGCTCCCGCAGTCGGTCGACGAAGACCCGCTGGCCGGCGACGAGTCGTTCCATCGCCTCCTCCGGTGCGCACCAGGCGAACCGGTCGATCTCCGGGAACTCCTGCTGCACGCCCGAGCCCCGTGGCCACTCCATGGTGAAGGTCCCCGGCTCGGCCCGTGCCGGGTCCGCGTCGGCCTCCACCGCCCACACCACCACCGTCTTGCCACCGGACTGGCGGGATTCACCGAGCGGCACCCATGTGCCGTCCGGCGCCGGGTGACCGAACTCCTCCTCGAACTCCCGGCGGGCGGCTGCCTCAGGATCCTCCTCGGGCTCGTACTCGCCCTTGGGCACCGACCACGCGGCAGCCTCACGACCCGCCCAGAACGGGCCGCCCATGTGCCCGATGAACACCTCGAACCCCGGGCCCCCGTCCACCGACCGGAACAGGAGCAGACCCGCACTTCGCTTATGGGATGACATACCGTCAAGTCTCCCCAATGATCAGGTGCGTCATCGAGTCGCCGCACCCTGTTTCCCCTGAGGTTCCCGTTGCCCCCTGGTGCGTGGCGTCGCGCGCGGCCATGCTGTCCGCCGACAGCGCTTACTTTCCGCGCAACCAGCGTCGTTCCAGGAGGATTTGTGGGACCAGGCATAGTCGGCAAGGCAATACGTCCGCTCGTGCTGCTCGCGGCGGTGTCCGCCATGACGGTGGGAGCCGTCGCCCCCGCCATCGCCGATTCGACCCCCGACCCCAGGCCCCGTGACTCCGCCGAAGTTCTCAGACCGGTCGCCCCACCGGCGGCCAGCAACGCGACGGGCGCCCCGCGGTCCGTCGAGGACGGCGACGGAATCGAGACCGCCCGTACCTCGCGCCCGGTCGCCCCGGGAGTCCGGCTCAGCTCGTACGACCGGCTCGAATCCGACAAGTGGCTGCGTGTGGACTCCCTCTCCGTCGACCTCGACGGCAGCGGCGTGCGGGCCGACTACCTCTCCACCGGCAAGGTCTCCGACCGGCGCACCGTCTCGCAGCTCGCCGCCGGACACGACGCGGGCCCCGGCCGCCGTACCGTCGCGGCGATCAACGCCGACTTCTTCGACATCAACCAGACCGGTGCCCCCGAAGGCGTCGGGATCAAGGACGGCGCCCCCGTCCAGTCACCTGCCCCCGGCGTCAACCGTGCGGTCGGGATCGGCCCCGGCAGCGCGGGCCGCATCCTGAACCTGTACTTCGAGGGCACGCTCACCCTGCCTTCCGGGCAGCAGCCGCTCGCCGCGTACAACGCCGCCAACGTGCCGGCCGGGGGAGTGGGCGCGTACACCTCGGCCTGGGGGACCGCCGACCGCGCGCTGACCGTCGACGGCGCGACCCCGGTCGCCGAGGCGGCCGTGCGCGGCGGCAAGGTCGTCTCCGTGTCGGACACCACCGGATCGGGCGCCGTCCCCGACGGCACCACGGTCCTCGTCGGACGTGAGGCCGCAGCCGCCTCGATCGGTGCCCTCAAGCCCGGTGACCCCGTATCGCTGACCTACCGGGCGCGCACCGACAGCGGCGACGTACCACGTACCGCCGTCGGCGGCCGCGAACTCCTCGTCGTCGACGGCGTCGCGCAGAACCACGACGGAGAGGGCAACAACACCGCTGCCCCACGCACCGCCGTCGGCTTCTCCCGGGACGGTCGCACGATGCAGATCCTCACCATCGACGGCCGGCAGGCCGACAGCGGCGGCGTCACGCTCACCGAGCTCGGCCGGATGATGCAGCGCGCGGGCTCGTACAGCGCACTCAACCTGGACGGCGGCGGCTCCTCCACCCTTGTCGCCCGCCAACCGGGCAGCGACGCCCTGCAGGTGGAGAACAGCCCGTCCGACGGCAGCGAACGCACCGTCCCCAACGGCCTCGCCCTCACCGCCCCCGACGGCAGCGGCCGCCTGAACGGCTTCTGGGTCGGGACGCGTACGCCGGCCGGTGCCGCACCGGGCGTCGACCCCGTCAAGGGCGGCCACCCCGAGCGGGTCTTCCCCGGGCTCACCCGGCGTCTGACCGCGACCGGGTACGACGAGACGTACGGCCCCGCATCCGGCACTCCGCACTGGCGTACCTCCCACAGCAGTGTCGGCACGGTCGACGGCGACGGGCTCTTCACCGCGCGCCGCAGCGGAGCCACCGAGGCGCGCGCCGAACGCGGATCCGCCCACGGCAGCACCACCCTGACCGTCCTGGACGGACTGGCCCGGATCGAGCCGACCGCCCAGCGGGTCGGCCTCGCGGACGCCGATGCCACGGGTACCTTCGGGATCGTCGGACTCGACGCCCATGGCACCAGCGCCCCCGTCGAGCCACGCGACGTCACCCTCGACTACGACCACGCACTCTTCGACGTCCACGACGACGGCCGGGGAAGCTTCACCGTCGGCTCGCGCACCGGCAGCGGCGCCGGCCGGATCAAGGCGACCGTCGCGGGCACCACCACCGTCCTCGCCGTCAGCGTCGGCCTCGCCGAACAGACGGTCTCCGACTTCGGCGACGCCGGGTCCTGGACGTTCAGCCAGGCCCGGGCGAGCGGATCCCTCGCCGCCACCCCCGAGGGCCACACCGGCACCGGACTGAAGCTCACCTACGACTTCACCCAGTCGACCGCGACCCGCGCCGCGTACGCCGCCCCGCCCCGGCCCATCGCCGTGCCCGGCCAGCCCCAGTCGTTCAAGCTCTGGATCAAGGGCGACGGCAGGGGCGCCTGGCCGACACTGCACCTCAAGGACGCCGCGGGCTCCGACCAGTTGCTCCGCGGACCGTATGTCACCTGGACCGGCTGGCAGCAGGTCACCTTCGCCGTCCCGGCCGGCGCGGCCATGCCGCTCAGCGTGTACCGCTTCTATCTCGCCGAGACGGCGGCAGCCCAGCAGTACACCGGTGAGATCGTCGTCGACGACCTCACCGCCCAGGTGCCGCCCACCGTGGACCTGCCAGAACAGGCCGTACCCGCCGACCCGTTGATCGATCCGGCGGCGGTCACCGAGCACCGCGACTGGCAGTTTGCGGTGATGTCCGACGCCCAGTTCGTCGCCCGCGACCCGGACAGCGCCATCGTGGCCCAGGCCCGGCGCACCCTGCGCGAGATCAAGGCGGCGCACCCCGACTTCCTGGTGATCAACGGTGACCTCGTCGACGAGGGATCACCCGCGGACCTCGCCTTCGCCCGCCAGATCCTGACCGAAGAACTCGGCGACTCGTTGCCCTGGTACTACGTGCCGGGCAACCACGAGGTGATGGGCGGGAAGATCGACAACTTCATCACCCAATTCGGCCCGGCACAGCGGACGTTCGATCACAAGGGCACCCGGGTCATCACCCTCGACACCTCGAGCCTCACGTTGCGCGGCGGCGGGTTCGCGCAGATCGAGGAGCTCCGCGCGCAGCTCGACGCGGCCGCCGAGGACCGCGATGTCGACTCGGTGATGCTCATCGAACACGTCCCGCCGCGCGACCCGACCGTGCAGAAGGGCAGCCAGCTCGGAGACCGCAAGGAAGCGGCCCTCGTCGAACAGTGGCTCGCCGACTTCCGCCGTACGACGGGCAAGGGGGCCGCGTTCATCGGCAGTCATGTCGGGGTCTTCCATGCCTCGCACGTCGACGGCGTCCCGTATCTGATCAACGGAAACTCGGGGAAGGCGCCCGCGGGCCCGGCGGACGAGGGCGGCTTCACCGGCTGGTCCCTCGTAGGCGTCGACCACGTCGCGGCCGGCGAACAGGCCGCCGCGCGGCAGAAGCCGTGGCTGGGCGGGCCCGACTGGGTCTCGGTGCAGACCAGGGCCCACGTCGACGCGCTGGCACTCGACGCTCCGTCCGTGCTCGGCGCCGGAGACACCGCGAAGCTCACGGCGACCGTCACCCAGGGCACCCGCAGCGTGCCCGTCGCCTTCCCGGTGTCCGCCGACTGGACCGGATCGCCGAACGTGCACATCGGTGACCCGGCGGGCGTCCGCCACCGGCACACCGCGGTGTTCGACCCGGCCACCGGTACTCTCACGGCGCTCCGGCCCGGCACGGTCACGCTCGCGGTCACGGTCAACGGCACGACGCAACAGACACAGATACGGATCGCCGCCGCGGACGCCGCCTCGGCTGCCTGACGGAGGAGGACACCACGCGGTGGGGGGGGGCCCGGGGCCGGGGGGGCGGCGCCGCCCGGCGGGTTTGCCTAACACCTCGCCCAAGACGAGGAGGGCTTGAGTGTTC
>NZ_JBHVWN010000028.1:0-85126 GCF_042882275.1 Streptomyces sp. NPDC058231 | reverse complement strand
GCCGCCGGCCGCGGCCGGCGGCGGGCCCCCCCCCCCCGGGGGGCCCCCCGCCGGGGGCCGGCGCCCCCCCCCCCGCACTTCCTGCCGTCACACCTTGCGGTAGCCGTACGCCTCCGACGCCGCGGCCTCCACCGCCGCCAGGTCACCGCCCGACGATGCCGTGACCAGCGCCGCCACCGCACCCTCCACGAACGGCGCGTCCACCAGCCGTGCCCCGTCCGGCAGTTCATCTCCCTCGGCCAGCATCGCCTTCACCGTGAGCACGGCGCTGCCCAGATCGACCAGCACCGCAACGCCCGCACCGCCGTCCACGGACCGGGCCGCCTCGGCGATCAGTTCCGCACTGGTCCCCAGCCCGCCCGACGGCGTACCGCCGGCCGCCGCGACCGGCGCCGTCGCACCACCGGCCGCCAGCCCACGGGCCAGCTCCGCCACCGCCTCGGCCACCGGCCCGCTGTGCGAGACCAGCACGATCCCGACCTGTTTCCCGCCGCTCATGAGCCACCCCCACGGAGGTCGGCCGCCTCGGCCAGCGCCGCGAACAGCAGGGCCGAGGAAGTCGCCCCCGGATCCTGATGTCCGATGCTTCGTTCGCCCAGATAGCTCGCCCTGCCCTTGCGGGCCAGCATCGGTACGGTCGCCGCCGCACCCGCCTCCGCCGCGTCCCGAGCCGCCCCGTACGACGTACCGAGCGCCTCCACTCCCGGCAGCAGCGCGTCGAGCATCGTCTTGTCCCCGGCCTGCGCCCCACCCAGCTGTCCCACGGCCGCGACACCCGCCCCGAACGCCTCGGCCAACTGATGGTCCGTCACAGTGGGGGCGTCACCCAGCGCCTTCCCCGTACGCCGCAGCAGCGTCCCGTACAACGGCCCCGACGCCCCGCCGACCGTCGAGATCAATTGCCTTCCGGCAAGCATCAGCACGGCCCCCGGCGTCTGCGGTTCCTCCTTCTCCAGCACCGCCGTCACCGCGGCGAATCCACGCTGTAGGTTGCTGCCGTGATCGGCATCCCCGATCGCCGAGTCGAGTTCGGTGAGGCGGGCTGCCTCACGATCCACAGCAGCCGCGGCTGCGGCCATCCACCGGCGGAAAAAGTCGGCGTCGAGCACGTGCGTCTCCTTGTCCCTGGAACACGGATCATGCGTATGGGCGTCCCTCAACGGCCCCAGCGGAGCGCGGGCGTCTCCACCGGCGCGTCCCAGAGCCGCAGCAGCTCCTCATCCACCTGGCAGAGCGTCACCGAGCACCCGGCCATGTCGAGCGACGTCACGTAGTTCCCCACGAGCGTACGAGCCACGGCGACACGCCGCTCGGACAGCACCCGTTGCACCTCGGCATTGAACCCGTACAGCTCCAGCAACGGTGTCGCCCCCATCCCGTTGACCAGCACGAGCACCGGACCGTTCGGCCGGAGGTCCTCCAGAACCGTGTCGACCGCGAAATCCGCGATCTCCCGCGACGTCATCATCGGACGGCGTTCCCGACCCGGCTCGCCATGGATCCCGATCCCCAGTTCCAGCTCGCCCGGAGGCAGATCGAAGGTGGGGGAACCCTTGGCCGGAGTGGTGACGGAGCTCAGCGCCACCCCGAAGCTCCGCGACGCCTCGTTCACCTGCCGGGCGACGGCCTCCACCCGCTCCAGAGGGGCACCCTCCTCGGCCGAGGCCCCGGCGATCTTCTCGACGAACAGCGTCGCACCCGTGCCACGGCGCCCCGCCGTGAACAGGCTGTCCGTGACCGCCACATCATCGTTGACCAGGACCTTGGCGACCTGTACGCCCTCGTCCTCGGCCAGTTCGGCGGCCATCTCGAAGTTCAGCACGTCGCCTGTGTAGTTCTTCACGACGAAGAGCACCCCCGCACCACTGTCGACAGCGGCGGCGGCGCGAACCATCTGGTCCGGGACGGGCGAGGTGAACACTTCCCCCGCACAGGCGGCGGCCAGCATGCCCGGCCCGACGAACCCGGCATGCAACGGCTCGTGCCCCGACCCGCCCCCGGAGATGAGCCCCACCTTGCCGGCGACGGGGGCGTCACGTCGCACGACGACTCGGTTGTCGACATCCACGGTCAGGTCGGGGTGCGCGGCGGCCATGCCCCGCAGGGCGTCCGCCACGACGGTCTCGGGGACGTTGATCAGCATCCTCATACGTATCTCCTGGCAGCGCTGGAAGATGTGGTCCTGACCGGTGTCTTCTCCCGGTCGGCGTGGGTGGATCCGGCTGTGTTCCTCGGCGCCCCGTGGTGGTCGTGGCGGGGTGTGCCGATGCTCAGGCTGATCCGGTGCCGACTTTCCTGACGGCTGGACCGGATGAGACTTGGACGGGGACGGGGACGGGGACGGGGACGGGCAGGGCCGGGGTGGGGTGGACGATTGACGAGACGGCGGCCGTCAGCAGTATCTGCGGTTTCTCCCGCCGATCACAGACTCCGGTGCCCGGTGGGTCGCGGGGCACCGGAATCCGGGGAGGATCAGCGCGGCCTCAGGATGCGGTGCGTCACAGGGGGAGCGGTGTACTCATACTGGACGTGTTCGGGCGTCATGACAGCGCGGCGAGGTACCGCAGCCGTCGTCGTACACCCGCCATCGATTGCGGGACAGCCCGTCGGGCTGCCACCTCGAACCGGCCTCGACCCAGGAGCGCGCATCATGTTCGACCCCGCCCGGAAGCCCCCGTACGGCGACGCCCTTCGACCGGACGGAGCACCCGCCCCACACGCACTGCTCGCGCCGCTGATCGGATTCCTCGGCACCTGGGTCGGCCGGGGCCGCGGCGGGTACCCGACGCTCGCCGAGGAATTCACCTATGCGCAGGAGGTCACCTTCAGCCACGACGGGCGGCCCTTCCTCCGCTACGAGGCGCGCGCCTGGCTGCTCGACGCGGACGACGCCCCGCTGCGACAGTCGGCCCGGGAGAGCGGCTGGTGGCGGCTGCAGCCCGACGGGCGCGTGGAGGCCTTGATCACCCAGCCCACCGGCATCGCGGAGATCCTGGTCGGCCGTGCCGCTGACGGCGCGGCCGATCTCACCACCCATCAGGTGGCCGTCGCTCCCACCGCCAAGAAGGTCGACGCGACCCGCCGCCGCTACATGCTGACGGACGAGGACACACTCAGCTTCGAACATGACCTCGCGGCGGTCGGTCAGCCCCTGCAACACCACCTCTCGGCGCAGCTTCGACGAGAGGGCGGAAACCGGTCCGCACCGTCGGAGCGTGCTGCTGGACAGGGGTGAAGGGTCCCGCGGCGCGCACAGGATCGCCAGGCCGCTCCCGCTGCACGTGCCTCGTTCGGGTCGGGCCGGTCTCGCGCCCCGGCCCGACCCGAACAGAAGTCCCTACCGCCGCCAGATCACCGCGGAGCTGGTGTCGCGGTCGAGCAGGACATCGCCGTTCCAGGTCAGGAACGATTGCTGGGGCAGGTAGTCCTCGCCGAGGAGGAAACCTCTCTTGATCGCGGTCACGTGCACGGCGGCACCGGTGTCGGTGCCGACCACCACGCGATGGACACTCACCTCGGCGATGTCGTCGGCCGTTGTTCCGGCCGGCAGTTCCACGGTGGAGGCCGCCGGGTCGTCACGCTGGATGGACCACGTCGGATCCACATGGTGGGACAGATGGACGGTGTCGCCGTTGACGAGACGCACGCCCAGCGAGACCCCGACCCACGAGGCTCCCGTATTCGCGGAGTCGGTGGTCTTCTTGAGGACCGCGTACAGGTAGTTGCGCTGATCGCTCACTTCCGGCGTGAGCGGCGTGGCGGCCGAGGGCGCCTCGATCTTGCCCTCGCGGAGCATCTCCTTCGCCATGATCCCGTAGGTCCAGGGGTTGTTGTCCATGAGGTACTCGCGCGCCTGACCGGCCGGCAGGGTCGGCAAGCTGGACAGGAAGAACCGCATGGGGTCGTCGACCACGTCGCACATGTTGTTGTTCGACGTGCAGGTCTCCAGCAGGGCGTGGTCGCCCTCGTACCGGCCGGAGAAGTGCAGAGTCCGGTGATCGGGCGCCTGGTAGGTGTCGCTGCCCGTGACCCGGTTGCCGTGCTCATCGACTTCGACGGAGTAGATCCACTCGATGTCGGACGTACGGCCCCAACGCGCCATCAGCGCAGGCGTGTTCGTACCCCCGTCCTCGTTGCTCCACACCACGGAGTACGTCAGTGTGGTGTGACCGGGAGTGGTTGCCGGCGCGGTGTCGTGCCAGGCGATGAGCGGAGTGTCGGTGGTCGCGTTCTGGTACGGGTTTCCCAGCGCGGCGAGGTTGCGTCCGTAGACCACCGGTGCGTACCGCAGCACCTGGTACTCGGGGTTCCCCGGCGCGTACGTCGAGACCCGCAGTGTGTCGAGCACAGCCGATGTGCTCACCGCCGCCGAGCGCTCTTCCGCGAAGTGCAGGCGCAATTGATGCAATCCGACGGTGAGCCGCCCGAGCGCGAGCTGCCGGTGCAGGGGCTGGGCGCCGGAGACGACAAGGTCGGTGGCGTACCGGTCGTCGACCGAGACGGACACGACTGCCGATTCGGCGCCCTTCACCGCCCAGTCCGTGCCCGGCGCGGCGGCGTTGAGGTCGATGAGCGCCTCGCCCGACCTCCGTACCACGACCGGCACCCGCACGTCCGGGTGGTGACGGCGGACCTCGAAGTGTCTCGTGTGAGTGGTCTCGTGTGGCCTCGCCTGCGCCAGGGCCGGCGCGGACAAGCCTGCCACGGTCATCAATAAGGCGATCGGTGCAGTCAGAAGTTTCGCAACGCGCATCAAGTTTCCTCCGCCTCGGGGCAAGCGCTGTCATCAGCCGCCCTGTCTAACAGAGCGGATCGACCGTCGGGCCAATGCCGGGGAACCGGCCGTTGAAGAGCGGGGAGCGGTCGCGGAGGGAGTGCTGCGGATCGCCGGACAGCGGGGAGCGGCCGCCGGTCGTGAGGAGGCCGGCGGCCGTGGGTATCACCTCAGAGCTCAGGCGGCGCCCAGCAGATCGTGTGCCGCAGCCCGCACGGCGTTGTAGGCCTGCTCCAGCACCTCGGGCGAGGTGGTGATGCGGGGCAGGTCGTCCGGGGTGTGGAACTCGCGGAAGTTGCCGGCCAGGGAGAGCAGCGGGACCGACGGCCCGAGGGCCTGGCTCCACACCGCGCCTTCGCCGGGGAACTTGGCGGCCTGGCTGAACCGGGCACCGGCGAGGTGGGCGGCGAGGCCGGGAACGGCGTCGAAGCCCGGGTTGCTGGCAGCACCCCGGGGCGCCAGTTCGAAGCGTCCGTCGGGGCCGGGGGCGGCCGCCGCGAGTGCGGAGCCCAGATGGAAGACCGCGCGCGGCCGGAGGTCGAACTCGTCCGCCAGATAGGCGCGTACACCGTAGTTGCTGAGCTCGTGGCCGGTGTTGCCGAGGAAGAACACCGGGTGCTCGCGGGAGAGCTCCACGGCCAGGGCCAGGGCCAGTGCGAGGCCGGTTCCGCGCTCGGCCGCGCAGGTGAACCATCCGCTGAGGGGGGTGGTGACGATGACGGGGTCGGCGACCGGCCTACGGGTGCCGAGCCAGCCGGTCAGGGAGTACGTACGTGCCGGGACGGTCCGTGCCCTGAAGTCGACGTCGGCTCCGTACCGTCGGATCCGGTCCGCGACCCGTCCGGGGACGAGCAGTGTGGGGATGCCGGTCTTCGGCGCGTCGGGGTCGCTGTTGTAGGCCACCAGCCCGTCGTACGCCGGGTAGTTGGCGGTCGTGCTGGTCGTGGGGAGGACCGCCACGGAGGCTCCGGCACGGGCGGCCTCGGCCACCGCCGCGAGTACGGCGGGATCGTTGCCGTCCTTGCTGGTCGTCACCGGCTGTACGAAGTCCGCCCGGCCCTTCACCCGGCCGGTGCCCTCGTAGTACAGCGGGACGGTCGGCACGCTGACGTTCCCGACGCGGACCTGCGCCTTCCACTCGTAGTGCGGGTAGTCGTAGTTCCAGCGGCCGGTGACCGCGCCCAGACTCCGCAGCTGACGCTCGAGCCATCGGAGAGCGGCGGCCTCGTCACTGCTTCCGGTGCGGTGGTGCCACTGGCTGTACGCCTCCACCACGGAGTAGAGCGAGGCGCCGGACCCGGTGGACCTGCCGGGGGCGCCGACCGGCCGGCGGAGGGTGCCGGCTTGAGCCGAGGTGGCGCCGAAGGCCGTGAGTCCGGCAACGGCGGCTCCGGTGGCGAGCACGGCGCGGCGTGACGGACGGCCGGGAAGGTTCGATCGGTTCGAAGTCATTCTCTGCTCCAGGAAGTGCGTGATCTTTTTCCTACTGCGCCTCCGGCGCCCGGCGGCGAGGCCGGGGACCTCCGTGCGTACCCGTCGTCGGTTCAGGGCTGGTCGACGAAGGTCTCACCGGCACGCCACGACGTCCCCCGGGCCGCCCTGCCGCCTCTCCGGCGCCGGTGTGCCCGATGCCGGAGCACGGATAGGGCCCAGCATCGCGGGATCCGTCCGCCGTCACCACGTGTGTGTGGTGGTAGGACGTCTCTGCCATCGGCGTTCTGCACCTCCAGGCGGAGCACATCCGATCACGTGACTGAACGAAGTTCCATGGATCGCTGGGAGAAGACACATGAATGACACAGGACCGCTGGTCGGGCGGCACGGATGCGGGAAGCGACGGGCGGCGGCCGGGCCTCGTCCCCTCCGCGTCCCGGCCGGGCCGCACGGCGTGCGAAGCCTCCTGCTACCGGCCCAGTTCGAGGGAGATGTGCGGGGACAGGGCACGGAGGAAGTCGACCGCGTCGAAGATCTCTCCGGCGGAGGCCACGCCGACCGTCCTGGTCCGTCCCGTGAGGATGCGGTGAACCGCCTCCACCGCGAGCGGCGCGGTGACGGCGTAGATGTCCTGACCTCGCGCCACGGCACGCCGTTCGCTGCCGCCGGAGCGCACGACCACGTCGACGAGGAAGGTCTGCGCGGACCGCCCACGCTCGTCGACCGCGGTCGGCGTCGGGGTGTCGGGGGCCGAGAGATCCTTGGCGGCCTCCACGGTCATGTAGGTGCGTACCTCGGGGACGGACAGGTGGCTGGGGATGGTGACGATGTCGGCCATCGTGAACTCCCCGATGACGGCCCGGGTGCCCATCGGGTCGGGGAAGGGCCAGTCCAGGGTGGGCGGGGCGTCACTGCGGTACTCCAGCTGCCCGTTCGTGTAGCGGACGCGTTCGCCGTTTCGCCGCAGCCGGGAGATCTGGCCGGCGATGCGTGTCCCGTCCGTGGGGTGCCAACTGTTCAGCCCGTACGCGATGTGCGCCTCGTCGGCCGCAGTCCAGTCGTCCATCGCCGCAGTGGCCAACAGGTCACCGAGGCCTCCGAAGAAGGCCATCGCGGGGACGATCGTCGTTCCCGCGGCGCGGGCCCGGTCCGTGAAGTGCGTGAACGTGTCGGCGTTGGCCTCGATTTCGGCTGCCACATCCACATACGGGATCCCGGCGCGCAGTGCCGCCTCGATCACGGGGGCAGCAGTCGTGGCGAAAGGCCCGGCACAGTTGATCACCGCGGCCGCACCGGCCAGGGCGCGGTCGAGCGAGGCCGGGTCGTCGACCGATGCCGGCTGGACGTCGAGTCCGGGATCGTGCGCCGCCAGCTCCTTCAACTTGCCGGGGTCGCGGCCGGAGAGAACCGGGACGAACCCGCGTTCCCGCAGCTGAGCCACGACGAAGCGCCCGGTATGTCCATACGCGCCGTACACCGCCACCACGTGTCCCGACTCCATCGTCTCTCCTCCTGCGTTCAAAGATCCGCTGGGAACATCCTGTCGGTGGTGGGGTCCGCGCACTAGTGTCCGGAACGCCATCACCCGTACAATTCCGGACGTGGACACTGTCGCACTGGCCGTCACCGACGGGATGCTGCACTTCGAACTGTCCGTCGCGTACGAGGTCTTCGGCGCCGCCCCGGACGGCGTGGTCGAGCCCTGGTACGACATCGCCGTCTGCGGGCCGCATGCCGTGCGGGTCGGCCGCTTCCTGCTGGAGCCCGACCACGGGCTCGACCGGCTTCAGCGCGCCGACACCGTGATCGTCCCCGGCTGGGCCGACGTCGACGAGGACCCGCCGGCCGATCTCGTCGACGCGGTGCGCGTGGCCCACGAGGCGGGTGCGCGCGTGGCCTCCCTCTGCACGGGCGCGTTCGTGCTGGCAGCCGCCGGTTTGCTGGACGGAAGGCGCGCGACCACGCACTGGGCGCACACGGAGACTCTGGCCACCCGGTTCCCCCGGGTGGAAGTCGACCCGGACGTGCTCTATGTGGACAACGGCAGCGTGCTCACCTCCGCCGGGAAGGCCGCCGCGATGGACCTGTGTCTGCACCTCGTCCGGCTCGACCGCGGCTCGTCGATCGCCAACGCGGCCGCCCGCCGTCTGGTCGTGCCGCCGCACCGGGCCGGCGGCCAGGCCCAGTTCGTCGCGACCCCTGTACCCGCCCAGGCCGACCACCCGCTCGCCGCGCTGTTCCCCTGGGTGCTCGAACGGCTCGACCGTCCGCTGACCGTGGAGGATCTGGCCCGCCGAGCGCGGATGAGCTCACGTAACCTGGGCCGCCACTTCAGGTCGGTGGCGGGTACCACACCGCTGCAGTGGCTGTTGACGCAACGGATCCGTCACGCCCAGGAGTTGCTGGAGACCACCGACGAGACGGTCGACGCCATCGCGGCGGCCACCGGCATGGGGACCGCCACTACGCTGCGCCGGCACTTCAACCGTACGGTCGGCGTCCCTCCGGACACGTACCGCCGTACCTTCCGGGCGCAGGCCCGTCCCGGCGCGAACGGCATCCGGTAAACCGGGTCGGCGCCCCGAGTGAACGGGACACCCGGGGGCGCGGAACCGGGCCTGCCCATCGGCAGAGGCTCACCGCAGCCATCGCGGGCACGCATGAACCGTTCCTGGCCCCTGTGAATCTCCGGTCCACCGCGGGGACTTGTGCCGATGAGGCGATGGGCCGGCGTTGACCAGCGGTCCCGGCCGGCGCCCGAGCGGATCACGCAGGGCCGCGATCGAGACGCCGGCCTGCGACCGGACGTGCCGGGCAGCGGCCGGGGGTGTCAACATCGGGCAAATCATGCAGTACCCATGCTGTTTGCTACGGCGGTATTGCGGCCTTGTGGCGGCGTCGGCCGAAAGCTGGTCCCGGCTCGCCCGTGCGGATCACACTGGCGCTCGCACGTTCCCCCCATTCCGTCTCCCCAGAAGGCTTCACCGCGCATGCACACGTCGCTCGGACCCGGCGCCCCCCAGGTGCACCTCTCGCGTGAGGTGAGGAGGGGCCACGCGTGCTGCGCTATGTGATGCGTAAGGCAGCCGACTGGCTCCTGATGATTGTGATCGCCACCAACGCCACATACTTTCTGGCCTGTTGGTTCCTGGACCCGCGCTCGAACTTCAAGGAGCTGCGGCCCGTCCGCAGCGAGTCCCAGATCGACCGAGCCCTCGCGCCGTACAACCTGGACCCTCGGGTGCCGGTGGTGCACCGGTGGTGGGACTGGCTCACCTCGGTGGTCCTTCACTTCGACTGGGGGAAGTCTCCCACCGGCGTCTCCGTGAACGGGGAGATCGGCTACCGGTCGCTCATCAGCGCGGAACTGGTCGTTGTCGCAACCATCCTCTCCGTTGTGATCGGCGTGGCGCTGGGTGTGTACACCGCGTCGCGGCAGTACGGCTGGACGGACCGGGTCTCGCAGGCCGTGTCCATCGCGGTGTTCAACATCCCGACGTCCGTCGCCGCGCTCGCCGTGGTCTTCGTCGCCATCTGGCTGAACCAGCACGCAGGGCTGCACTTCCTCTATGTCGCAGGGGAGAATTCACCGAACGTCGAAGGGCTGCTCCCGACGATCGGTGACCGCATCCTGCACCTGATCCTGCCGACCCTGACACTGACCCTGATGGGCTACGTCGGCTATCACCTGACGCAGCGCTCGCTTCTGCTCGACACGATCAACGCCGACTTCGTGCGTACCGCGCAGGCCACCGGTCTCACCCGCGCCAAGGCGATACGCAGGCATGCACTGCGAGCCGCGCTCATCCCGACCGCGGCATCCGTGGCGTTCGGCGTCCCGGCCGTCTTCACCGGAGCCATCATCACCGAGACGATCTTCGGCTGGAACGGCATGGGCCGTTACTTCATCCAGACCATCAGCAAGAACGACGTGCACGGCACGGTCGCGACGGCCGCCTTCGCCGCCGTCCTCACCGCGATCGGAGCGATCCTCGCGGACATCGCCACGGCCTTCCTCGACCCGAGAGTGAGAGTGAACTGACGTGGCCACAGCCATGACGACCGACGACGACTCTCCCCGTGCGCGGGCGAGCCAGATCCCGGAGACGCTGCTTCCCGCACACAGCGACGGACGGAACCTCGGGCTCGGCCGGCTCTATCTGAGGCGCTTCCTGCGCAACCGGCTCGCTGTCATCGGTGTGGTGATCTTCGTACTGCTCGTGCTCTTCAGCGCGTTCGGCGGTCTGCTCGCTCCCTATGCGTTCACCGACGCCGACTTCGCCGCACTCACCCAGCCGCCGAGCGGCACCCACTGGTTCGGCACCAATCAGGGCGGCAACGACATCTACGCCTCGGCCGTGCACGGACTGCGGCGTTCCCTGACGATCGCCGTGAGCGTCTCCGTCCTGACCATCGTCGTCGCCGCGGTCATCGGCTCCAGCGCCGCGTACTTCGGAGGCCGGGCGGAGAAGGCGACACTGGCCGTCATCCACTTCCTTCTGATCGTCCCCTCGTTCCTCATTCTCGCCCTGGTCTCCCACCGCCTCGCCGGCGACTGGCGGGTCCTCATCGTCGTGCTGACACTGTTCGGCTGGATGTCCACCGCGCGGGTGATCTGGTCCGTCTCGACCTCACTGCGTGAACGGGACTATGTGACGGTGGCCGAGTTCATGGGCGTCAGCCCACTACGCATCATCGTGCGTCACATCATCCCCAACCTCGGCTCGCTGCTGATCGTCAACCTGACACTCGGTGTCGTCGCGACGGTGCTCAGCGAAACAGCCCTGTCCTTCCTCGGGTTCGGCGTCCAGACCCCGGACGTCTCTCTCGGCACGATGCTCGCGGACGGTGCCGGCACCGTCACCAGCGCCCCCTGGCTCTTCGCCTTCCCCGCGGGCCTGGTCGTCCTGCTCACCGTGTCGATGACCTTCGTCGGCGACGGACTGCGTGACGCCCTCGACCCCACGTCCGTAACCGGTGCGGCAGGAGGCCGACGGTGACACTCACCACGACCCTGACCGACCCGCCGCCGGCCACCGGCATCACCCCCGTCCTCTCCGTTCGGGACCTGCGGATCTCTTTCCCCTCCGAGACCGGCCCCGTCGAGGCGGTGCGCGGCGTCAGCTTCGACCTCCTGCCGGGCCGGACCCTCGGGATCGTCGGCGAGTCGGGCTCGGGCAAGTCGGCCACGGCGCTGGGCATCATGGGCCTCCTGCCGCCCACCGCCGCCCTGGGGGGACAGGTGCTGCTCGGTGAACGCGATCTGATCGGCCTGGGGGACAAGGAGCTCTCCGAGGTGCGGGGAAACGGCATCGGCATGGTCTTCCAGGACCCGCTGTCCGCGCTCACACCGATCTTCTCCGTGGGCAGACTGCTCGCCGACGCCCTGCGGGTTCACCAGGACCTGACAAGGCGGGCCGCTTTTGAACAGGCGGTCGAACTGCTCGACCTCGTCGGCATCCCCGACCCGCGCAACCGGGCCAAGTCGTTCCCGCACGAGTTCTCCGGCGGCATGCGCCAACGCGTCGTCATCGCCCTGGCGATCGCCAACAAGCCGTCCGTCCTCATCGCCGACGAGCCCACCACCGCCCTCGATGTCACTGTGCAGGCCCAGATCCTCCAAGTTCTGCGACGGGCGCAGGACGAGACCGGTGCCGGCCTCGTCCTCATCACGCACGACCTCGGGGTCGTCGCCGGTCACGCGGACGACATCGCTGTCATGTATGCGGGCAGAATCGTCGAACGGGCGGGCGTCGGGGAACTGTTCCGCCGGCCCACGATGCCGTACACCGCGAGGCTGCTCGCCGCCGTACCGACCGTGGACAGCGGGGTCCACCGGCCGCTGGTCCCGATCGGCGGGGAGCCGCCCGCCCTCGTGGGTCTCCCGGCCGGCTGTCCCTTCGCGAGTCGCTGTGCCCTCGCCCTCGACGCGTGCCGCGCCGACGAGCCCGAACTGCGCGACATCACCGGGCACGGCTCCGTGGCCTGCCTGCGCGCCGACGAGATCGCCGACGGTTCGCTCGATCCTGCCGGGGGCGTCGCCGCCGTCGTCCGAACCGCGGACGACCGCGTCGGGACCGGTGAAGTGGTGCTCCGCGTCGAAGATCTCGTCAAGACCTTCCCGGTCACCAAGGGGGCCCTCCTCAAGCGTCGGGTCGGCACGCTCCATGCCGTCAACCAGGTGAGCTTCGATCTGCGCGCCGGGGAGACACTCGGTCTGGTGGGCGAGTCGGGCAGCGGCAAGACCACGACACTGATGGAGATACTCCGGCTGCGGCAGCCCGAGGGCGGACGGATCGAGATCACGGGCACCGATGTCGGCACCATCGGTTCCGCCGCGCAGATGAGGGAGCTGCGCAGGGACCTGCAGATCGTCATGCAGGACCCGTTGGGGGCCCTGGACCCGCGGCTGCCCGTCTTCCAGTTGATCGCCGAACCCCTGCGGGCCATCGGGCGGGATCGCGAGTCGATCCGCTCACGCGTCGGCGAACTGCTGGCACTCGTCGGCCTGGACGCCTCGATCAGCGATCGATTCCCCGCCGCGCTCTCCGGCGGCCAGCGCCAGCGGGTCGGCATCGCCCGCGCCCTGGCGACCGAACCGAAACTTCTCGCGCTCGACGAGCCGCTCTCCGCCCTGGACGTGTCGGTGCAGGCCGGAGTGATCAACCTGCTGGCACGGCTCAAGCGCGAACTCGGGCTCGCCTACCTCGTGGTCGCACACGACATGGCCGTGGTCCGGTACATCTCCGACCGCATCGCGGTGATGTATCTGGGCCGGATCGTCGAGACCGGGGACACCGAGACGATCTTCTCCGACCCGCGGCACCCCTACACCAAGGCGCTGCTGTCGGCGATACCGGTGCCGGACCCGCAGCGGGAACGCACCAGGGAGAGTGTCGTGCTGGAAGGCGAGCAGCCGAGCGCCGCCCGCCTTCCCGCGGGGTGTGTCTTCGTCGACCGGTGCCCGCTGTACCGCCTGGTGGGCGAAGACGTGCGGGAGCGCTGTCGCACGGAACGACCCGCTCCGACCCACGTCGCCGATCATCCCGGTCACCACTACGCCTGTCACGCGGCCTGACGCCGCCCGACATTCCGGGACCGCTGCCCGGCCCGCCGGCGAGCTCACCGTCCGTGTCCCCTCCACCGAAACCAGAAGGAACGATTCCGTCATGCGCGCAAGACTGGCCCTGCCCGTCGCCCTGATCGCCGCCATCTCCGTCGCAGCCACCGCGTGCGACTCGTCCGGGAGGAGCACGGGCGACCCGGACAAGAAGGACGCCCCCAAGGCCGCATCGGCCGCGGCCGACTACAACCCCCAGCCGTACGACAAGATCAAGGACGGCGGCACCTACACCACGGTCGGGACCTTCGACGACCAGGGCAACCCGTTCAACGTCAACTCGACGTTGACCGCGTCCCGGGTCTGGGGCTGGTACAACGCCGACGCGATCACGTACTCACCCACCGGAGAGGTGCAGTACAACCCGGACTACTACAGCGACGTCAAGGTCTCAGACGAAGGCGGCAATCAGAAGGTCACGCTGACGATCAACCCGAAGGCAGCTTTCAACGACGGCACACCGATCGACTGGACGGCGATCAAGGCCACGTGGAAGGCCAACAACGGTTCGAACAAGGCCTACGCCACCTCGTCCACGGACGGCTACGACCAGATCACCTCGGTCGATCGTGGGGAGAACGACAAGCAGGCCGTGATCAACTTCAAGGGGGCCAACGCCTCCTGGTCGACCCTGTTCACCACCTTCCTGCATCCCAAGGCTGCGTCGGTCGACAACTTCAACAAGGCATACGTCAAGAAGGCCCATCCGGAGTGGGGCGCGGGGCCGTACACGGTCGGCAAGTGGGACGCCCACTCGGGCGACATCACCTTCGTCCGCAACCCCAAGTGGTGGGGCAAGAAGGGCAAGCTCGACAAGCGCGTCTACGTCAACCTGGAGTCGACCGCGGCGGTCAACGCCTTCAAGAACGGCCAGCTCGATTACACCTCCGCCGTCGACGCGGAGAGCCTCAAGCAGGTGAAGGGGCTGAAGGGCACCGAGATCCGCAGCGGCGGCAGCCCCTTCGAGTACTCGCTCTACTTCAACACGAAGTCCTCGGTCCTCTCGGAGACGGCCGTCCGCAAGGCCATTCAGCAGAGCGTCGACCGCGCGCAGATCGCCAAGATTCAGTTCCAGGGGCTCGACTACAAGGAGCCACTGCCGGGTTCGGCCGTGCTGTACAGCTTCCAGAAGGGCTACGAGGACAACCTGTCAGCGGTGCTCACATACGCACCCGACCAGGCCGGCAAGACACTCGACTCGGCCGGCTGGAAGCCCGGGAGCGACGGCATCCGCACCAAGAACGGCAAGAAGCTCGAAGTCGGCTACACGCTCCTCGGCGACGACCCGCTGGGCAAGGCCACCGCCGGCGCCTTCGCCGCGATGCTGAAGCCCGTCGGTATCCGTCTCGTCATCAAGAAGGCCGACGACGCGGACTTCTCCAAGATCCTCAGCGAGCGCAGGTTCGATCTCTTCCTGTCCGGAAACCGCTCCATGGACCCGTTCGGCGCCCGCTACCTGTGCGACTTCTACTGCTCGGACCGCGACTCCAACATCACCGGCTCGGGTACGCCGGCTCTGGACAAGGAGATCCGCGCCACCACCGAGATCGCCGACCTGGACGAGCAGGCCGCGGCGGCCAACAAGGTCGAGCAGAAGGCGCTTCAGCAGTACGCCTTCCTGCCGTTGTTCAGCGGACCCTCGACCTACGCGGTGAAGAAGGGTCTCGCCAACGTCGGCGCGACCATCTTCTACACCCCGCTCCCGGAGACGGTCGGCTGGGAGAAGTGACCCACGCCCGCACCGGCCGCCGCCCCGGTGCGTGATCTCGGGACAGCGGTGTCGTGCACGGCGTTCGGCGCTGAGCGGCGCCGGTGCCGTCCGGCGGGGCCACCTTGTTCCTGGCGTGCAGCGAGGCAGGAACTCGGTACGTGCCGGACCTCTCCACAGGGGTCCGGCACGTACCGGTTCACTGCCGTGAACGGTCCGCCACGCGGGCCCGGACACCCCGCCGGACCACTGCCTTGATCATGTCGTTCCGGATGCGGTGGCCCGGTACGAGCGTGAGGATCGTTTCACGGGCGACGGCCCGCTACACGTTCCCCGGCCACTCCGGCGGTCAGGCTCCCGAGGCGGGGCGCCCGGGCCGCTGCCCACCCACCGCCGGGGGAGCCTGGAGGCAGACATGCCGCGTCCGCTGTGGACCGGAGCCATCAGCTTCGGCCTGGTCACGATCCCGATCAAGGTCCTGCCCGCGACCGAGGACCGCTCGGTCCATTTCCGGCAGGTCCATCTGGAGGACATGGGCCGGGTCCGTACCCGGAAGGTCTGCGCGATCAGACGGTGAGATCGTGCCGCAGGAGGAGATCGGAAAGGGCTACGAACTGACCCGGGACGAGACCGTCGCCGTCACCGACGAGGAGCTCGACCGTATGCCGCTGCCCACGGCGAAGGCGATCGAGCTCGTCGCGTTCGTCGACGCGGACAGCATCGACCCGATCCGGATCAGC
Organism: Streptomyces sp. NPDC058231; assembly: GCF_042882275.1. Lineage (NCBI taxonomy): Bacteria > Bacillati > Actinomycetota > Actinomycetes > Kitasatosporales > Streptomycetaceae > Streptomyces > Streptomyces sp. NPDC058231. Next base: position 69,350 of record NZ_JBHVWN010000028.1, on the reverse strand, counting down.
GACAGCTACTACCTGGCGATCGACGGACAGGTTGCCGCCAAGCCGTACACCTTGCTCCGGAGGGCCCTGGAGCGTTCCGACAAGGTCGCCGTCGCGAAGTTCGCCTGGCACAACCGCGAGCGGCTCGGGCTGTTGCGGGTGCGGGAGGGAGTGATCGTGCTCCCTCGATGCGGTGTTCACTAGTCAAGTCGTGTGTCGGAAACGAGGTTGTCGGGGTGCAAGTGGAGCCCGAGCAGCTCTGGGCCGACCTGCGCGAGTCAGGACGCCTCGATGAGCGTGCACCGGTCGGTGCATGAGGCCGACGCTGAGAACGGCACGATCCTTTGCATCAGAGCACCCGGGCTGGCTTGGCCGAACAGGGCTGGCACCGAGCGGAATTCAACTGCTGATGCCGGTGGTCGACGGCTAACGTGTCCAGCGTTCGAGGAACTGCACGAATCGGAGATGGTGTTGACGGAACGGTCGAACGGACATCGCCCCACACTCGAGGACGTGGCGCGTCGGGCAGGGGTGTCCAAGTCCACGGTGTCCCGTGTGATCAACGGTGAGCCCAGAGTGCGGGCCACGGTCGCCGAACGCATCCGGCAGGCTGTTGACGAACTCGGCTTCGTACCCAACCAAGCCGCGCGAAGCCTAGTCACTCGCCGCAACAACGCTGTCGCCGTCGTCGTCACCGAACCGCAGAACCGGCTTTTCGTGGACCCGTATTTCGACTGCCACCTGCGAGGCATCCGGCAAGAACTCGTCCAACAAGGAGCGCAGCCGGTGCTGTTGTTCATCGAGGAGCCGGACGACTATCCGCGCGTCGGAAACTTCCTGGGCGGCGGCCACGTCGATGGCGCCCTGCTGTTCTCGCTGCGCACCGACGACCCGTTGCCCGCGATGGTCGAGCACATGGGCCTGCCCGCCATCTTCGGCGGTCGTCCGGCCGTCGGCTCCGGCCACCGCAGTCACAGCTACACGTACGTCGACGCCGACAACCGCGGCGGCGCCCGGGATGCCGTGCGGCATCTCGTATCGCTGGGACGCCGACGTATCGGGACCATCACTGGCCCACTCAACCAAGCCTCCGCGATCGACCGCCTCGATGGCTACCGGGACGTACTCCTCGACACCCCACCTCAGCTCATCGCCGAGGGTGACTTCACGCTGCAGGGCGGCGCCGACGCCATGGCCGTGCTCCTCGACCGGTGCCCCGACCTGGACGGGGTCTTCGCCGCATCGGACCTCATGGCATCCGGTGCCCTGCACGTGCTGCGCGAACGCGGGCGCCGCGTACCGGAGGACGTGGCGGTCGTCGGCTTCGACGACCTCGCGACCATCGCCGAGGCGACGGAGCCACCGCTGACCACCGTGCACCAAGACATCGAGGACATGGGGCGCCTGATGGCCCGGCTGCTGTTCAAGCGGACATCGAACGAGCCCGCGTCGCGAGAAGGCAGTCCTCCGCTGTCCTCTGTGGTCACCCCGACACGTTTGGTCGTGCGGAAATCCGCCTGAGGCAACGTCCCTGACGGCCCACTCGCCGACGTACCCGGAGCTCATGTTGGCCTGCCACTTCTCTGCTTCGCCCTTGACCGTCACATACGAGAAGGCCATGGACAGCCCGCCGTGTCTGCGGGCAAGCGCGCTGAGGTCCAGCAACAACTGATAGACCCGGAGCGGGGAGCGGAACAGGCGATGTTCGCCGTTCCCTTCAACGACACCAGCCAGGCTGGCCGGCAGGTCCTCGATCGCGATCACCATGTGCTCCCGGGACGGTCCGCGGCGAGGTTTGGTCTCCTCAACCAGCGCCACCTGCGTACTGCCCTGTACACCGTCGGGGCGGAAGTGGACTGCCGGCCAGTCGATGACGGTGCCCAGGTTATCCCCGGTGAGATCCACCAGCAGCACGGAGAAAGCGGCTGCCTCCAACCGGCTCAGGCAGAGCATCGGCATCAACTGCTTCACCCCGCCGAGTGCGCAAAGTCGATCCGGCAGCTGACCACAGGCAAGGCGGGGCAGGGCTCCGGTGCGATCGGGGACATCGAGCGCTTCGCCCACCCCCCTCTCGGCACTGCCCGGTGGCAGCTCGCCGCGGTGATACCGGGCCAGCAGGTGGCGGCCTGCGCGGATCCGGTCTCGCACCCGGCGGACGTCACCACGGGCTGCAGTGAGGATCTGCTGCCGCTCGGCGTCGGTGTAGGCGAGCATCTTCGGCAGCGGTCGACGGTGCAGTCGGCCTTCGCAGACGGCCCGCCGGACTTCCGGCCGCAACGCGTCATCCTGCCGCATCAGCCTCCGCAACTTGTGGATCCGGTGATGGAACGTGGCTGGGGTCAGCGCCAGTCGGAAGGCAGCGATGTGCGCGATGGTGATCTCCTGTGGCCGGGCCGGCGGAGGCTGTGCCGTAGCCAGGACGGAAGCAAACGCCCTGACGACATCGAAGTAGCCGTTGGCCGTGCTGACCTTCTTGGCGCCGCCCCGTGGGCCGGTGGCACGGGCGAAGGCCGTGGCCAGCCACACCTGAAGTTCAAAGTTGAGCGGCAGGGTGGTGAAGTCGAAGGTCTTCGAGCGCCGACCGTTCTCCTCGGTGAAGAGCACCGTGCACGCCTTCGGCGTGATCACCAGCCGGTCGGGAGGCTCCCAGTCTCTTCCTGGCAGGACCTCCCTGCGGCCTCGCTCTCTCACCGCTCAGCACCCCCGCCGACAGCGAAGGCCGAGACGGACGCGGCCTGCAGGACCCGGCCGCTGTCGGCGGCTGCCTTGTGCAGCAGCGCATCGACGGCCGCCTGCTCTTCCCCGTCCAGCAGGGACAGGATGTAGTCCAACTGCAGCCCGGTGAACGGCTCCAAATACCAGTCCTTCGTGACCTCGGGGCTGCTGTGCCCCAGCAGCGTGGCCAGCTGGAACCACACATCTCCCAACTGCTCGCGCAGGTCGCGTCGCTCGCTATCGGTGAAGCCCTCCACCTGCTGGTTCCAGACGGCCGACAAGATCGTGAACCACTTCAAGGCGAAGGAATGCCTGGCCATATGGGGGCGAGCCCACAACGGACAGTCCTGTCCGTCGGTGCCGTGCGCGGCGGCCCACTGCTGGCGGATGCGCTCGTTGGCCCGCTGGAAGGTCTTCTCCCAGCCAGGGGCCTGCTTGGGCAGCCCGTCGTTGCCGAGCCAGAGCGCCAGCGGCTCCAGTCCGTCCTCGGTGCGACGGAACAACCATCTCCTTTCGTCCGGATCGAGCACATCCAGCGGCACCGGCGTGCGACCCGTCTCCGTCAGCAGATACAGACTCCGGCCCTGCCGGCTGTGGCCGGTGACCAGGGTCCACCCTCGCAGCCGGTCGTAGCGTCCGCGGCGGCGGGCCCGCTCGATCGCCTGGGCGCGCGATCCCTCCAGCGGGCCCATGTAGGCGGCGATGCCCTTGAGCACGCTGCGGGGGATCCGGTAGTTCCGTCCTGCCCTGCCACCCTTGATGCAGGCTGCGGCCAGCCATGCCTTCGGAAACCGGCCTGCCGCATCCCCCGTGGGCAGCTCGACGTCCAGGACGCTCGCCCACTCGGCCAGCCGGAGCCCGGTGCCGTATAGACCGTCCACGAACGCCGCATCGCGGTCCTCGTTGAATCCGCGCCACCCCTCCAGGCGGTGGCCGTCGAAGTCGTACCCCCGCAATCCGACATCCCGCCACTGCTCAAAAGCCGTCCGCAGCAGCCACTTCACCTGTCGGCGCGGTGAGCCCGCCGGGCGGGCGGGATCCCGTCGCGGGCCCGGCCCACTCCATTCCTGCGGGGCCGGTTCGACAGACCGTGTCGGCACCGGGTTCGCCACCCCGTACCGCTGCGAGGCCCAGGTGTAGAAGGTGTTCAGCCCCGCGCGATCGGTGTCGAATGACGTCGGCCGCACTCGGCCCATGTTGCGGTCGTCCGTGATCCGCCAGTGCTTGAAGGCATCGAAGTCTTCCGGAGCTGCCTCGTCCCAACGAGGTCCGTAGGCTTCGAGGAAGTCCAGCCACACCGCCAGAGAAAAGGCGTACCGCCGCCACGTTCGCGGCCGCCGCGAGGCGACCGGGCCGATCCGGAAGAACAGGTTGATCCGTGCGTCCGCCGTACCATCTGGCGCCATCAGAATCGGCGTGCCCTGGCGGGCCCCGTTCCTCCTCGCCCAAGTGTGTACGTCCCCGTGCACGCGGAGGTACTCGTCCGTGGCCGGACGAGTAAGCTCGAGGACGAGATCGAGCGGGCCGTCCAGCTCACCGACACCATGGCCCTCGACGACATCTCCGGATTCCGGGACCGTTACCGCGAAGCGCTGGAAGAGCTGATCGAGGCCAGGGCGGAAGGTCAGCAGCCCCCGGCGCCGGCCGAGGACGAGGAGCGGGAGGCCGGAAAGGTCGTGGACCTGATGGCCGCGCTGAACGCCTCGGTGAAGGCCGCCAGGAAGTCGCGCGGCGAGGATGCGACCGTCCACGAGATGCGCCCCCGCAAGCGGACAGCCACCAAGCAGATCGCGGCGAAGAAGGCGACCGCCAAAGAAGGTGACTGCCAGGAAGAGCACGGCCAGGAAAGGTACTGCCCGGAGGACGTCCGCGAAGAAGCGCAGCGCCTCCTGACGATGGAGGAACGCCCGGTGATGCCGTTGCCCCGGATCGCTCCCATGCTGGCGACCCCCGGCGTCCTGCCGGCCATGGACGACCGGTGGGCGTTCGAGGTGAAGTACGACGGTCAGCGGGCCACGGTCTACCTGCCGGGCGACGGCACCATGGCCGTGCGGGCGCGGTCCGGCGCGGACATCACCGCCGCCTACCCGGAACTCGGCGACCTGGGATCAGCCTTCGGCCGGCCCGCGATCCTGGACGGCGAGATCGTCGCATTCGATTCCGAAGGGCGCAGTGACTTCGAGCGGCTCCAGTCCCGGATGGGGCTGGCCGGCTCCCCGGAGAAGGCGGCCCGCATGGCCAGGTCGGTACCGGCCCATCTGGTGCTGTTCGACGCCCTTCACCTGGGGCGGAACAGCCTGATCCGGCTGCCGTACACCCGGCGCCGCACCGTGCTGGAAGACCTGGGCCTCGACGGGAAGCACTGGTCGACGCCGGCAGCGATCACCGGGCACGGCGCGCAGGCCCTGGAGATGACCCGTGCCGCGGGGATGGAAGGAGTGATTGCGAAGCGGCTCACCTCCGGGTACCAGCCGGGCGTGCGCTCCCGTGCGTGGATCAAGATCCGGCACGTGCACACCATCGATGTCATCGTCGGCGGATGGGTACCGGGCCGAGGCCGGCTCGCCGGTCTGCCCGGCGCCGTCCTGGTCGGCGAGCGCCACCGGGGCAGCCTGCGATACGCGGGGAGTGTCGGCACGGGATGGAGCGACAGGGAGCGCAACGCGATCGCAGAGCTTCTGCAGGCCGCCGAGATGGACGAGTGCCCGTTCGACAGGACACCGGACGTCACCGGAGCACGGTGGGTACTGCCACGCCTGGTCGGCGAGGTCCGCTACGCGAGCCGAACACGGGCCGGACTGCTCCGGCACCCTTCCTGGCACCGACTACGCCCCGACCTCGCACCGGACGACGTCGCGTGACCGGGCACGGTGCCTCGGCACCGGTCCGGCTTCGTACCGACCGGTGCGCCGCGGCCCCGTACGGAAGGTCCGTACGGGGCCGCGGCGACGGCGGGTCAGTTGGACTGTGCGGCCGCCTTCGCGGTGGCGGCGGGAGCCTTGTCCGTACCCGGTCCGCCGGTGAAACCGCGCAGCGGCACATGGCGGATGAACAGGGAGATCACGATGCCGACGGCGGCCGCGCCTGCGGCCCAGGTGAAGGCGGTGCCGATGCCGTCGCTCACGGCCTGGGCGAACGCGTGGCGCACGGTTTCGGGCAGGCCGCGCAGCGCTTCCGGCGTCATCTGCGCCAGCGTGCCGGAGCCGGCGGCACCGGCGGGGCCACCCGCCGCGGAGGTGAAGGAGTCGCTGAGGGTGTTGGTGTACAGGGCGCCGAGCACCGACACGCCGAGGGAGCCGCCCATGTTGCGCAGGAAGGTGGTGGCGCCGGTGGCGGCGCCCAGGTCACGCAGCGGCGCGCTGTTCTGGGCGATGAGCATGGTGGTCTGCATCAGGCAACCCATGCCCGCACCGAGGATCACCATGTAGAGAGAGGTGACGCCGCGCGAGGTGTCGGGGCCCATGGTCGCGAAGAGGCCGAGCCCGACCGTCATCAGAAGGATGCCCGCGATCGGCAGGGCGCGGTAGCGGCCGGTACGGCTGGTCAGGACGCCGCCGCCGAGGGAGAGCACCATTGCGGCGATCATCATCGGCATGAGCAGCAGACCGCTGTTGGTGGCGGAGGAGCCCTGGACGTACTGCTGGAACTGCGGCAGCAGCGTCATCCCGCCGAACATGGCGAAGCCGACGACGAAGCTGAGGGCGCCGGCGAGGCTGAAGTTGCGGTCGGCGAAGACCGACAGCGGCATGATCGGCTCCGCGGCGCGGCGTTCGACCATGACGAAGGCGACGAACGCCACCACGGTGACCGCGGCCAGGCCGATGATCGTGGCCGAGCCCCAGGCGTACTCGGTGCCGCCCCAGCTGGTGATCAGGACCAGAGTGGTGATCCAGACGGTCAGCAGTGCGGCACCGGTCCAGTCGATGCGCACCTTCCCGGAGGTGTTGCGGGGCAACTTGGCGAGCACGAACCAGCAGACCAGCAGGGCGACGACGCCCAGCGGCAGGTTGACGTAGAAGGCCCAGCGCCAGTTCAGGTTGTCGGTGATGAAACCGCCGGCCAGCGGCCCACCGATCATGGCGACCGGCATGACGGCCATCATCACGCCCTGGTACTTGCTGCGATCACGGGGCGGCACGATGTCGGCCATGGTCGCCATGACACCCACCATCAGACCGCCCGCACCCAGGCCCTGCAGAGCGCGGAACCCGATCAGCTCGCCCATGTTCTGCGACATGCCGCACAGCGCGGAGCCGATCAGGAAGATCGCGATGGAGGAGAGGAAGGTGACGCGGCGGCCGAGCAGATCGCCGAGCTTGCCCCAGATCGGGGTGGCGGCGGTGGAGGCGAGGATGTAACCCGTGGTCACCCAGGCCAGATGCTTCAGCCCGCCCAGGTCGCCCACGATCGTGGGCAGCGCGGGAGCCACGATCATGTTGTCCAGCATGGCCAGCAGCATCGCGATGACCAGGCCGCTCATCGTCACCATGATCTCGCGGTGGGTGAAGCGCGGCGGCGGGACGATCTCGGCCTCGGCCGATGCCGGTGCTGTTTGCGTCACAGCGAATGCCTTTCAGCGAAGTGCGTGCGTTCGTGCACGGAGAGCCGAATGAAGGGGTGGTACGAGGGTCGGCAGGCCGAGGGGGAAGCAGCGCCGCGCCTCCGTGACCAGCTCTTGCGCGGATCGAGGCTGCTTACCGGCCGGCTAGTAGATTACTTGCCGCCCGGTAAGTTGGCAAGCGAGGACCGCCGGGCCACGATGGCCGAGGCGCCCGGATACCGAGGCGCTCCACCGAAGGGAACGATGGCGATGGCAGGGCAGCGGCGGGGCAGCGACACCAAGGCCGAGATCCGCAGGGTGGCCATCGAATTGTTCACCGTGCAGGGGTACGAGGCGACCTCCCTGCGCGAGATCTCCGAACGCCTCGGCATCACCAAGGCCGCCCTCTACTACCACTTCAGCGGCAAGGAAGACATCGTCCGCTCGCTCTTCACCGAGTACTGGGACGCCCTGGACTCCATGGTCGCCTGGGCCCGGGAGCAGCCCCCCGGTCCGGACCTGCACAACCGCGCCGTCGACCGGATGGTCGACCTGGTCACCGGGGACGGCCTGCCCGCCATGCGGTTCGCGCTGGCCAACCCGCGGATCGCTCGCGACCTCCACCCCGGCCGGGAAAGCGCCTTCGAGCGGCTCACCGAACTCTTCGAGATCCTGTCAGGACCGGATGCCTCGGTGGAGCAATCACTACGGCTGCGCTCCGCACTGCTCAGCGTCAATATCGTGCTGCTGGCCGCACAGGGCCTGAAGGCGTCCGACGAGAAGATCGCCGAGGTCGCCCGGGACATCGCGCACCTGCTCCTCCCGCCGGCCGGTGCCCCCGGTACAGACGTCGGGCCGTGACGTCCGAGCGCATCCGCCGCGGTCGGCCCGGGCGGGATCGCCGGCGTCCGTCCGGGTGGCCGGCGGACGGTGCCACCCGCGGCTGCCGGCAGCGGCGCGACGCCCCAGCCGTGTCGCCGTGGCGAGAGCCGGGAATCGGTCGACGACGCCGGGCCGGTCCTGCCGGTCCGACGTGTTATCCCTTCTTGACCCGGGCGCGTACCGTGCGGCTCCCGCCCGTCCCGGGAAACACCACCATCACGCGTGCCACCGGCATCGGCACGGCACCGCGCACGAGGGCAGTCGGTACGCTCCCGTGCCCGGGCGTCCGCGCAGTCGTCACCGGGATCCCTCTGGCTCGCCTGTCATGCCTCGTCGACGCACAGGCAGAAGGGGTGTCCGGCAGGGTCGAACAGCACCCGGACGTTCTCCTGCGGCTGGAACTCCGCCACAGCGGCGCCCAGGGCGATCGCCTCGGCGACCGCTGAATCCAGATCGCCGACCTGGAAGTCGAAATGCATCATCGGGCGCTGTTCCGTGCCGACCGGGGGCCACACGGGGGCCCGGTAGCCGTCCGCTTGCTGGAACACGAAGAACGGGCCCTGCGGGGAGGCGGCGACAACGGCTGTTCCCGGCTCCTCATGCCCGACGTGCCAGCCGAGTAGTTCGGCGTAGAACTTCGCCAAGCCGCTCGGGTCGGGTGCCTCGATCGTCGTTCCCCACCACATACCCCCGGTTCGAGATCTCATCCGGGCAGTCTGCCTCGTCCTCACGTCGGCCGGTCCCGCTCGTCGATATCAGCATCGACCACGTCCGGACGATCGCGAGCCGGCGGTCGATTTCGCGCTCAGAAGCGGGAGATGCCGTGGCCCGTGCCGTCCGGTTCGGGGTGACGGTCGACGAGTTCGGGCTCCAGCCCCTCCCGGACGGCCGGGCGGTCCCGGCCGACATCGGCCCGCCACGCCTCGAACGCCCAGGCCGTGGAAGTCACCACGGCGAGACCGAGGAGCCAGCCACCCACCACGTCGCTGAACCAGTGGACGCCGAGCGCGACGCGGGTGAACCCCACGCCGATCACCGACAGAAGCGCGACACACCAGCACAGAGGACGCCAGGCACGCGGCACCGTCGGCAGCAGGACCAGCAGCACGACGGCGCACGAGGTGGTCGCGGTCATCGCGTGTCCCGACGGGAACGAGAAGCCGGGAGCCTGTGCGACCGGGTTCTCCAGGGACGGCCGGGCCCGCTCGACCACGGTCTTGACCAGCAGCCCGATCAGTCCGCCGGCGACTGCCGTCACCGCGGACCAGGCGGCCAGTCGCCAGGCCCGTCGGTACAGCAGCCAGACCGTCAGCAGTGCCACGGCGGTCCGCAGGGTGACCGGGTCCCAGACCCGGTCGGAGAGGAAGCGCAGCGTGGTGGTCCACGCGGGGTGGGCGACGGCGGCCTGATGGAGGCGGTTCGCGGCACCCGCATCCAGCCGGCGCAGCGGCGCCCACCGGCCCTCGACGAGGACCACCAGGAGGCCGAAGGGAACCGCCATGACCGCGGCCACGGCCACCGCGCCCAGCAGATGGACACCGAACCGGCGGTCGGCCGCACGGCGGCGGCTCTCGGTGAAACGTCGGACGGCGGCTCGCACCGGCATTCAGACTCCCGGGTCGGCTTGGATCGGACCTGGCACCAGGGCCCGCGACGCCTCCAGCTGGGCGGCGAAGGAGAGCCCGAGGAACAAGGCGATGGACGTCAGATAGGCCCACAGAAGCAGGGACATGAACGCGCTGAGCGGTCCGTACACCGTGTCGAAGGAGCCGCTCAGCTGGAGATACAGGCTGAGCAGCCAGGTCAGCAGGGTCCACAGCACCAGGTAGACGGCGGCGCCGAACGCCAGCCAGGTGTATCCGGGCTGCGCGCGCCGGGGCGAGCGCCGGAAGACCGCGCTGGCCGAGATGAGCGCGAGCAGCAGCCCGAACGGCCAGCGCAGTACATTCCAGGCGACCTGCGCACCCCCGTCGAGGTGGTACACGGTCACCGCGGCGCCGGCCAGGTCACCGCCGGCGACCATGACCACGAAACCGAGTCCGAGCGGCAGCCCGGCGCTGAGGGACATCACCAGGCCGCGCAGGTACTTGCGGTGGAAGGGCCGGTCGCGCTCGTTGCCGTAGATGCGGTTGGCCCCGCGTTCGATCTGGCACATCGCCGTCGTCACGTTGACCAGCGAGAAGATCAGCCCGAACCACAGGGCGAGCGCCGCGCCGTCGCCCGCCTCCTGGCGGCTGCGGTTCAGGGCGTCGTCCACGACCTCGGAGCTGGGACCGGCCGCCAGCTGCTGGATCGTCAGTTCAGCCATGCGGCCGATGCTCTCGGTGTGCATGGCCGACGAGAGGCCCACGAACGCGATGGCCATCGGGATGAGGGCGAGCACCGTCTGCAGGGCGAGCGCGCGAGAGTGGCTGAAGCCGTCGGCGTACCGGAATCGGATGAAGGAGTCGCGTATCAGCGGCCAGTGGCCGTAGCGGCGCAGCGACTGGAGCGCCTCGTCCGCCGACAGCTCGTCGCCCGACATGTCACGGGTCACCGGAACCTTGGTTGCGGTACTCACTCACGCCTCCCCGGCCGGCAGCATGACGGTCAAGGCGCCGGGTGCGACCGTCGCCGTGATGCGGTTCCCCGGGGAGACGGGATCGCCGTCCATCTCCCGCGGCTGAGTCGTGTCGAACGTCAACTCGGCCCGGCGGAAGGTGAAGTACTCGACGGGGAGGTTTCCGCCGTCGGTGTCGACCGTGTGGACGGACGGGCGCGGCATCCGTTTGCGGCCACGGAGGACCGTACCGAGAGCCTGCAGCCAGCCGGAGGGGCCGTGGGGGTCGAGGATCATGAGGTCCAGCACGCCGTCGTCGGGACGGGCGGCGGGCAGAAGGGTCGCGCCGCCCTGCACGGTGCCGACGTTTCCGACGAGGACCATGCGGGCCGTTCGACGCAGGGCGGGCGCTCCGTCGAGGCGGACGGTCAGCCGTACGGAGGGCGTGGTGAGGGTGGAGAGTCCGGCCAGGGCGTAGGCGGGCCAGCCGAGGGCCGACTTGGCGCGTTCGGCGGTCTTCTCCATGATCGCTGCGTCGAGTCCGGCCCCGGCCATGGCGGTGAAGTGGGTGCCGGGGAAATCGTCGCCCTCGATGCAGGCCAGGTCGATCCGGTGGGGGGAGCCACGGAGCGCGACGTCCAGCGCGTCGGTGGGGGTGAGGGGCAGGCCCAGGTTACGGGCGAGCAGGTTGCCGGTGCCGCAGGGCACCACGGCGAGCGGGACGCCGCTGCCCGCCAGGGCGTCGGCGACCGCGCGCACGGTGCCGTCGCCGCCGCAGGCCACGATCATTCGGGCTCCTTCACCGATCGCTCGGGACGCCTGTCCGGCACCGGGGTCGTCGGCCGTCGTCTCCACGAACTCCGGTTCCCGATGGCCGTGGCGTTCCAGGATCCGTCGCAGGTCCTCCCGGTCGTGGGCTCGGGTCACGGTCGGGTTGACGATGACGGTGACCGCGCCCGGGAGGCTTCCGGTGTGTTCGGACGCTCCGGACGTGGCACGGTCCGGCCGGTCCCCGGGGCGTCCGGTGCCGTCGCCCGTGCCGCCCTGCCCGGTGGGCGGAGCGGTCTCGGAGGCGCGGGCGAACAGGCTCCGCCCCACGATCAGCAGGGACAGACTGCCGTTGACGAGACCGCCGACGACGTCCGTGGGGTGGTGCATGCCCCGGTACAGGCGGGCGGTGGCGACCAACAGCGGCAGGAGCAGCAGCAGAACACCCACGACCCTGCGCCACGGGCCGCGCATCCGGGACAGGGCGAGGACGGCCAGTCCCGCGTAGAGCGCGGTGGCGGCGCCACTGTGGCCGGAGGTGTAGCTGGACGTCGGCGGAGAGGCGTCGAGCCGGTGTACGTCGGGACGCTGACGGTCCACCGACAGAGTGATGATCAGGAAGACGAGCGCCTGGAGCGAGACGGAGACGGCGAGGAACGCCGCCTGGCGCCACAGCGGTAGCCGGGGTATCAACACCAGACCCAGGCAGGCCAGAAGAGTGATGGCGATCACCGTCAGGGTGTCGCCGGCCTCGGAAGCGAAGAACGACAGGGCGGTGAGGCCGCCTGTCCGGACGCCTTCGAAGCCCTTGTCCACACGGTCTTCCACGGTCATCGGCCACATGCGGGCGGCGGGACCGGTGATCAGCAATCCGGCCCCCACCATCAACGCCGCCTGGCAGACGGTGAGGGCGGCGATGCGGCCGGTCGTGCGTCCGAGGCCGCCGGGCAGGGCGAAGTTCCGGCTCCCACGCCGTGTCCCGGTGCTGGAACCGGGCAGTTCGGCGGGTCTTTCCGGCACGGCGATCGGCATGGGGTGCTCCTCTGCGTGTGCGCCTGGCGGCGTCTGACGGCCGGTACGGCTTCTCTCCGTCCGACCCCGTGTGCCCCGGAACTCGCTCGGCAGACCCGCGAAGCACGGTGCGGCAGGAGGGCGCGCGGCGCCGCCTCAAGGTGCAGGACTCACTGCCGAGCAGGTGACGGGCGTCGGCGACGCGCCGGCGATGTTCCTGACCCGAGCTGCGCAGGGGACTTCGGCGAGGGCGGCGTGGATCTCTTCCGGCTCGGGCGGAGGCGGTACTCAAGAGCTCATCGTCAGCGGTCTGTCGATTGGCAGCGACCACCGGAAATTCCCCCGGACGACCAGTTGCGGATATTGCTGAGGGTGACCGCTCTCGGCTCGACCGGGCCCAGCTCTCCGTGTCTCCGTCCCCTTCACGACGATGCGGGGCCGCTCGCTCCCTCCGGGTGCGGTCAGGCTCGGTGCGCGGTCACCGTCAGCCGGCTGGTGGCGGTGAGCAGGTCGTCCAGCTGGAGTGAGTCGGCGGTCACGAGTCCCGTCGACACCCGCCGCTGCGGAAAACGGGAGTGCAGCCAGCGTCCGAGCCCGGATGCGTCCAGCGACCCTGGGGGCGCCTCGTCGCCCTTTCCGCCGCCCGATACACGCCACCGGGCCGGCCCGCCGAACACGGCCCGTTCCTGCCTCTCCAGCCACTTGACGAGAGCCCGCAGTCGACCCGCGTACGCGGTGGAGTGCACGGCGGGATCCAACAACGGCCGTGCCCAGCAGGAGAGTTCACTCGCCATGCCCTCGGCTTGGAGCGTGGGCGCGCGCGTGCGCCCGATACTCAGCCGTACGCTGCCGTGCTCTATCCGCACCACCCGCACCCGGCTGCCCGAGCCCACCACTCCGGACCCGGCCCACATCCCGAGACCGGCGAACGCTGACCTTTCCGGAACTCCTCCCGGACTCCAGACCCGCTCCAAGGCGGCGAGGGTCTCGGCGACGTCGTGCATGTTGCGGACGGCTATCTCCTCCACGACCCGCGGATCGCGGAGCAGCGCGGTGTCGGTCGCGAGCCGCTCGGCGGTCGAGACCAGCGAGACCACTGAGGTGGGGTTCCCGTTCGGGCGCAGCCGCGACTCCAGGGTGTCCAGACACACCCAGATGCCGTCGGGCCGGGTCAGCAGCCCGCCGGCGAGCGGCTGCGCGAAGGGCGTGTCCGACCCGCCGCGCGCGGGGATCGGATGAGGCAAGAGCGGCGACAACTGAGTGAGCCAGGAATCGAGTTCGGCGACGTCTCGTACGGGCGCCCCCAGCCGGACGCTGCCTCCCGGCTCGGCCTGCGCCCGCAGCAGCGGCGGGCCCGGCGGGCCCACGGGCACGGGCATGATCTCCACCGTCGGTGACGACAACTCGAGGCCGCGCGTTGTGGAGACGTACAGTGCTGCAACCCCGGCACCGCGGAACACATCCGCGAGCCCGGCGGCATCGAGCCCGGAGTGCAACTGTCTGCCGTACGGCTCGTCGGGCCACCGCACATCCCCGATGACCCGGAATCCGCCGTCGCCGACGAGACACCTGCACACCCACTCGATCCAGCCGCTGAGCGACCGCTCGCCGTCCCGCCAGACCAGCCCTCCGCCGCCCATGACTGCCCCCTGTATCGGATCCCGGCCACTCGCCGATGGCAGTGAACAGGGTGACCGCGAGCCGGTGGGTGGCGCAAGCGGCCAAGCCGCCCTTTCAACGCTGCTCCGGGGCCGGGGGACTGGGTGCAGATCTGCCGGCTGCTCTCCAGGAACAGGGGGCGAGAATTCGCCTATCCGCTATAGGAGGCGCCTGAACAGGGGCCATCGTCGGGATGCCCCGGCCCAACAGCGGGTGGGCCTGGATCCATATGAACCAACGCGTGCCTGATCTCCTGCGGGAGCTCATCGAGAACACCACGACGGGCACGCGAGCCGAGCGCCACGCTCAAAGGCTGTTCGAGGCCGTGCAGGCCCTGATCCGCACCGGCCGGAGCCACAGCTCCGTGGCCCGGGAGCTCCGCCTGAACCGCCGGACCGTCGGCAAGTACGCCCGTGCCCACACCTGGCAGGAGTTGGTGCGTCGCCCGCCCCGCTAGCCCTCCAGCCTGGATCCCTACCTCGACTACCTGCAACAACGCTGGGACGAGGGGCAACACAGCGCGAAGATCCTGCATGAGGAACTGCAATCCAAGGGCTATCTCGGCCACTACCAGCGGGTGAAAATGGCCGTCGCACCTCTGCGGCGCGGCCTGCCCCTGGACGAGCCACGCGAGCGACCGCCCTCCCCACGTGAAGCTCGCGCCGTCGCCGACCGCGAGCATCGGGTCGCGCATACCGCGCCGACGGCAGTCCCGCAGCAGTTCCGCCCAGGACTCCGTCGATTCGCGCAGGGGCGGTTCGGATTCGGCCCCGGTCGGTGCGAGTTCCGCGATGACCTTCCGAGTCGTGGCGAGTTCCGCTAGGTGCGCCCCGGCCTCGACCAGGGCGGCGGTCAAGTGCTCGATCTGGTCGCGCAGTTCACCGGCCCGAGTGGTGGCCTTGTTCTGCCGGGCCTGGAGGTCCACCAGGAATTGCTGCGGCGCCCTCCGCGGCTGGACACTACTGGCCTCCGGTGCCCGCTGACCGCCACTTCGCGCACCTGGGGAAGCGGCGGGCGGTCCGCCGGCCGCCGGACGGCCCGGCGGCCATACGCGGCGAGGTGCTGTGTGCCACTGAGCGCCGAGTCCACGAACCCTGAAGTCCGAGTCAGAGAGACCGGCGGGACAGGGAGCCGATACGCCCCAGGAGATCACGCAAGGTCACCAACAGGCTGGCTTCCTCGGGGAGCCAGCGACAGTTGAACACACGAGCTCACCAGGGGCCGGCTACAGATCCGCAATCCAGGGATGCCCCGGGTGTACGCGGTCGAGTAGCTCGGTCAGGGTCTCGCGCTGAGCCGGGGTCATGTGCGGGACGGTCGCGTCGAAGTCTGGATCCTTTCGACGGGCGTGCTTGGCCTTGAACAGCAGGACCAGTTCGGGTGCCAGGTACGGGATGCCGTCTCGGGTGTGGTTGATGATGTCGCTGTAGGGAAGCCGGATCCTCTCATCGCGTCGGCAGATCCAGATGTCGCCGTCGTGCGGTTCGCGGAACACGTCGAGCAGGTAGTTTCCGGTGACCGGATCGCGGAGCCATGTCTGATGTACGGCGGCCAGCACCTCCGGTGTGGCGTCCTCCCAGATCCGGCCGCTGCCTGCCGCGTCGAAGACGTATCCGGGGAAGCGGTAGCGGACCTCGGGAAAGCTCGCGGCCGGAATCGCGATCTCGATGTCTCCATGAGCGCGCGTCTGCCTGCCGCGGAACAGGTCCAGCGCCCAGCCCGCGGCCACGTACCACGGCGTGCCGATCCCGGCCAACTGCTGCGCGACCTCACTGGGGGTCCAGCTGGATGACCACCTGGCGTGGAGGGCTTCGATCTCGTCGGGTGACAGCTCAGTGCCGCCGCTGGGCAGTTGCTCGCTCACCGCAGGAATCTATCAGGGGACTCGAAGGCCGCTGGCCGTGGTCGATGAGGCGACCAGCGAGACCTGGAGCGGTACGCCGCTGGCGATCACACAAGGTCACCAGCCGGGTGGACTGCACGGCGAACTGGCGACAGTTGAATACGCGAGCCCACCAGTATCAACCCCCGAACACGACACGGTCACCAGTCGCATCGGTCACTGTGATCGACGTACCGGAGTCGAGCGGTTCAGCCTGGACGAGCGGGCGTTCGGGACCGAGAGATCAACTGATCGATTCAGCACGAGATTGGTCTGGTGGCTTGGAAGTTGAGTGTTGGGTCGGCAGGATTTTGCCGGGTGCCTTCTGATCTTGTGCCTGCTCCCTGGAAGCCGAAATCTGTGCATGGGTCAAAGAGTGGAACGAAAACCCAACACCGTCCATCTGGACCGAGAGGCAGAGGAATCCTCTACTCCCTCGCCCGCTTCTGCCAACGAATCTCCGGCGCAGGACAGTAGCTTTGATTCGTCTTCGGGGATTACCCATTCCACACTGAGGTTCGGGCGCCCTTCCGGGTTCTCCGCAGTGCGGGCAACCGTTAGATGGCGTGAAGTGTCGGCGTGGGATGTCTCCCCCCAAGGAGGGTCGATAGCGTCAGAAAGATGAAGCCCCGCCAGTTTCGTCCCAGCAGGGCTTCTGGTCGGCCACCGAAGTCACCGACCCCACCACGAAGATCACCGGGACCACCTACGACAGCCTCGGGCGTGGCACCCAGGTCTGGCTGCCCCACCGGCTGCGTATTCTCGGCGCCACACCGAACCACACCTACGACTACCACCCGCTCAAGGGCACCGCGCCCTGGCCTCCACCAGCAACCTCGGACCGACAGCCTCAGGCTTGCACCACCAGCCACACCATCTAGATACCGGGACGTAAGCTCGCCGAGCTCAAAGGCGACAGGCCTTATTTATTCACAACGAAATTCTGCTCCCAGGGCTTGAATAACCGCCCCGAGCCCCGGACCGCGGTGTACCCAAGCCTGCTCGCGAGAGCCGTGGAGGCATCGTGTGTCGCATGTCTCAGGCGAAATATCTTCATTTGTCGCACATAAATTTCAATACTTATCCGGGTACGAGCAAATCGGCGAAGTCAGGGAGTCCTCACTCGTCATGCATACCCTCATACACGCATGGGACGCGATCTACTCGTCCTGGCGCCAATTGCACTGGTACGGGGTGGCCGTCGGCTCTCTCCTCGGTATCAAGCTGCTCCTGTCCATCCGCCGGCGCCGCAGTCCCGGGCTCACGTTCAGGAAAACGACCCACCAGCTTGACATTCACGGGGTCGTCACGGTGTACAACGAATCCCCGGCAATGCTGAGGCGCTGTCTGGAATCGATCCTCGCGCAGACCCTGCCGCCTCAGTCCTTGACGGTGATCGACGACTGCTCCGCCGACCAGTCCGCCGCTGCCCTCATCGGGGAGATGCGCCCGGAGTTCGACCGGGCCGGAATCCGTCTCGGCTTCATCCGGTTCCCCGACAACCGCGGCAAGCGCCACGGACTCGCCGCAGGCTTCCGGCAGGGTCCGCTCGCGGACGCGTATCTGTGCATCGACTCCGACACGGTGCTCGACAAGCACGCCGTCGCCGAACTCGCCGAACCCTTCGGGGAGCGCCGTGTCCACTGCGTCACCGGGTTGGTCCTCGCCCACAACCGCGACACCAACCTCCTCACGCGCCTTATCGACATGCGGTACGTCAACGCTTTCCTCGGCGAACGGGTCGCCTACTCCCGTCTCGGTTCCGTCCTGTGCGCCTGTGGCTCCCTCGCGATGTACCGGGGATGGGTCATCCGCAAGAATCTCGACGACTTCCTCGACCAGCGCTTCCTCGGGCGCCCCGCGACCTTCGGCGACGACCGGCGCCTCACGTACTACTGCCTCACCGAGGGCAAGTCCCTCATCCAGCCGTGCGCTGTCGGCTACACCGACGTCCCGGAACGTCTTGGGCACTACATCCGCCAGCAGGTCCGCTGGGGCAAGTCCTTCATCCGCGAAGGGTTCCTGCTCTTTGCCAAGTTCCGGCTGGGCCGTACGTACTGGTGGCTCAATCTGATCGAGCTCGTCACCTGGGTTGCCTTCACCGCGGCCATGATCACCGCTCTCGTGGCCATCGCGCTGCATCCGACCGGTTGGGCCCTGCTCGCCAGCTACGTCGGCTACATGTGTGTCATGTCGTGGGTGCGCTCCATCCACTACCTGCGCGGCGCCGCCATGGTCGGGCTCGTCGACCGCGTGCTGACCTTCCTCGCGGCTCCGCTCTACGCGCTGCTCAACATCGGGCTGCTGCTGCCGCTGCGCCTGTGGTCCCTGGCGACCCTGCGCCGCACCAAATGGGGCACCCGCAGCAAGATCGAGGTCGGCGTGGACATCGAAGCCCCCGAGGGCCGCGGCGGCGCTCCGGCCGCGTCCCCCGCGATCCCCCACCAGGCTTGGGACGGTGCCGCGAACTCACGGAGCGGGCCCGCGTACAGCCTGGACGACGGGGTCGCACGGCCGGCCTTCGACTTTCCCGGCTCCCAGGCGCAGGTGGTCCAGTAGGCGCCGCTCGACTCGGCGCCGGGGCCGTCCGAAGGCCGCCACATGCGGGATTCCGCACACGCCGGGCGACCCGCTGCGACGGCGGTGCGACGGAGAGTGCCGCCGTTTCCCTTCCTGAGCGTTCAGGCGGGCGCACTCACGGAGGACGGCGCCGGCCTCCGCCACCGTCACCCGCACCGGTCCCGGTACCGCCCCTCCACCTGCCCTGGGAGCCTTTGTGGGCACTGCCCGCCCTACTGTCCGCCCTGCCCGTCCCGATGACCGCAGGCCCCGGCGTCGTGCGTGGACCGTGTTCAAGACGCTGCTCCTGGTGATCGCCGTGGCCACCAGTGGCCTCGCGTTCTATCCCCGGTGGCGTGCCACGCATCAAGCGCCCCCGCAGCTCACCGTCCGGTACAAGGCCGGGAGCCCTGCCACGACCGTGGTGGCCCAGCCATGGCTGGAGGTCGTCAACACCTCGGGAAAGAGGGTGCTCCTGTCCGACGTGACGATTCGCTACTACTTCACCGGAGACGGGGCCTCCTCGTACGCGTTCAACTGCGTCCAGGCCGCTGTCGGCTGCTCGAACATCGCCGGGGAGACCGTCGCGTCGGCCGATCCCACCACCACCGCCGACCGCTACCTCCAGATCGGCTTCACGACGGGCGCCGGCAGCCTGGCCCCCGGCGCCAAGAGCGGAGCCATCGGACTGCAGCTGTACCGCCCCGACGGCAGGAGACCGGACCAGCTGGACGACCGTTCGTTCAATGCCGCTGACACCACCTTTCAGGCGTCGAGGACGGTGACCGCATACCTGCGCGGTGCGCATGTCTGGGGGGACGAGCCCACCGGCCCTGCCGGCTCCACCGGCCGCGCCGCTGCGTCCGCACAGGACTCGTCCGTCCCCCGCCCGAGGCCTGCCCACCCGCGCGGGATCGTGTTCGACGACTTCCACTACAGCGGCCCCGACGATCCCGCGCTCCACGCGCACGGCTGGCTGGTCCGCACCAGCCCGGGCGGTCCAGGGATCCACGACACATGGTCGGCCGCAGGCGTCAGTTTCCCGGCCGAGAAAGCCGCTGTGGGCGGCCAGGTCCTGCAACTGCGGGCCAGCACCGACGGGACAAAGGCGAGCACCAAGCAGGCCGAGGTCCAGAGCAGCGGCACCAACTTCCTCACGGGGACCTACGCCGCCCGGATCTACTTCAACGACAGGCCCACGAGCGGTCGCAACGGCGACCACGTCAACGAGTCCTTCTACACGATCTCGCCCAACAACTCTCGCTACAGCGAACTCGACAACGAGTACATGCCGAACGGAGGCTGGGGTGCGCCGGGCCCCAGACTCGACACCACGAGCTGGTACAGCGCCGACGCCGGGGACCGGGTCACACACAAACTGGTCTCCAGCCTTCAGGGCTGGCACACCGTGGTGATCACGGCCGTGCACGGCGCGGCCACCTACTCGGTGGACGGCCACAAGCTGTTCAGCAGCGGCGGCAAATACTTCCCACACCAGAACATGTCCATCAACTTCAACACCTGGTTCGTGGACCTCCCCTTCACGGGTCCGCGCGCCTGGGACATGCGGGTCAACTGGTTCTACTACAAAGCCGACAAGGCCCAGTCCCTGGCAGATGTGCAGAAGGCTGTGAACGACGTCCACGACAGCGGCACCCATTACGTGAACACCGTCCCCGGGCACTGCCCCTGTTTTCCGGACCGCCCTGATCAGCGAAGCGACCGGCCGTGACTCGGGTACCTGCCAACCGTGCTCGACGACCACCCGGTGCCAGGCCGGGAGACCAGGACCGTCGCCGGCCGGGCACCGGTCGCCGGGCCGGAGGTCACTTCCGGGTGCCGTCTCCGGTCACGCTGTCCGTGGCCGCCCCGCCGGTGGTCTCGACCGGGGTCAAGGCCCTGGACAGTTCGTTACCGGCCAGGGCGATGTCCGTGGAGCGGGCCCCACTGACCTTGAGGTACACGTCGGTGCCCCGTGGGGCGCGGGAACCGCTGAAGAAGGCGTCCCGGGTGTCCCTCAGGTCCAGCAGGGCGGTGCCCGGCCCGGGGCCCGTTCCGTCCAGTGTGTCCACCGAGAGGTCGATGACGTCGTCCGCGACCAGCAGCGGGCGGGGATCGGGCACGGTGGTACGGATCTCGGTGCCGGAGATCCGTACCCCGCGGGCATGGCGGACGTAGAGGCCGTAGGCGGGCAGACGGCCGAACATCCTGGCTTCCGGGTACTCGGCCACCTCCTCGGGGATGTCCCGCTCGACCCACTCGCGGCGGCCGCCCTCGTCCGTGTCGATGCGGATCCGGGAGAGGACGACGTCCTCGACGGGCTGCTCGGCGAGCCCGGTGATCGATGAGGTGAGGATCGTTCCGGTGGCATCGATGCCGGAGATGCGGACCCGGCGCAGACGGCCGGGTACCGGGTCGGGCTGCCCCCATCCGCGATTGCCGAGCCGGATGAAGAAGGGGGTACGGGTGTTGCGCATCCGGATGTCCGAGACGGTGACACCGTCGACCCAGCCACCGTCGACCATCTCGATGGCGATGCCGGAGATGACACGCTCGTTGAGCGGCACATCGCCGTTGTGGATGACCGAGTTGGTGAACGTGATGTCCTCGAAGCCGCCCCGGGTGGCGGTGCCCAGCTTGAACGCGTTGCAGCAGCAGGACAGGACGCAGTTGGTGATGACGACGTTCCGGGTGACCCTGAGGTCACCGTAGGGGTTCTCGCTCTTCAGGCAGATCGCGTCGTCGCCGGTCTCGATGTCGCAGTCGGCGATGAACACGTTCTGGCAGGCGGTCGGGTCGATGCCGTCGGTATTGATGCCGTCGATCGGGTTGCGGATGACGACGGAGCGGATCATCACGGTGTCGCAGGCGATGGGGCGCAGCGTCCAGCCCGGCGAGTTGCGCAGGGTCACGCCCTCGATGCGTACGTTCCGGCACTCGGCGATCTCGACCATGGGTGAGGGGCGGTCGTTGTTGCCGACCGGCTTCCAGTTGTGGGTGACGACGTCGGCCCAGAACCGGTCCGGAGGGGTGGCCGGCCGGCCGGACGGTTCCCAGAATGCCGGGCCCTGACCGTCGATGGTGCCTGCACCGGTGATGGCGATGTCGGTGGCGCCGCGGGCGAACACCAGATGCCGCTGGCCCGCGTCGCAGTCCGCGGGCGGTCCCTCGTGCGGCGGGTAGTCCGCGAGGTCCGTGCTGCCGAGGAGGATCGAGCCGGCCTCCAGATGCAGGGTGACCCGGCTCCTGAGCTCGATGCCGCCGGACAGATAGGTACCGGGTGGGAGGAGGGCGACGCCACCGCCCGCGGCGTGCGCCGCGTCGATTGCCGCCTGGATCGCCACGGTGTCCTTCGTACGGCCGTCGGCCACAGCCCCGAAGCTGTCCACGGAGAACACCGGCGGTCTCCCCGCCTGCCGGTGGTCCCGGCCCGGCGAATGCGCCATGGCGGCTCCCCGCTGGGACACGGTCATGCTGCCACCACCTTTGCGACCACGGCCCCGAACGGTTCCAGCACGATCTGCTCCGTGAGATCCCGCCCGTCCAGTACGTCCTCCAGGCGGCAGCCGGCCCCGTCCGGATCCGGGTGCGCGACGACCGTGTCGCCGGAGACGTTGACCAGCCATGCGTACCGCTGTCCCGAGGAGTGCACCAGGCCGTCGACATGCACCCGGGGATCGTCCACGGTGAGGAAGGGGCGCACGCCCGCCTGCGCCGCCAGGGCGCGGTAGAGGCGGTGTACGTCGTCGTCGCGGTGCGCGTCCGGTGTCGCGGAGCCGAAGAACTCCACGGGGTACGTGGCCAGATACACCGCGCCCCTGCCGTGGTCGCGCCGTACCAACGCCGGGCGGCCCCGCCCGTCCCGGGCGACCACGACGCACTCTGCGGTCTCCTCGTCCAGCGGCAGCATGGCCCGGGCGTCGGCCGGTCCGGAGACCGGGAAGCGCAGTGTGTCCCCCGCCTTGAGGTCGCCCAGTGGCTCGGTGAACTCCCAGGTGACGACCGGATCGACTGCCTCGTTCAAGCCGTATCGGAGTGTGTGTGAAGCGCCGATCAGCCGCTCGACGGGAGGCCACCAGGCGCCGCGGTGGGAACCGCCCGCGCCGGCGAACCAGGACAGGTAGACGTGGCTGCCCTCGCGGGCCCAGTCCGTCAGCAGCTCGAAGGTCGGTGCGGTCAGCAGCTTGTTGGACGGGACGAGCACCAGCCCGGTGCGACGCGGCGCGTCCAGCTCACGGCTCAGGGCCGGGGCGAGGTCGGCGGCCTTCGCCGAGAGGTACGCGTGGTGGCTCACCGTCGCGATCGCGGTCCGTTCCGCGACCGACACCCGGGGATGCTCCTCCAGGTGGGACGGGATCAGGATCGAGGTCTCGGTGTCCGGGCGGACGCAGTTGTCGAAGTCGACCGCGTCGAGGAGGCGCCGGAACGTGCTGATCTCGGCCAGGGCGGGCTTCGGCGTGCCGTCGGAGCGGGTGATGCCGAAGCCCAGCTCGAAGGGGCGGTGTCGGTAGGGGTCGACGGACTCCAGGGAGAAGTCGGTGTTGTTCCAGGCGAGCCAGCCGGTGGCTCCGGCGAGCAGCGTGTGGTGCAGCACCTGACGGTAGTAGTGGGCGGCGTTGCGCTCCGAGGAGAGCGCCGCGGAGACGCCGAACTCCTCCATCACCACCGGCTTGCCGAAGTGACTCATCTCGCAGGCCCATGCCGCCGCGGTGTGCACCCGTACCTGGTCGTCGCCCATCGGGTAGGTGTGCGGGCCGACGAAGTCGACCAGGTCGTCCTGGCGCCGGATCCGGAAGCCGTTGTCCTTGCCGGTGGTCTCCATCGTCCAGGCGCCGTCGCCCAGCGACACCGGCAGCCGGGAGCCGCCGGCCCGTACGGCCTGGGTGCAGATCAGGCCCCAGGCCCGGACCTCGTCGGGAGTGGCCGGTCCCGCGAAGATCGGGAACTCGTTGCTGATCAGCCAGCCGGCGACCGCGGGGTCCGCGCCGATCCGCCGGACGATCTCCCGGATGAAGAACGCCTGCTGGCCCAGCATGAAACCGTTGGTGTAGAGGTTGCGGCCCTCCCGCCACGGCACGTCCCAGTCCTCGCCGGACATGTGTCCGACCAGGAAGGTGGGAATGGTGGGCATCCCCATCTCCGCGCTGGTCCGCAGGAATTGCCGGTACCGCTCGACGAAGTCCTCGTCGATCCGGTCGGGTTCAGGGTGGAAGTCCGGCCAGAACAGGAACGACCGGGTCACGTTGGTTCCGTGCTCGCGCAGGGTGCGCAGTTCCTCGCGGACGACCTCGTCGTCGTAGTCCCGCCACATGAAGAGGCTGCCGTGCCGTGACCAGTAGTTCGCTCCGAGCCAGAGGCCGGCATCGAGCCTGGGAGCCGGCCGTGGCACAGCGGTGCTGCTGCCGGCCTGGGGGGTGGGGCGGGAACTGGAGTCGGTCATCTGCTCTCCGTTTCGTCAACTGGGTGCCCGACCCGGGGTCGTGGCGGAGGCGGCCGCCACGGCCCCGGGTCGGGTGATCGGGGTCGGGATCAGGCGGGCGGCGCCTGGAGGTGGACCGCCTCGATGCCGCGGTTCACCTCCCGCATGATGTCGGTCATGTCGTAGTAGGGCTGGTCCTGCTGGTTGGTCAGACCGACGTTGAACGCTTCGGTGGCGCCCGGCTTGTGGGTCACCGCCTGGTCGTAGGCGGAGAACCAGGCGAAGCCGACGAAGGCCCGGCTCCCGGCCTGTGCCTCGACGAATGCCCGGTACTTCTCCCCGCGGTCCCGCTGGCTGGTCGCCGTGGTTGCCGCGTTGGCCGCGGTCATTCCCCTCTCGGGGAACATGAAGGAGAACTCCAGGGTCAGGATCGGCTTGCCGTAACTCTCGTACTGCCGCAGATAGTCGACGCTGGTCGAGTACCAGTCGAAGGAGATGGCGTCGAGGTACTCGCGCCCGCCGACGTTCCACTCCGGACTGGTGCGCCAGGTGGGTACCAGGGAGCCGCCGAGGAAAAGATGGTGCGGGTCCTGCCTGTGGATCGCGTGGCGCACCTTCCTGAAGTACGTCTTCGAGGCCAGCGTGATGAACGCCGTGACGTCCGCCGCGGGCACCCGGGCGATGCTGATCGGGACGTCCCCCAGGGAGTGGAAGGAATCCGCGTCGGTGCCGAGAATGACGTTGACCCGGTCGATGTCGTCGCCGTAGGTGTCGGCCAGGTACCGGACGAAGGCGGTCTTCGCCGCGAGAGTGGAGTCGCGCTTGACCACCTCGGCGACGACGTCACGGCTCCAGCCGCGCTCGTTCTCGAAGAAATACCCGATGAGCCACGGGTTTTTGCGGTTCCCGTGCAGATCGAAGGTGCGGTCCAGCTTGGCCGAGAAGTCGGGGTCGAACGGGTCGATTCCCCACAGCACCCGGATCACGTCGGGAGGTGTCGGCGCCTGAGCGAGGTACGGCATGACGACTTCGGTGTCGAGCGTCCACTTTCCCTGGGCGTTGAACCCCCAGTCGATCATGCGTTTGGCGACCGTCCTGCGCCACTTGGGCCGGTAGTCGTCCCCGTACTTCCGCGCGAGGTTGGCTCTGAGGAAGCTCACGACGTGTCCCTTGTCGTCCTCGGTGTAGCAGGACGCGAACTGCACGGGGTCCGGCAGTTCCTCGAAGAGGTCGACGAGTGTGCCGTCCGGGTTCTTCCACCAGGTGCCGTACCCCCACTCCTCGGGGGAGAAGGCGTCCACGGCCTTGAGGATGAACAGATGGCCGTCCGGGGTGACGAACCACCACCGGCCGTCGATCTGCTCCAGCCGGAAGTAACCGGTGGCTCTGTGTCGTCCGAGCTCCTTCAGGCCGCCGTACCGGTCGTACCGGCCCCGGTCCGGAGCGACGTGGGCCAGCCTGGCAGCCTCCTGCGCGTACTCACTGCGCAGTTGCTCGTCCGAAACGACCTTTCCGGGCCAGTCCTGGTGGAGGTACTGCCCGTAGCGGTCGACCAGCCAGGTGGCGCCTGCGAGTTGAGCCGGCGCGTCCGCGTGAGCGGGCGAGGCGAACTGGGACAGTGCGAGCGCGGCGGGAACGCCGCGTATCAGGGTGCGTCGCGAGATCATGGATTGAACTCCTTTGCTCAGTCCGGGCACACGGACTGGGTACCGGCGATGGGGAGGGGCGCATCCTGGTGTCGCTGTTCCAACTCCTGGTGGGTCTGCGTCATGACGTTGGTCATGGCGGTGTAGGGCTGGTCCTGCTGGTTGACCAGGCCGAAGTTGAAGTTCTCACCGTCGGACGCGCGACCGGTGATGGCCTGGTCGTAGTAGCTGAACCAGCCGGACCCGACGAAGACCGGGCTCTCGGCCTCTCCCCAGCTGAACTGCTGGTGCATGGTGCCGCGGTCGGCGATGTCGTCGGCGCTGACGGAGCCGTTGATGCTGCGAAGGCCCCGGTCGTGGACGTTGAACGAGTGCTCCAGGTTGAGTACGGGCTTGTCGTACGGCTCGTACTTGTCCAGGTAGGTCGCGCTGTTGCTGTAGACGTCGACGGAGATGGCGTCCACGAACTCGCGCCCGCATACCTCCCACGCCAGGGTGGAACGCCAGCCCGGCACCAGGGCGGAGCCGAGGAACAGGTGATTTCCGTCGTACTTGCTGAGCGCCGTCCGGACGGTCGAGTAGTAGGTCTTGGACGCCTCGCCGATGAATTCGGTGCGCAGGGTGCTGCCAGTGGGCACCTTCGCGGAGAGGTCCGTGATCTCCAGGGTCTCCTGTGTGGTGCCCGGAGTCATCCCCAGCTTGTTGTCGGTCTCCGTCAGGCCGTAGGTGTTGATCATGTAGGCGACGAAAGCTGCCTTGGCCGGAGACTGGCCGCCGGCGTCCGCCAGCACCTTGGTCATCACGTCGTCGTCCCAGCCCCGTTCGTTGTCGAAGAAGTAGCCGATCAGCCAAGGACTGTTGACGTTTGTCCGGACGATTCCGGTTGGGGAACCGAGCTGCTTGTCGAGCGCCGTGGCGAATGCCGGGTCGAACGGGTCTATGGCGTATGTGGTGATGTATTTCACCGTCTTCGAGTCCGGTGCCGTGATTTGGCCTATCCAGGGCATCTGGAGGCCCCCGTCGCGGGACCACTTGGACTGCGCGTTGAAGCCCCACTTGGTCAGGCGCTTCTTGGTGATGTCGCGCCACGGCGTCTCCCAGTCCGTGACCGGGTACTTGCGCATCAGGTTCGCCTTGACGAAGCTCATCTCCTTGCGGTCACTGCTGTAAGCAGCGGCGTAGGTTGCCTCGTCGGGCAGGGCCGAGAATTTCCCGAGCTGCAGGCCACCGGAGTCCTTCACGACCGTGGCGTAGCCCCAGTCGGTGGCAGAGGTGGCGTCGATTCCCTTGAGAATGAACTTGTTGCCGTCGGGGGTGATGAACCACCACTTGCCCGTTTCGGCATCTTTCTTCAGGCTGAAGTAGCTGGGGTGGTCTTCGGTAGTGCCGAGCGCCTTGACGCCTCCGTACTGGTCGTACTTGGCCGGGTCCAGCGTGACGCCGGCCAGCGCCGCGGTTTCGTCCGTGGCGTCCTGCTGCAGTTGCTGGTCGGAGGTCAGCTTTCCGGGCCAGGTCCCGTACAGGTACTGGCCGTAGATGTCTGCCAGCCGGGTGGGGACGGACACCTCCGCAGCCAGCTGTGACTGGTCGTACGGGGCAGGAGTCGGGTCGACGGTGCCGCTGCCGGCCGTGAAGGTGACTTCGGAGAGCGGGAGGTGCAGGAACTGGTTGACGCGCGTCAACTTGATGCGTACGAACCGGGCCTGCGTGTTGTTCATCGCGACGGTGCGCTGGTAGTCCAGCTGGCTGCGGTCCCAGGCTTCGCTGTGCGCGACGCGGTAGGCGGTGCCCGCTTCGGTCCGGTAGGTGACCTCGATCTCGTCGAAGCCCCAGAATGCGTTGTCCGCCGTACTCGTGATCGAGATGCTGCTGAGCGGGCGGTCGTACAGCAGGTCGAAGACGAGGGTCACGCTCTTGGGTGCGCCCGAGGCACCCTCCCATCCGACGCAGTCGGTGGTGCTGCCGTTGAAGAGCTTGCTGTCCTGGAACGCCACCACACGATCGCTGCCCGCTTCCGGGTGCATCGACGTGGATGGGCTGCTGGCGTAGTAGTTCCCGTCGGTGACCGTTTCGGCCCGGGCGCGCTGAGCGCCGAGCAGCTGTACGGAGAGGAGCGTCAGCAGCAGCGCCAGCACCATGCGCAGCAGCCGGTGCCGCCGCAGGGCCATGCGTACGGTCATGGGGTCATCCCTTCAGACCGGTGAAATTGATTCCGCGGACGATGTGGCGCTGGAACACCAGGTAGAGCAGCAGCGGAGGGATGATCGTGATGAGCATCCCGGCGATGACCTGGTTCTGTTGCGTCGTCTCGGCGAGCCGTGGCAGCGCGACCGACAGTGGTTGCGCGTCGGGGTCGGAGATGACGATCATGGGCCAGAGGAATTCCTTCCATGCGCTCATGACCGCCAGCAGGGACACCACGGCGACGATCGGGCCGGACATCGGCATGATGATCTGCCAGAACAGCCGCCAGGGTCCGGCTCCGTCGACCTGGGCCGCCTCGTGGAGTTCGCGGGGCAGGCTGTCGAAGAACTGCTTCATGATCAGCACGTTGAAGGCGTGTGCCCCGGCCGGCAGCCACACCGCCCAGGGCGTGTTGGCGATCGACACGCCGGTGAAGGGCATGTGGAGCACCACCAGGTAGAGCGCGACCAGCGAGGTGGTGCCGGGTATGAAGAGGGTGGCGAGCACGGCGTAGTAGACGACGCGGCCGTACCGGGGGCGCAGTACCGACAGGGCATACGCGCCACAGGTCGCCACCAGCAGCTGGAAGAACCAGGACCCGCCCACCAGGACCGCTGTGTTGAGCAGGTACCGGCCGAGCCTCAGCCTCTCCCAGGCGCTGGCGAGATTGCCCCACTGGAAGACGGAGGGCCACAGCCGCAGTGGATCCCTGAGGATCTCCTGGGTGGGGGACAGGGCCCCCTTGACCGTCCACAGGATCGGTCCGAGGCCGGCGATCGCGACCACGGCCAGGATGACGGGCTGCGAGATCCTCAGGGTCCAGCGTACGGAGGGGCGGCGCCGGTCGGCCGGTGAGATCACGCCGCGGAACTGGTCGTCGTCGCTCATGAGGTGCTCCACTTGCGGGTCAGGCGCAGATAGACGGCAGACAGCAGGGCCAGTGCCAGGGCAAGCAGCACGCTGAGTGCGGCGGCGGTGCCGTAGTCGCCGTTGAGGAACGCGTACCGGTAGATCAGCAGCAGGATGCTCACGGTCGAGTCCTCCGGTCCGCCGTCGGTGAGGATGAAGGGCTCGGTGAAGACCTGGAAGGTGCCGATGATCTGGAGCAGCAGCATGATCAGGATGACGCCGCGCAGCTGTGGCAGCGTCACATGCCAGA
Source organism: Streptomyces sp. NPDC058231 (assembly GCF_042882275.1). Classification (NCBI taxonomy): domain Bacteria; kingdom Bacillati; phylum Actinomycetota; class Actinomycetes; order Kitasatosporales; family Streptomycetaceae; genus Streptomyces; species Streptomyces sp. NPDC058231. The sequence goes on along the minus strand of NZ_JBHVWN010000028.1, from coordinate 40,408 downwards.
TGCGCCGCCTGATCGATGCACCGTCCAGCTCGGCGGCCTCGTACAGGTCGGCCGGCACGCTGGACAGCGCCGCCATGTAGATCAGTGTGGTGCTGCCGGCGTTCGCCCAGGTGGCCGCCAGCACCAGGCTCGGCATCGCGGAGGCCGCCGACTGCAGCCAGGGGTACGGGCCGAGGCCGATGTAGCCGAGGACCTGATTGAAGAGCCCGAAGTCCGGGTCGTAGAACCAGCGCCAGAGCATCAGTGCGACCACCGGCGGGACCACCACGGGGAGGTAGATCAGCACCCGGAAGACCCCGCCCAGTCGTCTGAGCTCGGTGACCAGCATCGCCAGCATGATGGGGACCGGAAACCCGATCACCAGGGCCAGGGCGACGAACCAGGCGGTGTTCCGCAGCGTGGTCCACAGGAGGGGGTCGGTGAACAGGAATTGGAAGTTGTCCAGCCCGACCCAGGTGGGTGGGTTGACCAGGTCGGTCTCCTGGAAGCCGAGGATGACACTCCGGCCGATCGGCCACCAGGCGAAGCAGCCGAAGAGCAGCAGCAGCGGCAGCAGGAAGAGCAGCGAGGCGAGCCCGAAGCCGCGACGACCCGGCGGGCGGAGCAGGGCGAGACGCGAACCGAGGCCGCTCGGCCGGGTGGTGTCCGGCTGCTCCTTCCGCGGTGGCGCGGTGGTACCACCGGCGGGCTGGACGATGGTCATCGCTGGGCCCGCTCCAGTGCGGGGACGGCCTTCTTCTCCGCTTTGTCCAGCTCGGACCCGGGGTCGGCGCTCTTACGGGTGAGCACGGCCGTCACGGCGCTGTCCAGGGCGGCGTACACGTCCTGGGCGGCCACCGACGGCTCGACGACGAACTCCTGCTGCTTCACACCGCTGTTGAAGGGCGCGAAGTTCTCGAGCGGGACGGTGGCGTGCTCGTTCCGGGCCTTGTCGACGGGGCCGCTCACGGTGGGCTGGTAGAGGGGAACGGTCGGCGTGCCCACCGGGATGCCGTCGGCGGCCTCCGCCTTCGCCCGCGTGCCGGCCTCCGCCGGGTCGTGCTTAGCCCTGAGGTAGTAGTAGTCGATCCACTTCACCGCGGCTTCGCGCTGGGCTGCGTCGGCCTTCGGATTGATCACGGCCATCTTGCCGCCGAGCATGGTGGCCGACCGGCTCGCCGAGGGCAGTGCGGCGACACCGTAGATCTTGGGGTCGCCGTTGTACTTGGTGATGTGGTCGACGTAGGTGCTGGGCGTCGCCATCATCATGCCGATACGGCCGGCCGAGAACGACTTCTGGATCTCGCCCGCGTCCCGCAGCTGCTGGGTGCCCATGGAATTGTCCTGCCAGCGCAGCTCCTTGAGCCATTCCAGGGCCTGCTGCACCGGTGTGTCGTTGAAGGCCGCGACCTGCTTGCCGCCCTCTTCCTTCTCGATCCGGCCGCCGTACGTGTACGTCATGGCGGTCAGCGTCCAGCCGCCCGTGTTGTTCGTCGTCGGCTGCGCGTAGCCCGGCAGGCCGGTCTTCTCCGAGATCGCCTTCGCAGCCTGCCGGACCTCGTCCCAGGTCTTCGGCGGGTTGTCCGGATCGAGCCCGGCCTTCTTGAACAGTTCCCGGTTGTAGACCAGGGAGAGGGCGAACTCACTGGTGGGCAGGCCGTAGTTGTGCCCCTTGGCATCCGTGCCCGGCGCCAGCGCGCGCTTGTCGAACTGGTCGGCGTCCGGCAGAGCCTTCACCTGGTCGGTGATGTCCGCGATCTGGTGACGGCTGATGAGCCCCTGGGGTTCGGTGAGCGGGACGATGAACGCCGTTTCGAGCTGGCCACCGGCCAGCCGGGCGGCGAAGGTCTTCGCGTCCCACACCGCCTCACTCGGCTTGACAACGATGTCCGGATTCGCCTTCTCGAAGGCGGCCACCTGGTCGGTGAACTGCTTGCGCAAGGTCATCTGGGTGGTCGGGGGCATGTCCGTCACCGTGATGGTCACTTTGCCGTCGGCGGCATCGCTGCTGGAGTCCGAGGACGAGCAGGCCGCCGCGGTGAGTGTGAGCAGCCCCGCGGTACAGCAGGCGGCAAGTCTGGACCATGGTGTTCGCATCTTGTGGACTCCTTGTCCTCGGCGCGCGTCATTTCGGCAAAGGGATGCCCGCGGCGCGGATGCGCAGCGGGTGTGGTGAAGGAGTGACGGGGCGGTCGCGGCCGCGAGCACGTCGGACACGAATCCTCGCCCGTCTGCCTGGCGGCCGAGCGGGCGTTATCGGTAGTGCGGCTCCAACTCACCCTCGAAGTAAATCGGTTGAGCTGGGACAGTAGTAAGCGTCTCGGTGAGGGTCAAGACTTCCATCACCACCAATCCACAGGGGATCTGATGGGGTGTTATCTCCCTGTCTGTCATTGTTCAGGATGGTGTGCAAGGCATGTGACGGGCCGTGGGTTCACGTCAAGTTCGGAAACCGGTATACCTGCTGGGGTCGTATGCGTTCGGGGGGCGTTAGCCTGAGAGACGTGACCGAAGAACAACAGACCCCGCGCCGACGGCCGACGATCTCCGACGTCGCCACCCGCGCAGGAGTGTCCAAGGGCGCCGTGTCCCGGACTTTCAACGGGGGCAAGGGCATCAGCGTCGGCACGATGGCGAGGATCAGGGCAGCTGCCGCCGAGCTCAACTGGACGCCGAACACCGCGGCCCGCGCCGTCGGCGGCGGTCCCGCGCACGCCGTGGGGATGGTGCTGCGCCGGCCCGCGGAACTCCTCGAACTCGACCCGTTCTTCCCCGCGTTCCTGGCAGGAGCGGAGAGCGCGCTCACCACGGTGGGGTACGCGGCAGTGCTGAGGTTCGTCGACGACGCCCACACCGAGCGCGAGTGCTACGAGCAGATGGCCGGGGAGCGACGGGTCGACGGGTTCCTGCTGACCGACCTGCGCCACCGCGACCCGCGCTTCGAGTGGCTCACCCGGCTGGGCACCCGGGCCGTGGTCGCCGGATCGCCGGGCCGCACCTGCCCGTTCCCCTGGGTCAGCACCGGCGGCGCGGAGCAGGTCCGCGAGCTGACTCGGCACCTCGTAGCCCAGGGACACCGCAACATCGCCCATGTCTCGGGGCCTCCGAGTCTGCGCCATGCCCGGAGCCGCCGTCAGCTGTGGGAGGACACCCTGGCCGAAGCGGGGCTCGAACCGGGCCCCGTGGTGGCGGCCGACTTCACCACCGAGGGCGGCGCGCAGGCCACCCGCGCACTGCTGGAGCTGTCACCACGTCCCACGGCGATCTTCTACGCCAACGACCTCATGGCGATCGCAGGGCTGTCCGTGCTGGCCGAGTACGGCGTGAAGGTCCCCGAGGAGATGGCCGTGGCCGGGTTCGACGACATCAGCCTCGCCAGCTACGTCACCCCGGCCCTGACCACGGTCCGCTGCGACTATCGCCGGATGGGACAGATCGCCGCCCACACGCTGCTGGCGCAGTTGCGCAACGAGGACGTGGCTCCCCAGATCACCATCGGCGGCGAGCTCCGGCTGCGGCGATCCACCGGCGCGTGACCGCACCTGCCCGGGGCCCGTCCCGGCCCACCCCCTCCGGCTCGGCAGAGGAGCACTGCCTCATGCGATCAAGGACCACGGACCCGGCCCGCACCGTCCGGAGGGGGGCCCGATGAGCGCCGCCGGGCCCGCCCACTCGTACGTGCCCGCCTCCGATCCCGGCGGTCCCGGCCACCAGACCCCGGCCGGACGGCACACCACCGATCTCGGTGGCATCTGGGAATTCACGACCGACCCCGAGGCGGCCGTGTGGGACCGGCTACCCGTACCGGGCAGTTGGGACGTGCACGACAGATACGCCTGCCACCAGGGCGACGGCTGGTACCGGCGGACCTTCGACACGCCCCGCCTCGGCGACGAGGCGGTGGCCCGGCTCCACTTCGAGGCCGTCTGTTACAACGCGACCGTCTGGCTGGGCACCACCCTGCTCGGCACCCATACCGGCGGATACACGCCCTTCGAATACGACGTCACCGAGCTGCTGACGACCGACGGCAGCCCCAACACCCTTACCGTCCGGGCCAACAACGACGAGGTCATCGGTGCCACCTGGCTCTGGGGAGGTATCTCCCGCCCGGTCTCCCTCGTCGTCGATCCGGCCGTACGCGTCGAGAGGCAGCGGGTCACCGCCCACCCCGCGGCGGAGGAGGGCACCGCCGATGTGGTCACGGAGGTCACCGTGTCCAACGCCCTCGACGACGACCGAACCGTACGTCTCGGCGGCATGCTCACGGGCACATCGGGCCGCGTCCTGCGCTGCGGCACACTGCGCCCCGAGTCGGACGCCGGTCAGGACGTGACCGTGCCGGCCCGTTCGGTCACGACCGTCCGGCTGACGACCGTCCTGCCCTCGGGCTCGTACGAACTGTGGTCCCCCGACCGTCCGGCGCTCTACCGGTCCACCGTCACTCTCAGCGAGGGCGGCCGGCTTTCGTATGCCGTCTCCGACCGGTTCGGCATCCGCAGGATCGAGATAGTCCCGGACGGGCTGCTGCTCAACGGCGAACGACTGCGCACCGTGGGCTTCAACCGCGTCCCCGGAGACCGGGTGCACGGCGCCACCGAGCCACCGTCCGTCATCCGCGCCGAGATCGACCACATGAAGCGGGCCGGGGCGGACATGACCCGTATCCACCACGTACCGCAGTCGCCCGACCTCCTCGACCACCTGGACGAGGTCGGGATGCTCAACATCGCCGAGATCTCGGTCTGGGGACAGGAGGCATGTCTCGACCCGGAGCGCTGGATGCCCGAGCTGCGTGAGATGGTGCACCGGGACGCCAACCACCCCTCGATCTTCGCGTGGTCCGTGGCGAACGAGATCAGGGGGACCGAGGAGACCGGCCGGAACTTCGTCCGTGCGCTGATCGACCGGACCCGCGCCGAACTCGACGACTCGCGCCCCCTGACGTACGCCAGCAACACCTTCGACGACATCACGGGCCCGCAGGACGAGGCGCTTCAGTACACCGACTTCATCGCGGTCAACATGTACCGGGACTACACCGAACGGTTGCGGAAGCTGCGCGCGCACTACCCGGACAAGCCGGTCTTCGTCAGCGAATTCAGCAGCGACGGCTACACCTTCACCCCCGAGCGCGAGAGTGTCGAATACGCCTCGCGGTACGACGACGGTGTCCCGGCGGAGCTGTCCCGCCTGCCGTGGGTGATCGGTGCCTCCCGGTGGACCTTCGACGACTACCGCAGCCGCTTCCGGGGTACTTCCGTCAACCAGTTGCGCGGGTGGGGCGTCCAGACCGAGTGGGGTGGCCTGAAACGCAGTTACGACCGGATGCGCGCCGCGTTCGCCCCGGTCCGGGGGCTGCTGCCGACGCCGGTGGACGGCGGCACCCGGATCACGGTCGTCCCGCGCGGAGCGGGCGAACTGCCCGGCCGGATACTGCGCGGTCACCGCTTGCACTGGCGGGCGGTGGACGCCGCGGGCGGCGCCGTGGCCGAGCGGTACGTCCCACTCCCGGACATCACGCCGGGCGGGGCGCCCTTCAGCCGCGACGTCGGATGGCGGACGGACGGGTGGCCGGGCAAGGAGGCCGTCACCGAGTACGTGGGGCTGGTCGATCCACAGGGATACGAAGTAGCCGTCGCCGCCCGGGCCCTGGCCGCACCCGCCGCCCCCCAGGTCGCCCAGACCGTGGTGGCCGACGGCGCTCTGCGGGTGGTCTTCGGCCATGTGCCGGGAGCCGACTCGTACCGTGTCGAAGCGGCTCAGGACGACACGGGCACGGGCACGGCGGCCCTTTCCCGCACCGTCCACAAGGACGGCCACGCGGACATCGCGGGACTGCTGAACGGAACCCCGCACCGGGTGCGCGTCGTCGCCGTGTGCGCGGCGGGAGAGACCGCTTCCGGGTGGCGGACCGGGCTCGTCCCACGTGCGGACGCCGGACCGCTGCCGCCGGACGTACAGGCGCTGAAGCCCGTCCCGTCCGGCATCGTGCTCCACTGGCGCGGCGGGGGAGCGGACCTGGCCTGCGCCATCGAGGTCGCCGACGCCCGCAGCGGCGAGGTGATCCGCTCCTGGACCACCACCGTCCGCGGCTTCAGCCGCATCGAGGATCTGGGCACCGACCGCCGGGTGCGGGCCCGTGTCCGGGCCCTGCGTGCCGACGGTGAGGCCACTGCCTGGTCGCAGTGGCTGGAGACAAGGACCGCCTAGGCAGGTTCGCCCCGCACCGGGCCGCGGCCTCGCCCCGACCGTGCTCCGGGTGTGGCCACGGCCGGCCGGAGCCGTCAGGCATACGCGCGCAGCGCCACGATGCGTGCTTCCGGCGCGCCGTTCGTCGCCTCCGCCACCACGCGCAGCGCGGTGGTCCGGAACGGGGCGAAGCGGTGCGTCCGGTGGCGGCGGCGGTTTCCGGTCTCCCGGGCGACCCGAGTCCAGCCGCCGCCGTCCGCGAGTACCTCGATGCGGTAGTCGCGGACCAGCTCCGGCATGATCTCGAACTCCGTGCGGTGCCGGTGCAGGTTGTTCAGGTACTCGTCCACGTCGTCGTCGAGTACGAGATGCACCGTGCCGATCTCCACCGGGGCGTCCCAGTCGAGCCGCAACCACGCCTCACCGGGCTCGCCGGCGTGCCACATCTGAGGGCCGCCGAAGGGCCGCTGGTAACCGCCGACGGTCTTGTCGGGGGCGTACGCCCGGGTCGGACCGGCGCGGAAGCAGAAGCTGCGTCGACGCAGGCCGCGGGCGACCCATTCGGCCACCGGCTGGCCGTGCTCCTCCGGGATGTCGTGGTCGACTCCCGGCTCGCCCGCGCGCTTGCGGGCCAGACTGAGCACACCGGTGCGCCGCTGGTCGGCCAGGTGCACGGACGCGTACGGATCGGCCCGTACGATCACGACGGCGTTGGCCGGCTCGTCCGGCCGCCAGGGCAGATGGGCGGACACCCACTGCTCCTTGCCTTCCTGGACCGGGACCGTACGGGAGACCAGCCGGCGGGCGGGTACGGCGTTCTCGCCGCGCAGGGTGTCCCAGAGCTCGATGGTCAGTTCGGTGCCGGCTCGCGCGTCCACCAGGAGTTCCACGTCGTCCAGTCGCGGATCCACCGGCAGCACGAGCGCGAGGTCGCGGTCGAGCGGCAGCGGTGTGGAGGATGTGGTGGGCCCCGGCTCGACGGCGAGCCGGGTGAGGGTGCTGGAGGCGGAGACGCGTGCCGCGCGGGCCAGATCGTCCGGGTCGGTGTTCCGCACGCCCATCAGCGAGGCGTCCTGCCGGAGCAGGGTCTGCTGCAGGAGTGCCGGTCGCGCGTCGTTCAGCGTGCGCGGTGTCAGGCCGAGTGCGGCGCACAGGGCGGCGCCGGTGCCCGCGGCCTCGCCGAGGGTGGCGCAGGTGGCCATGACACGGGTGGAGCCGAACGCGATGTGGGTGGCGGAAATGTTGCGCCCGGCGAAGAGGAGGTTGCCGACGTTCCGTGAGTAGATGCTGCGGAAGGGGATGTGGTAGACGCCGTCGGAGTAGCGTTGCCGGGCGCCCGGTTCCTCGGCGTACATGCCCTCGACCGGATGCAGGTCCACCGACCACCCGCCGAACGCGATCCGGTCGGCGAAGGGTTCCTGGGCCATCACCTCGGTCTGGTTCAGGACGTGGTCGCCGATGAAGCGACGGTACTCACGCTTGCCGGGGATGGATCCGACCCATTCCAGTGTGAGGTTGGCGGCGTCGAATCCGCCGCTGTTCTTGATGTGGTCCCAGATGCCGTGGATGACGGACCACAGCTCGTCGCGGATGCGCTCGTTGTCGTCCACCGTGTCCAGCGAGCCGCCCCACTCCACCCACCAGTAGTCGCATCCGTTGTCTCCGGTACGGATCAGCCGGTGCTCGGGGATGGGCGTGTCCAGTATGTTCCTGGCGAAGGACGGGGGCACGTACTTCACCGGATGGCCGGCGTCCTTGGTGTAGAACAGGATGGTGCTGCCGAGCAGTTGCCGGTCGGGCTCGGGCGGCGCCCACTCCTCGCCGTACTCGTCGCGGGATTCGCGGCCGATGCGGTGGTCGGCTCCCGCGAGATGACCGATCAGCCCGTCGCCGGTGCAGTCGACGAAGACCGGCGAGAAGAAGGTGGTGAGTCGCTCGGAGCCCATGGTCCAGCCGGTGACCGACTCGATCCGCTTCCCGTGCTCCGCGGTGATGTCACGGACATCCGTGTTGAGGTGGAGCCGGAGATTCGGTTCGGCGAGCACCGCGTCGAGCACGACCTGATCCCAGTAATAGGGATTGCCGTCCGGGTTCCGGTACTGGTTCTCCAGGTACAGCTCGCCCATGATGCCGGTCTCGCGGGCCCACCGGTGCACCCCGTGGGCGGTGGCCCCGCACACCCACACCCGCACCTCGCTGCTCGAATTGCCGCCCAGCACGGGGCGGTTGTGCACCAGCGCGACGGTACGGCCCAGCCGCGCAGCGGCGATCGCGGCACACACCCCGGCCAGGCCGCCGCCGACGACGGTGACATCGCTGTGGACGCTCTCCTCACGCATGAGGCACTACCGAGGCCAGGGCCCCACGGGAGGCGCGAATGAGGACGAGTCCGCGTGGAGGGGGGAGCGGACGGAGAAGTGGTTCACATCCATGAATGAGAAACACACTTGAGGACATGTCAAGAATGTAGAGGGCGCGTGGAGTTGAGGTCAAGGAGGCGGACGGGCGGGGCTGGAGCGGTGCCTTCGCGGCGGGCGGCCCCGGCCTCGGGACCGGTGAGCCCGCATGTCGAGGTGTCGCGTACTCGCCATGGCGCCGGTCGATCGTCACCCTGTGTCGGTGCGCTGCGGCATGATGACCGCCGTGGACACGGAGACACTGATAGACGTCTGGCAGCGGCTGCTCGCCGACCCTCGCAAGTCGTGGGTGCTGTTCGAGCACGGCACTTGTGTCGTGCTGACCGCTCCGGGGGGAGAGCCGGCTGAACAGGCCGTCGAGCTCCTGAAGAAGTTCGGCCCGGCGCATGCCGGGTCTTCAGCAGGAGACTTCGGAGTGATCGACCTCAAGGATGCCGAGGGATGGGTCGTCACCGGGCACCACAACGACGTCCTTACCTATGTCGGCCCTGACGAGACTCAGGATCAGTCGGAGATTGCTGTCGGGCTGCTCGGACGTTCCAAGCGCCACCGGGACGGCACTGAACTGCACGTCGTACACGTTGAGGACAAGCGAGGCTCAGCGGACCCGGCGTGAGTACCCGCGATTCACCGCTGGTGATCGCCGGGGGCGTATCGGCTCCAGGTTCCGCCTGCTTCGGTGACCAGTTGTGCGGCTCTCCTGTCGTGGTACCCGAGCGCCTTCGCGATGACGGGGGCCGGGGCGGGATGGCGGCCGGGCCGCGGAGGAGGCGGACGCGCGGCGGGCCGGGAGGTTCTGGGCCGATGTGGCGATCAGGTCGGCCGGATCGCGGTCGAGGATGTCGCAGAGCGTGGCCGGCACCGGCACTTCGAGGTCCCCGCCTGCCGGTACGGGGACCTCGGTGGCCTCAGTGGTGGAAGAGCCGGAGCCCGGTCCGCGCGAGGGCGATCTGATGCTCGCGGCAGGCGTCCTCGACCTCGGCGGACCGGATCGACCCACCGGGCTCGGCGATGTAGCCGACGCCGTGCCGGTGGGCATGGTCGACGTTGTCGCGGAAGGGCAAGGCGCCGTCCGAGACGAACGCGACCTCTCTCAAGCCGGTCAGCCACTGCCTGCGCTGGTCGTCTGTCAGCTCGGGTGCGGGCATGGAGAGCGCGTTCGCCAGCCGCACGTTCTCGTCCGGGGTGAGGTCGCCCTCGATGAAGCGGATCTGCCAATTGATCCTGTCCTGACGCCGGATTGCCGGCCGGAAGGCGAGTGCGCGGACCGCCGGGTGGCGTCGCAGCCACCAGGTGTCGGCTTTCGCACCGGCCAGCCGGGTGCAGTCGACTCGGGACTGCTGGCCTGCGCCGATCCCCAGTGTTGTCCCTCCGAGCAGGTAGCACACGGAGTTGGACTGGGTGTGGCGCAGGACGGCGAGACCCAGCAGGAGATCCTCCGCGGCCGTCGCAGGCAGTGCACCGCACACGACGTCGTCCAGCAGCGTGGTGATCAGAGCCACTTCGTCACGCTGTTGGGTGAGCCGCAGGCCGAACACATCCCGTCGCTCGTGCTGCGGGGGGACGAAGGCCTCGTCTGCTTCCATGACCAGGAAGCGGCCGTTCTTCTTCTTGCTGAGCGTCGCGACGGTGCCGGGTGCGTAGCCGGGGGCGATGATGCCGTCGCAGACCACGCCGGTCAGGAGTTCGGCGAGCTCCGTGTCGACCGGGTGTGAGACGGCGGCGAAGTCGCCGTAGGAGGATTTCGGATCGGCATCGCGGGCTCGCAGGTAGGCGCTGGTGAGCGCACCGACGCCGGCGCGGTCGATGCCGTAGAGCTCAGCCGTGACGTCATCGACGGGCCCGGTCACGGCCGCGCCGGCCGGTGAGACGTGCTTGAAGGACGTAGCGGCCGGCCGGTTCAGGGCCCGACTGGCCTCCAGGACCAGTTGCCAGCTGTTCAGCGCGTCCAGCATGTTGATGTAGGACGGGCTTCCTTGCAGTACCCGGACCGGCAGCCGGCCGGGGCGCACCGGTGCGGCATGGGCCGCCTGCTGCTGCGGGTTGATTCCGTAACGCAGATCCACGTCGGGAGCCTCCTGTGTCAGCCGAACGTCACTGACGCAGGCGCCCAGGCGGTCGACGCTCACGCGGGAAAACGGCCGCTCCCCGGTGGTTCTCCACCTTCGCCAGTTGCGGCCCGGCCAGATCTTACCCGCGGAGGCGCTCGGAAGGATCGCGGTGATGCCGTTGTGTCAGCGGGCATCCGGAACCGGGTCAGCGCCCTCACCCCGACCGAACCATGATCGTTCTCACAGACGACCGCTGTACCGGTGTTCCCCGAGGCCAGGCCACCTGGGAATGGCCGCGGCGCGGTCTCCGACCGCGGTCGGGAGCTGCCGGTCCGTCCCCGGCAGCTTGCCGTTCTACGGCGGAAGCCCAGTACAGTGCCGTGACCATGGCACAGGATTCCCAGGGGCGGAGCGGACGCCCGGCGCCCCGCGGCGCCGGGGTCCCGTTGCTGACTCTGCATCTGCTCGGCGGTTTCCGCGCCGTGCGGGGTGAAGCCGAACCGGTCGTGGAACGGTGGCGGCGTCTCAGCGCCCGCACCGTCGTCAAGATGCTGGCCCTCGCCCCCGGTCACCGGCTGCACCGGGACCAGGTCATCGAGGTGTGCTGGCCGGAAGTCGACCCGGACACCGCGCGCCGCAGCCTCAGAGTGAGTCTGCACACAGCCCGTCACATCCTGGAACCCGAACTCGCGCCGCGCGCCTCCTCCTCCTACCTCACCACCGACGGCGACCTCCTCAGCCTGGTGCCCGGAGCGGTCGAAGTGGACGTGGTGGCCGCCGAACGTGCCGCGGTCGCGGCGCTCGACTCCGGCAGCCAGGACGCCCTCGCCGCCGCGTGGGCCACGCTCAGCCAGGAACTGCTTCCCGAGGACCGGTACGCGGCCTGGGCGGACACCCGGCGGCGTGAGCTCTCCTCACTCCGCCGCCGCCTCGCCCTCTCGCTCGCCGACCTTCCGGGCGCCGCGAACCACGCGCAGCAAGTGGTCTGGATCCTGGAGCGCGAGGTGGCCGCCGACGAGCTCGACGAATCTCTCCACCGGCGCCTGATGGACGCCCATGTGGCAACCGGTGACCACAGCAGGGCGGTCGAGCACTACGGGCGGCTGCGGGAATTGCTGCAGCAGCAACTGGGCACGGACCCGGAACCGCAGACCCAGGAGTTGTACCGCAGGACCGTGCACCACGTCGCGTCGCAGGGCCGGTCCCTCACCCGGCCCGGACCGCCGGCACCTCCCGCCCTTCCGGCCCCGCCGGCGGCGCTGCGCCGGGCCGAAACCATCCCGCTGCGCGGGCGCGACAGCACGCTTGCCGCCGTACTCGCCGGGCTGCCCGCCCGGAACGGACACCCGGACTCCGCCGGTGTACGGGGAACCCCGCTCACCGTGGTGAGCGGCGAGAGCGGAGTAGGCAAGACCCGGCTCGCCGCCGAGGCCGCGAGGGTCGGCGCGGCCGACGGCATCGCCGTGCTGTGGGGTGCCGCCCACGAGGCCGAGGGCCCCCTGCCGTACGGGGCGATGGCCGACGCCCTGTCCGGCTGGTTCGCCGACCGGCCGCCCGCCGAACAGGCAGCAGCTGCCACCGCTCACCCGGAACTCGGCGCCCTGCTGCCCGCGTTCGACACCGAACCCCTGCCGGGCCGCACCGCCGAGGAAGAACGCGCACGCATCTATCGCGCGGTGGGCGCGCTCCTCGCCTCCCTGGCCGAGCACCACCCGGTGCTCGTGGTGCTGGACGATCTGCACGCCGCCGACTTGGGCACGCTCAGGCTCCTGCACCACCTCGTACGCACGGTCGGCGAGCGACCCATCCGCTTCCTGGCCACCCTGCGCGAGGAGGACCTGGACGAGGGCGACGAGCGCCGGACCGTGCTCGCCGCGGCGACCCGCCAGGGGCTGGTCCACCGCGTCGAGCTCATGCGGCTGGCCCGCGCCGACTGCGACCTGCTCGCCGCCGACGTCGCACGCACAGCTCCTGCCGGACCACCATCGCCGCAGGACGGCTCCGACAGCGGGACGACGCCGTCGCCCCTGATGCTGGAGACCGTCTACCGGCTCTCACGCGGCAACCCGCTGTTCGCCGCCGAACTGGTCCGGGTGGCACGCGAGAGCGCGGACAGCGGTACGTACGGACACCCCCACCACCACGACCGGGTGCCCGAGTCGGTCCGCGAAGTGGTGGCCCTGCGCATCGCCCGCTTCGCGCCACATGTCCGCAGGACGCTGGAGGTGCTGGCCGCGGCCGGTGGAGAAGCCGCGCTCGACGAAGCCGCAGAAGTGGCGCTGTCCGGGGTGCACCCGCCGATCGACGGCCCTGTCTTCTCCGCGGCACTGGACGCACTGGTGGCCGCCGGAGTGATCGACGAATGCCGGATCGTGCATCTGGGCCGGAGAGTCGAAGGACTGACCTTCCGCCATCCGGTGGTGGGACTCGCCGTCTACGAACGACTCACTTCCGCAGTCCGCCGACAGCTCCACCTCGCCCACGCACAGGCGGTGCGCCGCCATCGCCCCGAGGCCGTCGAAGCACTCGCCCACCACCTGGACCGGGCCGACGCACCCGAAGCCGCCGTCTGGCTGCGCCGCGCCGCCGAACGGGCCGCACACCTCTACGCCGACGACAGCGCCGCCCGCTACTACGCGGACCTCGTCGCCCGATTGGACACCGCCCCCGACGACGGTGCCGACGCCGCCCGTACCCGGCTCGAGTGGGCCGGCGTACTGATCCGCCAGGCCCGCCACGCACAAGCCGAACAGGTACTGCGCACCGCGCTGGCGACCGTACGCCGACTCGGTGACCAGGACACCGCCGTACGCGCCGCCGCACTCCTCGCCGAGACCCTGGGCAGGGCGGGGCGGCCGCATGAGGGCATCGAGCTCCTGGACGGCCCGGCCGCACCGCCGGTCGCCGGTAGCGGCCCCGACGCCGTCGCCGCGTACCACCTTTCGCTCGCCCAGCTCTGGTTCCTCGTCGGACGGTACGACGACGCCCTGACCAACGCCGCACGGGCGGTCTCCGCTGCCCGCTCGGCAGCCGCGGGCCGGACAGCGGGTCTGCTCGGCCGGGCGCTGCACGTCCGCTCCGCCTGCCTGTTGCTGATCGGCCGCCAGAGCGAGGCACGGGCCGCCGCGGAAGAGGCACTGCCCATCGCGGAACAGGCGCTCGGCGACCTCTCCCTGCAGGCGCTGCTGCTGTCCACGCTGCGCGAACTGGCCGAGCAGAGCGGCCGGTTCGATCAGGCCGAGGAGTACGCCCAGAAGGGCCTCGCCCTTGCCGTACGCACCGGCGACCCCGCCGCGGTCGCCTTCTCACGGGCCAGCCTTGCCCGGGTGTACCTCTGGCTGGGCCGGTTCGGCGAGGCACGCGAGGAGGCCCGCACCGCCGTTGCCGAGGCACGGCCGTACGGCTCCAGCTGGTGCCTGGCGTACTGCCTGATCAGCCGGGGCGAGGTGGAACTGCGTACGGGCGAACTGGACCGGGCGAGCCGTTGGCTGAACGAAGGGGCGGCCGAGGCGCGGCAGCTGGGCGACCACCAGGCGGAGCATGCAGCCCGTGTACTCCTGGCTCAACTCGACCTTGCCGAGGGGGAGCCGCAGCGCGCGCTCACCAGGCTTCGCGAGGCCGGGGAGGACACCGGTACGGGCACACCCGTTCCCGGACCCCAGGGCACGACGGCCGTGGGGAGCGGCGCCCTCACCCTTGAGGCGGAGGCCCTGCTCGCATCCGGCAGTCCGGCCGAAGCCGCCGAGCTCGCCCGCCGGGCACTGGTGCGGACACGGGCAGGCCGGGACCGGCCGGCCCAGGTGGAGGCACGCCGGGTCCTGGCCCTCGCCCTTCACCACTGCGGTGAACCGCACGAGGCGCGACGGCAGCTGCGCGGAGCCCTGCGCCTGGCCCGCGCGATGGGCCACCGTACGGCGGAGGAACGGCTGCTGCGCGCGGCGGCATCCACCGCGTAGGAGCGCTGTCACCAGGGAATTCGCGTGTGAACTTTTCGGTAACGCGCGGCCTCTACTGTCCTCGACGGAAGCAGGCGAACACCGGCGAGGAGCCCCTCATGTCAGCACGACACCCCGCGGCGGCCGTAGTGGTCGAGGCGGGTGGGGAGCCCTGGTTCCGGGTCGAGCCGCTGCTGGACCGCCGTACCCGGGAGATGGCCGATCACGGCGCACTCGAAGTCGTGACCGCGAATCCGGGTGTTCGCAGCGCGGTACCCGCCTGGTGCATGCGCAGGGGAGTTGTTCTTGAGGCCACCGCCGACAGGAACGGCTCGACCAGCTTCCGCATACGCATTGGAAGTCCGTCGCTCCCGGAGGTTCTGTGAGACCCCTCGTCCGTACCGCGCTGTCCGCTGCCACGGCGGCCGTGCTCGTCTGCTCAGCCGGGCTGGCCGGAGGAACCGCGACAGCGGCCCCCGGCACACCGGCCCCCACGGCAGACGGCGCCACGAAGACATCCACCGTCACACTGATCACCGGTGACCGGGTCACCATCACGACCGGCGCCGACGGCAAGCCTTCGTACTCCGTCGCGCCCGTCCCCGGCGTCGACCGCACCGGCGTCACCTTCTCGGTGAACACAGTCGGCCCCGACACCTATCTGATCCCCTCCGACGTCGCGGAACTCGCCGGTGCCTCAGGGGTGCTCGACCGCAACCTCTTCAACATCACCCGCCTGGTCAAGGAAGGGCTCGACGACGCGCACACCACGAGCGTGCCCCTGATCGTGCAGCGCGCCGACGGCGAAACCGTCTCCGGCGTCAGCGGCCTGACCGAGGGACACTCCGTCGACGTGCTCGGCGCGTACGCGGCGAAGCTGAAGAAGTCCGCCACCGGAGACTTCGGCAAGCAGCTCACCGACGCAGCGACGACCGCCGTCCCGAAGGCCGACGTGAAGGCCGCCAAGGACCGCAGATCCGTCGTCCCCAAGACGCAGCTGGCCGGCAAGGCCGGCCGCCTTGGCGGCATCAGCCACATCTGGCTCAACGGCAAGGTGAAGGCCGCCGACTGGGACGTCAACCTCACCCAGGTCGGTGCGCCGACCGCGTGGAACGCCGGTGTCACCGGGCAGGGCGTGAAGGTCGCGGTCCTGGACACCGGCATCGACGCCGACCACCCCGACCTGGCCGGAAAGGTCGACGCCGAGGCGAACTTCACCCCGGCGCCGTCCATGATGGACATCGTCGGCCACGGCACCCACGTGGCGGGCACCATCGCCGGCACCGGCGCCGCAGCCCCCGGCGTGCGCCAGGGCGTCGCCCCGGGTGCCCGCCTCATGATCGGCAAGGTCCTCGACGACACCGGCCAGGGCGACCTGTCCTGGGCCGTCCAGGGCATGCAGTGGGCCGCCCAGAACGGCGCCGACATCGTCAGCATGTCGCTCGGCTCCGGTCCCACCGACGGCACCGACCCGGTCAGCGCCGCGTTGAACCAGCTCAGCGAGGAGTACGGCTCCCTCTTCGTCGTCGCGGCCGGCAACACCGGCCCCGCTGCGAGCAGCGTCTCCTCGCCGGCCAGTGCCGACGACGCGCTCGCCGTCGCCGCGGTCGACTCGACGAGCACCGTCGCCTCCTTCTCCAGCCGCGGCCCGCGCACCGGCGACAACGCCATGAAGCCGGAGATCTCCGCGCCCGGCGTGGCGATCACGGCACCCAAGTCCTCGGGCATGAAGGCGACCACCCCCGACCCCAAGTACGTCACCATGAGCGGCACTTCCATGGCGACACCGCACGTCAGTGGCGTAGCCGCACTGCTCAAGCAGGAGCACCCGGACTGGTCCTGGAAGCGGCTCAAGGCCGTCCTCATGGGCACCGCGACGGCAGCCTCCGGCGGTATGTACGCAGTCGGCGCGGGTGAGGCGAACGCCCCGGCCGCCCTCGCGGCCAAGGTGGTCACCGACACCGGCAAGTTCGACTTCCCGCTCGGAGAGTCCACCGACCCGGTCTCCAAGACCGTCACCCTGACCAACACCGGGGACTCCCCGACCACGGTCAAGCTCGGTTCCACGATCGACGGTTCCGAGATCCCGGCCGCGGCGCTGAGCGTCACCCCGGCCGAGGCGACCATCCCGGCGGGTGGTTCTGTCGACGCCACCGTCACCGTGGACGGCAGCAAGGTCCCGGTCGTCGGTACGACGGCGACGAGCCTCACCGGCGCGCTGACCGTCACTCCCGACAGCGGCACCGCGCTGCGCCTTCCCGTGGCCGCCTCCCGCACCCGCTGGCTGACCATCACTGCCCACACCACCACGGGCGCACCCGCCGCAGGTGCCTTCACCGCCGTCCTCAACCTGGACAACGGCACCTACACTTCCGGTCAGCTCGGCGCCTCGGGCACCGTCCGCGTCCCCGTGCTCCCCGGCCGCCTCGCGGTCACCAGCACCATTCAGGAGCGCGACGCCGCCGGCAAGCCGATCAACAGCATCGTCACCGTTGATGTCCCGGCGGAGGTCACCAGCATCGCCCTTGAGGCGAAGTCGGCCGTCCCGATCTACGCCGACCTGCAGCAGGGCGGCACCCGCGAGGAGATGGGCCTCTACCAGCTCAGCCGGGTCAACGAGACCACGCATACGCTGATCTCCAACGCCTTGATCGGCGGCGGCGCCTACGGTCCTCTCGAGCGTGGCGCGATGCGCATCAGCCCCACGAAGGGCAAGGTCGAGGACGGCACCGTCTGGTTGGACGAGCACTGGACGCTCGCCAACAAGGACAGCAGCAACACCACCGGCGACGCCACCCGCCTCTACGACCTGGTCTGGCACCGCAGCAGCGTGCCGGCCAACCCGGTGCACACCCTCGGCAAGGACGACATCAAGCGCCTGGCCAAGGTCGACACCGACATCTACGGCATGAACGAGGACGCTCACCGCAGCCAGATCGGCATCACGGCGATCGGTGAGGAGATAGTCGGCCTCAACGTCACCACCCCCTCCTACGTCCAGGCACCCGTCCACCAGACCCGGTACTACACCGCCAACGGCGTCTACTGGGCCAAGCTCGGCTTCCACTCGGACACGGTGAAGAGCGGCACGCTCTCCACCAACCTCTCCAAGCTCGGCATCACGTACAAGAACGGTCAGCACACCTCGGAGCGTTGGTGGGGCGGCCCGCTGGGCGCCACCGGCCAGGCGGCGCTGATCGGCGACAACCTCAGGACGAACATGCAGGACCTGACCGACTCCGACGGTCACCTCGGCACCTACGGCGAGTTCACCTCCCCGCAGGTCGGCACGGGCGGCATGCGCATCTACCGCGACGGTGTCGCGCTCACCTCGGCCGGAGGCAACACCGCGGTCGACGGCTCGACCGCAGCCTCGTACCGCATCGAGCGCGACTACGACGCGCAGGACGTCTTCCCGAGCGGTGGACGCATCTCGTCCGTCTGGGAGACCGAACCGGTGAAGGCCGACGCAGACGGCTCCCCGGCCCTCCTGCCGCTGGCCAACCTGGTCTGGAGCGCCCGCAGCCTGGACCTGTCCGGTCGACTGACCGCCGGCCGCAGCACCGTCCTGGACGTGCAGGCCACCAGCACCGCCCTGGACCCGGCGGACCGGCGCTTCGCCGGGGCGCTGGCCGCCTACACCCTCGACGGCGGCAAGACCTGGAGGTCGGTCAAGGCCCACGCGGTCGACACCCGGGGCCAGTACCGATTCACCGTGCCCGGCTCCGGCCTGAAGACCGGAACCTGGCTCGGCGTACGGTTCACGACCCAGGACCGTGCCGGGAACTCCGTGTCCCAGACGCTGCTGCGAGCCGCCCTGGCACGCTGACGCACGGATGATCTGCAAGGGGGCCGGCTGCCGGGAATTCCTGGCAGCCGGCCCCTCCTGTCATGAACCGGGGCGGTGGCCAAGGACGACACGCCGGATCCTCGCGGGTACGGGCGCCGCCCGCAGCGGGCCCACCGCCGGCCGGCCGGTCGATGAGCGGGCGCTCCTCACCCAACTCAGGTGTGAGTTCGCCTACGTGATTTTTGCTCAGCCACGGGTGCTCCCGCCGGGCCTTTCGAGCGGGCACCGTGCCGGCCTTGCTCCCGCCGCTCACGGCGTCAGTAGGCGGTCATCGGCCCGCACGTTCGAGGAACTGGACGGCTCTTCTTCCGCCGGAGGGTTGACCGGTCTGCGGCGCGAGTTTACAGTCCTGCAATGTGTTCGCGGCTGTGTATGTCATCTACATATGTGGACGGCCGCGTGATTGACTCGAAGGAGCGAAGTTGTCGGCGTTCGAAGGTGTTCTGTTCTTTCCGGTGACACCGTTCACCGCGTCGGGCTCGGTCGATCTGGACGTGTTCGCCGAGCACGTGCGCACCGGGCTCGCGTCGGGACCGGGTGGTGTCTTCGTGGCCTGCGGCACCGGTGAGTTCCACGCTCTCGAACCCGGCGAGTACGCGGACCTGGTGCGTACCGCTGTGGAGACCGTCGACGGGAGGGTGCCCGTCTATGCCGGAACCGGCGGTGCCCTGCCGCTCGCGCGGCAGTTCGCGCGGGCCGCGAGCGACGCCCGCGCCGACGGACTGCTCCTGCTGCCGCCGTACCTGGTGACCGCGCCGCCCGCCGGGCTGGTCGCCTACACCAAGGCCGTCGCGGAGGCGAGCGACCTGCCGCTGATCGTCTACAACCGGGGCACGGCCCGATTCGACCCGGCCTCTGCCGTCGAGGTGGCGCTGCTGCCCCAGGTGGTCGGCTTCAAGGACGGCCGCGGCGACCTCGAAGAGCTGTCCCGCACCGTGACCGGGATCAAGGCCGCGCTGCGCGACGGCGGCAAGCCGTTCCAGTTCTTCAACGGGATGCCCACCGCGGAGGCGACGGTGCCCGCCTACCGGGGCATCGGCGTCGATCTGTACTCCTCGGCGGTGTTCTGCTTCGCCCCGGAGATCTCCAACGCCTACTACCAGGCGGTCGCCAAGGGGGACAACCTGCTGGTCGAGCGCTTCCTCACGGAGTTCTTCCACCCGCTGATCGCGCTGCGCGACCTGGTTCCCGGCTACGCCGTCTCCCTGGTCAAGGCCGCAGTCCGGCAGCGCGGTCTCGATGTCGGCGGGGTCCGGCCGCCACTGGTCGAGCCCGTTCCCGAACACCTGGACGAGTTGCGGCGGATCACAGCGGCCGGCCTCGCGATCTGCGCGGAGGTGGCGGCCCGATGAGCGGCATCCGGATCACCGGGGTGACGATCACCCCCGTCGCCTTCCACGACCAGGCCCTCCTCAACGCGGTGGGAGTGCACGAGCCGTTCGCGTTGCGCGCCATCATCGAGGTGACCACCGACCAGGGGCTCACCGGTCTCGGTGAGACGTACGCGGACGAAGGCCATCTGCGCCGGCTGGCCGCCGCAGGCGACGTGCTCGTGGGGATGGACGTCCATGCCCTCAACGCGATGCACCGCCGTGTCGGCCAGGTGCTCGCCGGTGACGCGGGGTCCGACGGCCACGGTCTCACCGGCATGATCACCTCCAGCAGCACCGTCGACCGGGTGTTCTCTCCCTTCGAGGTCGCCTGTCTGGACATCCAGGGCAAGGCGGCCGGGGTGCCCGTCAGCGACCTGCTCGGCGGCGCGGTCCGGGACGAGGTCCCGTTCAGTGCCTATCTCTTCTACAAATGGGCCGGTCACCCCGGCGCCGACCCCGATCCGTACCCCGAAGCACTGGACCCGGAGGGCATCGTCGCCCAGGCCAGGCGCATGATCGACGAGTACGGTTTCTCGGCCATCAAGCTCAAGGGCGGTGTCTTCCCGCCCGAGGAGGAGATCGAGGCGGTCCGCGCGTTGCGCGAGGCGTTCCCCGGCATTCCGCTGCGACTCGACCCCAATGCCGCGTGGACGGTGGAGACCTCTCTCAAGGTGGCACGCGAACTCGACGGTGTCCTGGAGTACTTGGAGGATCCGACCCCCGGCCTCGACGGGATGGCACGGGTCGCCAGGGAGGCGGGCATGCCGTTGGCGACGAACATGTGCGTCGTCGCCTTCGACCAGCTCGCCCCGTCCGTCGCTCAGGGATCGGTTCAGGTGGTGCTCTCCGACCACCACTACTGGGGCGGACTGCACCGCTCGAAGCTGCTCTCCGGTATCTGCGAGAACTTCGGCCTCGGCCTGTCCATGCACTCCAACTCCCACTTGGGCGTCAGCCTCGCCGCCATGACCCACCTGGCCGCCGCCACCGCGAATCTCACCTACGCCTGCGACACGCACTGGCCGTGGAAGACCGAGGAGGTCATCGAGCCCGGACCGCTCACGTTCGAGAACGGTGCGGTGAAGGTGCCGCGCGGCCCCGGGCTCGGCGTCGAACTCGACCGCGACGCGCTGGCCCGGCTGCACGAGCAGTACCTCACGTGCGGCCTGCGCGACCGGGACGACACCGGCTACATGCGCAGCATCGACCCGACGTACGAGAAGAAGACGCCCCGCTGGTGACCGCCGCGCCTGCGCGCGGCACTCCACCGACCGCACGAACATCGAGGCCCGCAGGACAACCGCTCTTCAGCAAAGGTGCGTTGAGAGGAAATCCGTCATGCCGTTCCACAGATCCGTGCGCGTACGCGCCCTGCTCGCCGGGGCTGCCACCGCGGGCGCCCTGACAGCCGTCGGGGCGCCCGGGGCGACTGCCGTCCAGGTGCCGGTGAACGCACGCCCGCACGGCGACATCGTCGCGACCGACCCGGGGCTGCGCTTCACCGGCCGCTGGGACCGGCACCACGGAGCCGGCGGCGACGAGGCCGCCACCGTGAACTCCGGCTCGGCGGTGTCGCTGCGTTTCACCGGCGACGACCTCACCGCACTCCTCGACGTCTCGACCGTCACCGTCGCCCCGCAGATCTGGGTGACCGTGGACAACGGGCCGCGCGGTCTCGTCACGGCGGACCGCGCGGAGATCGACCTGACACCGCAGCGTCTGCGGCCCGGGGCGCACACCGTCCGTATCGACGTCAAGGACACCGACCAGGTCACCAACCGATGGGTGCCGCCGCTGCAGTCGGCGGTCGTCCTGCGGGGATTCCGGCTCGCCGACGGAGCCCGGCTGCTGCCGCCGCCCCGGCCCGAGCCGCTGAGCATGGCCTTCTACGGCGACTCGATCACCGAGGGCATCCGCGCGCTCGGGATGCCTCTCACCCCGGACGGCGCCGACGGAACCCGCACCTATGCGGCCCTGACCGCGCGGGCCTTCGGCGCGGGGTTGACCCAGGTCGGCTTCGGCAAGCAGGGCGTGATGCGCCCGGGCGTCGGCAACGTGCCCTCCGCACCCGAGTCGTTCGGCTACGACTTCCAGGGCGTGCCCGCGCAGGGCGGCCCGCAGCCGGACGTCGTCGTGCTGCTTCAGGGGTCCAACGACAGCCAGGTCACCGACGAGGAGTTCGCCCCGGCGTACCTGGCGTATCTGCGGCAGGTACGTGCGTCCGCGCCGCACGCCTGGATCCTGGCCATGGAGCCGCTCATCGGCCGGCACGCCCTGCCGATCCATGACGACGTGACCGCGCTGGGCGACCCGCGGATCGCCTACGTGTCCACCGACGGCTGGCTCGACCGCACCAGCACCGCGGACTACACCGACACCGTCCACCCCACGGTGGCCGGGCACCTGACCGTGGCCGAGCACCTCGTGCCGATCGTGCGTGACATCACCGGACTGACCGTACGGAGCGCGCCGGTACAGGTCACCGCACCGCCCGTGACGGCAGCCGCCGGACACCCGGTCACCGTCCCGGTGGCCGTCCACATCAACCGGCTGTGGGCGGCACGGCGGCCCGCCCGCGGAAGGGTCGTCGTGACACCCCCGGCCGGATTCACCACACCGCGCACCTCGATGCCGTTCACCGCCGGCCCCGACGGCCGCACGGACGTGACGGTGCTGCTGCGCGGCACGCTGACGGACGGTGCCACCGGTGCCGGCGGCGAGGTCCGGATCCTCGTCGACGGTCAGACCGAGACCCTGCCCGTTCCCTTGACGGTGGTCGCGGACAGCCGCTCCTGAACACAGCCCGCGACCAGCCGCAACTCCAGAGCCGCGATCCAAGAGTTCCGCCAGTCCCCTGAGGAGAGTCACCACATGAACGAGCGACACGCGCCGGTACGCACGCCGTCCGCCAAGGGCCGCTGGACCAGATCCCTGCTGGCCGTCGCCCTCGCCGCGGGCGCTGTCGTCCCCGCAGGCAACGCCGTCGCGCAGGGCGTCGACGACCCGGCCGCGACCACGAAGCCGATCGCCCTGAGAGTCCCCTCCCACGGCGACGGCGCCACGCTCACCGACGGTCACCAGGGCTTCTCGGTCGAGTCGGCCGACTTCGCCCACGGCTTCCTGACCGAGGACCTGATGGCGCAGCGTATGAAGACCCTCGGCCACAACGGGGTTCTGCGCCTGGGCGGTTACTCGATGGACCTGGTGTGGCCGGCCTTCGGCGCATACGCGGGCTCCCCGGCCCCCGCGGAGGCGATCGGTGGCACGGTCGATCAGTCCGACCTCGACGCGCTCAAGGCACTGCTGCGAGCCACCGGCTGGAAGGCCACGCTCGGTGTCCCGCTGAAGGCCGTGATCGACCCGGCGAAGCTCAAGGACCCGACGAAGGACCCCGCGCCGGCGGTGACGATGGATCAGGTCATCGCCGAGGTGAAGGCCGCCCACGCCACGTTGGGCGACGACCTGCTCTCGGTCGAGGTCGGCAACGAGTTCGACAACGTCACCACGCTGACCGGCGCGGAGATGTGGAACACGATGAAGTCCTACCAGGCGGCCATCCGCGCCGCCGTTCCTCACGCGAAGATCAGGGTGGCGGGCCCCTCGGCGAACACCGCCGCCACCAACACCAAGCTTCAGGATGTCAGTTCGGCCGCACTCGCGGACTCCTCCGTCAAGCCGCAGAGCATACTTTCGGAGCTGTCCTCGCACCTGTACCCGGGGAGCCACTGCGGTACCTCCACGATGACGATCCCGCAGCTGATGTCGGCGGACACCTACACCAGGACCCGGACCAAGCTGGACGGCATCAGGGCGATCGGCGAACAGTTCGGCGGCCGGATCCCCATGACCATCAATGAGTCCAACAGCGCCTCGTGCAGCGGCCAGCCGGGCGTCAGCGACTCCTATGCCACATCGCTGTGGTCGCTCGACTACCTGCTGCAGACCGCGCAGAGCGGCATCGACCGGGTGGAGTTCCACACGAACACCGCCGCCGTCTGCGGAGACTTCAAGCCCCGCACCTCGGCCGACTACCCGATCTCGTACCGCTATTACGGCGCCTTCTGCGCCTCCGACCAGACGGCACTCGCGGCCGGCCGGCTCGCCGCCGCACCCCTCTACTACGGACTGTGGGCGTTCCACCAGGTGCCGCAGGGCAAGTTCGTGGATCTGGCGCCGGCCGATTCGGACCTGGCCACGGTCCGGGCCTACGGGGTCGAGGGACGGGACGGTTCGCTGACCGTCGTGCTGATCAACGTACAGGACCCGGCCACGGCAGGCAGCAGCGACGACTCGGTGACGCTCGCCCTGCCGAAGGGCTACCGCAAGGGGCGTGCGGTCACGTTGCGCAGCTCCGCCCCGGAGGGCCTGGCTTCGCTGGACGCCGGCCGGATCACTCTGGGCGGCGCCTCCGTGACACCGACGGGGGCGCCCTCGGGTAAGCCCGCGGCCGTCCCCGTGCCGGTCGGGCACGGCTCCACCACCGTCGATGTCGCCGCGGGCACCGCGCAGATCATCACCTTCACCCGCTGACCGGTCGGTGGTCCGTGCCGGGCGAACCGAGTGCACAGGCATGCGCAGTTCGCCCGGTACGGGGCGGCTACCTGATTCCCTCCCGGCGCAAGTTCCTGGCCAGTTCGGCGGCGTGCCGCAGGACGGCCTCCCCGACCAGTTCCAGTTCCTCGTCGGTCACGTGCGCGATCGGAATGGAGACGCTGATGGCATCCGTCGCCGGGATCCGGTACGTGACCGGGGCCGCCACGCAGCACAGCCCCGGAGTGTTCTGCTCGCGCTCCAGCGCCCACCCTCGCCTGCGGGTCTCGTCGAGTTCGGCGTGCAGCTCGTCGCGCCGGGTGATGGTGCTGTCGGTCAACTGCGGCTGCTCGCCGTCGCCCAGCAGGCGGTCCACCTCCCGGGGTGTCAACTCGGCCAGCAGCGCACGGCCCAGGGCCGTGGCGTGAGCGGGAAGCTGACGGCCCACCCGCGACGTGAGCCGCCGCGAGTCGGTCGCCTCGCGGCTCGCCAGATAGATCACGTTGGGCGGGTCGAGCCGTGCGTAGTGCGTCGTGTAGCCGACGTCGGTGCGCAGCCGCTCGACCTGGCGGATCGCCAGGGGGAGCGCCGGGTCCCGGTCCAGGTAGGAAGTGCCGCACAGCAGCGCACGGGGCCCGATGCCGAAGACCAGTTCACCGTCGGGGTTCTCGACCCATTTCAGGGCACTCAAGGTGCGCAGCAGGGCGTAGAGGCTGGAGCGGGGGTACCCGGTGATCTCCTGCAACTGCCCCAGGGAGAGCGTCTCGTGCGAGCCGGCGAGTGCTTCGAGGATCAGTACGGCGCGCTCGGCGGACTTGACGAGCCCCCGTCCAGGCTCTTCCGCGTCCGGCACGGCTGGGGATGGTCCATGTTCAACCAATGAAATCCTCCCGAAACATTGACCCGCATCATACGGGGGACTAGCCTCCCGTCTGGCTTCAGTCCATGGATGGAACTTCAGTCTACATATGTAGACAGTGTTGCTCCAGTGGGCCCGCGCCTCCACCGATCCTTCCCCCCTCTCATTCTCACGGCACTGCGCGAGCCGCATCCGTAACCAGGAGTTCCCATGGCTGTGTTGGACTGGGTCGCGCTCGGCGGCTATTTCGTCGTCATGCTGCTCATCGGGGTGTGGTCGCACAAGCGTGTCAACGGCGTGAGCGACTACTTCACCGGGGGCGGCAAGATGCCCTGGTGGCTCTCCGGCATCTCGCACCACATGTCGGGATACAGCGCCGCGGTCTTCGTGGCCTACGCGGCCGTCGCCTACAGCTACGGCATCACCGTCTACATCTGGGCCTTCATACCGCTGGCCATCGGCACCGGCCTCGGCGCGCTCGTATTCGCCCCGCGGTGGAACCGGCTGCGCCGCCGCTACGGAGTGGCCTCACCACTGGAATACCTGGCCACCCGCTACAACATCCCCACCCAACAGGCCCTGGCCTGGAGCGGAACCCTTCTGAAGGTCTTCGACGTCGCCGCCAAGTGGGCGTCCGTCGCCATCCTCCTGAACGTGTTCACCGGCATGTCGATGACCACCGGCATCCTCGTGACCGGCATCGTCACGATGCTCTACTGCACCGTCGGCGGCCTGTGGGCCGACGCGCTCACCGACTTCGGGCAGTTCATCATCCAGGGCATCGCCGCCGTCGCCATGGTCGTCGTGGTGCTCGGTGAGCTGGGCGGGGTATCCGGCCTGAGCACCCTGTGGCACAAGCTGCCCGCCCACCACACGGAGCCGCTGGTCGACCCGTACACAGCGACCTTCCTCACCGCGTACATCGTCATCAAGATCTTCGAGTACAACGGCGGCATGTGGAACCTGGCCCAGCGTTACATGGCCACCGACAGCCCCAGGTCCGCCCGCCGTTCAGCCGGACTGTCCGCGGTCCTGTATCTGATCTGGCCCGCCTTCCTGCTCTTCCCCTCCGTCGCCGCACCGGTGCTGCTGCCGCACGTCACCGACCCCCAGCAGGTCTACGCGCTGATGAGCGAGAAGTACCTGCCCGCCGGGCTCGTGGGGCTCACGCTCGCCGGCATGTTCTCCCACACCATGGCGATGGCCTCATCCGACGCCAACGCGATCTCCTCCGTGATCGTCCGCGACATGATGCCGGTGCTGTCCCGCAAGGCACGTGTCATGAGCGAACGGGCCGGGCTGCTCTCTGCCCGGATCTGCACGGTCGTCTTCATCACGCTCAGCATGCTGGTCGCCATCGAGGCAGACCACTTCGGAGGGGTCCTCGGCATCATCGTCGCCCTCGTCGCAGCCGTCATGGGACCGATCTCGATCCCGCTCCTGCTGGGCATGCTTCCCCCCTTCCGCAAGTGCGGACCGCGAGCGGCGCTGATCTCCTGGGCGGCCGGCCTGGCCGGCTACTGGGTCGTCAAGTACGGCATGGACGGCTCCTCGACGACCACGGTCGTCGTCACGCCCCTGGTCATCTCGCTGGCGCTGTACATCCTCCTCGGCCTGATCCTGCCCGAACCGAGTGCGGAGGCGGACGCCATCGTGGCGGCGGTCGGACCCGACACGGACGACGATGATTCCCAGGGTGCCGAGGGCCGCGTTCCGGTTCCTGCCCGTAACCAGGAGGACCAGCTCGCCGAGAGGGCCGACGGCTGAACCGGCGGTCGCCGCTCGCGGCGACACGGTGGCCGCAGCACGGACTCGCTGCGGCCACCGCCCTCTCCACAGCCCATGTCCCCCGCAGCAGACAGACCACGACGAAGGCAGACCGCAGAGAGAGGCGGGGCAACGATGCCCGACAGGCCGGCTCGATCCATCGCGTTCCGTTCCACGACCGGCCGGCCGGCATCAGCCCGGCGCCGTGGCCGGCTCACGGCCTGCGCCGTCGCGCTGGCGGCGGTCGCCCTGGCCGCCGTACCGCAAGCCGCTGCCGCCCCCGTCGGCACGCCGCCGCCGGTCCGGGACACGGTACGGGCGCACAGCCGTGACATACCGTCGAACTTCGTCGGCCTGAGCATCGAATGGTCGCTCATCGAGCGGTACATGAGCCCGACGGCCCGCCCCGCCTTCGTCCGGCTGCTGCGCAATCTCGGCACCGGTGTGCTGCGTATCGGCGGCTCCTCGCAGGACGTCACACCATTCGATGCCACCGCGCCCAACACCGACGAGGTGATCACTCCCCAGGACCTGACGTGGATCCGCGAGACGCTCGACGCCGCCAACGCGGGCACACCCAGGAGCGCCGTACCGGCCTGGGGTGTCGTACTCGGCACAGCCATGTCGCCACCGACCGCCACCCGGCCGTTCGTCAGCCCCGAGTACGTCAAGAACTTCCTCGGCCAAGGCGTCGCCCGCGCCTTCACCGGTGACTCCGCCCGCTATGTGGCGGGCATCGAACTCGGCAACGAACCCGACCTGTCCTACGGTTCGAACCTGGACCGCTACCTCGCCGACCTGACCACCTACACCGACCCCGCCGTCGTGGGCCGTTTCCCGATCATCGCACCGAGCACCAGCGAGGACATCCTCCCCTGGCAGAGCATCGCCGGGAAAACGGTCCCCACCAGATATTTCTGGAACTGGCAGCAGATCCTCGACACCGCGGCCGCGCGCGTCAAGGACAACGCAGGAGCCTTCGGCCCGTATGCGAGCGACCACTTCTACCCACTCGCCCGCACCTGCACCGGCAAGCCCTACCGCTGCGCGAGCACCGGGGCGCTGCTCTCCGACGAACACATGGCGAGCCTCGACTACCAGGTCTGGACCCACGCCACCGAGGCCGCGGCCCACGGCCTGGGATACCGGCTGGAGGAGACCAGTACGGCCGCGAACCGCGGCGCGGACGGCGTCAGCAACGTCGCTGCCAGTGCCACCTACGC
Organism: Streptomyces sp. NPDC058231; assembly: GCF_042882275.1. Taxonomy (NCBI): domain Bacteria; kingdom Bacillati; phylum Actinomycetota; class Actinomycetes; order Kitasatosporales; family Streptomycetaceae; genus Streptomyces; species Streptomyces sp. NPDC058231. Next base: position 12,232 of record NZ_JBHVWN010000028.1, on the reverse strand, counting down.
ACTGGACCTGATGTTCCACACCGCCTGCCCGCAGCCCCCCGACCAGCCGTCCGCCAACGCCGGCTGCGGCACCGGCGCGACCGGTGTGAACTTCCACAACGCCGAGGTCCGGGCCTTCTATGCACCCGAGGAGGGCAACGCCTACTACAACGCGGTCGACTACGACCCGACCCCGGCGCTCGGAGCGCCGACCGCCGCCCCGTTGTACTACGCCATCCTGCTCTTCGGACACTTCGCACAGGGCTCGCAGGACCTGCGGCCCGTCACGGTGCCCGCCGACTCGGCCGGACCGGCCGGCGCGCAGCTCAAGGCGTGGCAGGTCGGCTCCGCGCACGGCCGGCGGAAGCTGTTCCTGATCAACAAGAGCGACCGGACCACCACCGTGAGTCTCCCGGTTCCCGCCGGCAGCGCCCGGGTGGACCGGATGGCCCCTTACGACCCGGACGGCACAGGCCGGACCCTCGACGCACCGCAGGTCCGCGTCGACGGCCGCACCGTGGCAGCCGACGGACACTGGCCCGGCTTCCGCCCCACGGTGGAACGGACCCGCGACCACCGGCTGACGACCACCGTCGGCGCCGGCGAGGCCGTGGTGCTGACCTTCGCCCCGGGGCACTGAGCAACAGCGCGTCCAAGGTTCGAACGATCTCTCGGAACGAGGAGAACCCAGTGTTGCGACGACCCAAGGCAGCGATACTCGCTCTGGTCTCGGCGGGCGCGGTCACCGCCGTCCTGGCCACGGGCATGGCCCCCACCGCGGACGCGGCGGTCCGCAAGCACGTCACCACCGACTACACCCTGCTGCGCCGCGGGCCGCACTCCTATGTCATCGGTACCGCCTACCGCGACTGGACCGCCGACGTCCACGGCGACCAGTCCGGCGGCTACCGCTGGGCCCGGGTCTTCGGTGACATCAACACCTGCCTGTGGATCTACGGCGGCGCCGTCGAGGGCGACGCGGCGGCCGATGTGAGCTGCGGCGCCGCGACCACCATGAGCACCGACACGTTCACCAACGGCCAGATCGGCGGCTCCGCGGACGACGGCGCATCCGTGGCCACCGTGGCGGGCGCGGGCTGCGCGACCTACGACGGCACGCACATCACCGGATACGGCAACGTCCGCCCGTGGCAGGTGCCGGCCACCGCCACGGCCCCGGTGAACGGCCAGGTCGCCATCGGACAGACCGTGCTGTGGCGGTACGTCTCCCGGGACGGCAAGTGGGTCATGGTCCGCGACCCGCGCGCCGGTTCCACCGACGGCAGCGGCCAGCAGGGCTGGTACTTCGTCCCCAGGAACTGCCTTCCGGTCACCCTGCCCTGACGCAGGGTCTGCCCGGAGCGGCCGACGCGGTGGGGACTGCACGCCATGCCGTCCCCACCGGTCGTCGGCTCGACGAGGTCGGTGCCGTTCCGGCCCACTCACCCGCTGCGGGCCGGTTCCGCCGGCCGGAACCACTTCTGCACGGCTGTCCGGAGTCCGTCCAGGTCCGCCGGGTCCGGGCGGGGCGAGGCCGATGCCCAGGCCACATAGCAGTCAGGGCGGACCAGCAGGGCGGTCGCTGCGGGCGAGGCCGGACCGGACCGCGCGGTGACGATGTCCACCCGGTCGCATCCCTCGGCCGCAGGCACGCCGGCCACCGATGCGTCCTCGGTCAGGTCGAGCAGCAGCGGCCGTGCGGTTCTGGCCAGTTCCGCCAGCCGGACCGTGCCGCCCGGGGTGCGCAGTTCCATCTCCGGTACGAAGCGGCCGACCAAGGGGTGCGCGTCGGGGCAGCCCATGTCGTAACGGATGTCGCTGCCGGCAGTGAGGTCGGCGAGATGCTGGACGGTGTCCCGGTGGCCGAGCAGTTCGTCGAACAGCTCGCGCAGCGCGGTGACATCACTGCCCGGTGCGGTCAGAGCGGCCTGCGCCTGGGAGTACATGACCATCCGGAGGGCGGCCTGACGGCGTTCGGTCTCGTAGCTGTCGAGCAGCCCGGGCGGGGCGCTGCCGTGGATCGCCGCGGCGAGCTTCCAGCCGAGGTTGATCGCGTCCTGCAGGCCGAGGTTGAGCCCGGGCCCGCCCCCTGCCGTGTACACATGGGCGGCGTCGCCGACCAGGAACACCCGCCGGTCCCGGAACCGTTCGGCCACGCGCGTGTTCCCGCCCTTCAGCCGCCGCAGCACGTGTGGGCCCTCGCCGCCGGGCGGCCCGAGCGGCAGGTCGGCGCCGAGCACCCGGCGGACACTGGCCCGCATTTCGTCGAGGCTCGGTGGGGCGTCGGTCCCCGGCTGGTCCCACTCCGTGGTGCTGACCAGAGGCGGGTGGCCGGGGAACGGCGCGTACGCGAACCCGCCGTGCTCGGTGCGCAGAGGCAGGAACGGCAGCACCGTTCCGTGGCCGGGAACCTTCAGCGCACCGGTACCGGGATCCACCCACTCCACGGGCACCGTTGCGTGTGCCGTCCGAGTGGTCCTCCGGTCGTAGGTGATGCCGGGAAACCCGATGCCGGACAGCTTGCGGGTGACGCTGTGCGCACCGTCCGCGCCGACGACATGGCGGGCTCGCAACCGGTAGGCCCGGTCGGCGGCCGCGACGTCCACGACGACCTCGTCGTCCCCCTGCGACAGGCCGAGGAGTTCGTGTCCCCGCCGGATCTCGACGCCCAGCTCCGTGGCACGCTCCTCCAGGACCTGCACGATGCGGTGCTGCGGCGCCGGCAGACCGTAGACCGGACTCTCCTCCAGCAGGCTCAGGTCCAGACCCATCGCCGCGAACATGAAATACGTGGAGTTCGGCTGCGGCGGTCCCGGGTTGCCGCTCAGTCGCTCGTACAGGCCCCGGTGGTCGACCATTCTCACCACCTGGCCGAGCAGCCCGTTTGCCTTCGGTTCCGCGCTCGGCGCGGGCAGACTCTCCAGAACGACCGGCCGAGCCCCGGCCAGGGCCAGTTCACAGGCGAGCATCAGCCCGTTCGGGCCGCCTCCGACGATGACTGCATCCGTGATCACGAACGTTTCCCCCTATGGACGGACGGAGAAGTGCAGGGCGGATCGGCCCACCGGCGGCGGGGCGGGGCCGGCTGCGCGGGACGGATCTCAGGGAATGGGAAGACCTGCGGCGATCCGGTCGAAGATCTCGCGCAACACCGGAACGAGCGGGGCGGCCGGCTCCGTACGCAGGGAGTGCTCCACGGCCACGGCACTGCCCGCGCCGACCACCGCGGCGACCAGCTTCGGATACACGTCCCGGGTCACGTCGGTACCGGTGCGCTCGGCGATCGCCTTGGCCAGCTCCTTCTCCGCGGCCGCGTTCGCCTTGACGACTTCCCCCTGCAGCGCCGGTTCGGCCAGCATGAGGCGGAGACCTTCCCGCCACCGTTGGTCGTGCGACGGCCTCGCCCCCGATGCGTCACCGGGCGCGAACTGGGCCTGCACGACATGGAGGACCGAATCCCACAGTGGCTCGGCGGCCGGCCGAGCGCGCAGTGCGTCGGCGATCCGCAGCATGCGCTCCAGATGGCTGGCGGCGATGGCTTCGGCCTTGCTGGAGAAGTAGTTGCGGAAGGTGCGCACGGACACGTTCGCCGCGGCGGCGATGTCCTCGACGGCCACGTCGTCCCACCCGCGCTCCACGCAGAGGCGGATCGTGGCCTGGCTGAGCGCGACGCGGGTCTCCCGCTTCTTGCGCTCCCGCAGTCCCATGGGGGCGTGGTCTTCCGGTGGCATGCCCGCCACCGTAGCAAGCCTTACCGAGATGGCAAGATTTCCCACACGGCAAAAATATTCACCGAGTGGTCCGATGCCCCGCGAGGGCGTGCGAGAGCCCTCCTGGAGCGGCTCCATGGCCCGCGGGAGCCGCCCCGGAACTCGTGCACGGAGACTTGCGGTGCCGTCGGTGCCGTACGGGGTGCGGCACGAGGCACCGCCCAGGGGCCGGTGGCCGAGGGACGGGCATACGTCCGCGGCCACACGGGCGACGGTCGTGGCTCCGCTCCGGATCCGCGGGGCTCGACCCCCGGGGAGGGCCCGTCCAGCGAGGCCCGGAGCGGCAACTGACACTCCGGCCGGTTCAGTCGAGACGGTCGTACTGATCCGGCTCCCAGTCGGCGAACAGCGTCAACGCCTTCTCCGTCTCGCTGCGTTCCGGCGTGGTGGAGGTCGCCGGCCACCAGTTCTCCACCTGATGGGCGTCCACGAGTACGAAGCCGCGGTACCCGTCGAAGTCGCCGGGATCGCTGGCCACACCGATATGGATGGGCGCGTCGTCGGGAAGATCGTTGAGGGCGTCACGCAGCTGTGCGGCGTTCCAGATCTGAGGGGTGTGCTCGAAGGTGTCGGTCATGGGCACAGGTTGCCGGAGCATCCTGCCCTGTCGGCGGAGACACGGCTGCGTCCCGGCCTAAAGCGCTGATCCGGTGCAAGGAGTGGAGTAGAACAGGCCACTCGCTCCCTGGCATCTCGCGGGGCGAGCAAGGGCACGGCGGACGCGGCTGTGGGTGGCCGGGCGGGTTCCTGGCGACAGGACGACATGCGACTGCTCGGTGCGACACCGGCCGCAGCGGCACCGATACGCTGCCCGGCGACGGGCGCGGCCGAAGCCTCGACGAGCGAATGCGCAGGCCGGACGGGATGCGGATCCCGTGGCGGGCGGGCCCGGAGACGACGTCGATTGAGGCATCGGCCCTCCGGCCGATCAGGGAGGACGCGGCTGTGCGGAGCGTGGGTGTGGAGGAGGAACTGCTTCTGGTCGATGCGGAGAGCGGGGAACCACGGGCACTGTCCACGGCCGTTCTGGCCATGGCGGAGCGGCATGGTGAGGGAGATTCCGCCTTCGAGTCGGAGCTCCATCGCCAACAGCTCGAATTCGCCACCCGGCCACAGACCGATATGGACGAACTGGCGGAGGAGATTCTCCGGCTGCGGGCGGAGGCTGCCGGTCACGCGGCGGATCTGGGGGCCGCCGTGGTCGCGCTGGCCACGTCTCCGCTCCCGGTCGACCCGAGTATCGGAACCGGGGAGCGCTACCAATGGCTGGAGCGGCAGTTCGGACTGACCGCGCAGGAGCAGCTGACATGCGGGTGCCATGTGCATGTATCGGTCGACTCGGACGAGGAGGGCGTCGCCGTGCTGGACCGCGTGCGCCCCTGGTTGTCGGTGCTGCTCGCCCTGAGCGCGAACTCGCCGTTCTGGCAGGGCCAGGACAGCACGTACAGCAGCTACCGGAGCAGGGTCTGGGGACGCTGGCCGTCAGCGGGTCCGGTCGACGTCTTCGGTACGGCGGGTCACTATCACGAGCAGGTCCAGGCGCTGCTCGACACCGGAGTGCTGCGCGACGAGGGAATGATCTACTTCGATGCGCGGCTCTCACACCGTTACCCCACCGTCGAGATCAGAGTGGCTGACGTGTGTCTCGATGCGTCGGTCACCGTGCTGCTGGCCACCCTGGTCCGCGGCCTGGTCGAGACAGCGGCGCGCGAGTGGCGCACCGGCAGGCCGCCCGCAGGGTTCGGGACGGCCCTTCTGCGCATGGCTGCCTGGCAGGCAAGCCGATCGGGGCTGGAGGATCGCTTGCTCCACCCGCTCACCATGCGTCCCGAACCCGCCGGAGCCGTGGCACGTGCGCTGCTGGCCCATGTGCGCGAGGCCCTGGAGGAGAGCGGCGATCTGCGTGCGGCCGAGAACGCCGTGACGTCGCTGCTGACGGGAGGAAACGGCGCGCGTGCGCAGCGGGACCTGATGCGCCGGACCGGCAGTCTCCGTGCCACCGTTGCCGAGTGCGTACGTCGGACGCGCGGATGACACGGCGCGGTTCCTGCCTTGCCGCAGCGCGTACACGCGGCCGGTCATCGGACACGGCGTCCTGTGACCCGTCCCGCCGGGCCGCGTTGTCCATGGCCCGGCGCACCCGCCGACGCGGATCCGCGTCGGCGGGTGCCTCACCCGGAGGCTTCTCGGGCTCCGACGCTGCCGTCCGCGGTCGCCTCGACGACCCCCGCCAGTCGCTTCAGCATCGTGCGGTGACGCATCTGCAGCAGAGCGTCCACGGCCGCGTTGTGAAGCCGGCCTCCCACCCCTCGCAGCGGGTGTTCGTCCACCACGACAAGTGTTTCGTCGCCCCACGGGCGGATGTCGAATGCGATCCGGGCGGTTCCGAGCGGCCCGCTGTCCGCTTCGAGTTCCAGTGCCCGCGGCGGATCGAGAAGCCGCACCACGGTATGCCCGCGGAACTCCTTCGGCCCCAGACGCAACGTGTACCGGATCGACGATCCGACCTCCGGCCAACACCCTTCCGCGGGGCGGGAAGAGCTGGTGCCGACGACCCAGTCGCCATAGCGTGAACCGTCCCGCAACACTGCCCAGAGCTGATCGGGCGAGCTGTGGATGAGCTGATGACGAATCGCCATGAGGCAACCTCCCGCGCGGCTCGTATCCAGGCTTCCGCCCCACCACTCCGACGGGACCGATGGATCGGTCCCTGCTCGGTGCCGTGGACGGCTCGCCCGCCCCGGGACCGGACCCAGCTCCCTCTCCACCCTATGCCGCCTCCGTCCGCTCCTCATCTGGATCACTCTTGCGCGGTGCACGCTGTGACGCCGGGCGGACGTCCTCGTTTGCCGCCTGGTCCCGGGGCTGGTTCGCTGGAAGGCGAGGCGCAACGCACCGTGTCACGGGAGAACGCCCTTGCCGCGGGCGCGAGAGAGGGGCGGCCGTCATGTGCCGATGGCTCGCGTACGCCGGTTCGCCGGTTCTGCTGGACGACATCGTGTACAAGCCGACGCACTCCGTCATCGACCAGAGCCTCCACTCGAAGCTGGGTGTCGAGACGACGAACGGCGACGGCTTCGGAATCGGCTGGTACGAGCCCGATTCGGGCGACGTAGGGCCGGCGGTGGTCCGCGACATCGGACCCGCGTGGAACAACCAGAACCTCCGTGAGATCGCCAGACACGTAACCTCGCCGATGTTCTTCGCGCATGTACGGGCATCGACGGGGACAGCCATACAGCAGTCCAACTGCCATCCCTTCCGCCGCGGACGGTGGATGTGGATGCACAACGGCTCGGTCACGGACTTCCATCGGCTACGACGGGAAATGTGCCTGGCGGTCGACCCGGCGCTCTTCTCGTCCATCGAGGGTTCGACCGACTCCGAGGTCCTGTTCTATCTGGCCGTGACGTTCGGCCTCGACCAGGACGTGCCGGGAGCGGTGGCACGGATGGCCGGCTTCGTGGAACGGCTGGGCGAGGAGCACGGCGTCGAGCACCCTCTCCAGATGACGGTGGCGGTGTCCGACGGCCTGTGCCTGTGGGCCTTCAGGTACTCCAGCGAGGGAAAATCACGATCGCTCTTCTACAGCAGCCGGGCGGAGACGGTACGGAAGCTGCACCCGGACCGCGCGTTCCTGCGTGACCTCTCCGACGACACCCGGCTGGTCGTCTCCGAGCCCCTGGGTGATCTGCCCGGCGTATGGAACGAGCTGCCCGAAAGCACCTACACCGTCGCCCCGCCCCAGGCCGAGGACTACATGCCCTTCCACCCGGCCTCGACCTGAGGCGTACTCGTCGACATCGCTGAACGAGTGGCTGTCCGCGGAGACGATCAGGACGGACCGGTGCGCGACCCCGAAGTGCGTGACGGACAGCCCGTGGGCCGGCCTGCACACGCTCTGCTCGACCTGTTCCGGGACACCTGTGTCGAAGAAGAGGGGCAGTGAGGACACGGCAGTTGGAACGGGTCGACTGCGGCCGAACGGCCCGGCACCGGCGGTTCAGTGGTAGATGTCGATGACCATGCGGTTCGGGGCGGTCAGGTGGGAGATCTTGTACTGGGAGTAGTCGCCGAGGGAGAGGCCGAACTCGGCGTGACCCTCGTACCAGCCCTGGAGCAGTTGGACGCCCTTGAGCGAGGGGAGCGCGACGTTGAGCGTGCTGGGACTGGTGTAGGTCGTGGCATCGGCCCCGCCCATGTCCAGCAGCAGGTATGAATTGCCGGGGATCGTCATGTACTTGGTGTCGCCGCTGGGCATGACGTACAGACCGTCGGGGGACACCGTGGCTGTCACCTGGGGATATCCCGTCTCGGTCAGGTCGAGGACGAGGCGGTCGTAGTCCGGGTGGGCGCCGGTGCGGGCGTCGAGGAAACACACCGAGGCGCAGGCCGGAGCCACGGCTGCGGTGTCGGCGGCCTGGGCCGGCACGACTCCGGCCAGGGTGAGGCCGGCCAACGCCGACGCGACAGCAGCAATCCGACGAGTTAATCCAGCAGTACGCATGAAAATCCCTCTGCGATGGGGAATTCATCTGCGGACGGCAGATGAAAGTACGAAAACTCTATCAAGGAGCCCTGTTTCAGGGCGGCTTGATGGACGGTCCGAGAAGGGAAGTATTGTCATCGGAGAGGCTTTTGCATGAGAAAGTGACCGGTCGGGCGCAGCGACTTCACGGCGCCGAATCGGTGCGCCCGATGGATTTGCCGTAGCCAGAACTGTGTACTCACCACGGATAATGGGGCAAAAGCTTCCCGACATGTGCCGCGGCGCGCGCGACCCGGGCGCCCCGACTTTGAGACAGAATTCGTTCCCCGCGGCCCTGTCCACCGCCGGCCCGTCAAACCCTTTCGGGTTCATCCGGACTCCGGGTCCGGACTCCGCGGGCAGAGCTCGCCACGCACGGGAATCCGGTGGGCGGCTCCGCGCTTTCGGTATCCTGGCGGGAGCCGACGAAGTACTCGCAGGAGCGGTCGACTTGCGGTTGGCGGGAGAGGGCCTGACTCCTGGTCAGGTCAGTATCGCGTACGGCCTCCATCCCTACTGGAGGGGTGTGGCCTGGCAACCCGGGCGGTTCTCCTGTCTCCAGGTACGCGGCGGGCGAGGGCGGGGAAACGGCGGTGATCCAGGTGGAGCCGGACAACGTCGCATCAGCCGCGGTCGCGCAGCGAGCCGGTTCACTTACGGCCGGCGGACGCACGACGAGGGCGTCACACGGTTCGACCGGTACGTCCGGGACCTACGCGTCGCCGCCGAGTGAGGAGTCGTGGAGCGGCTGCCCACGACCGGGCCCCCGCCGCGCGGCGGGGGCCCGCTGTGCAAGGTCATTCGTCGTCGGTGATCAGTGGATCCTGCGGGCCCGACCTCCCGGGTATGTTCTTCCGGGTGTCGTCCAGTGCCTCCTTGGCACGGCCCTTGGCCTGGTCTGCCTTTCCTTCGGCTATCTTGCCCTGGTCGCCGGTCATCTTGCCGATGGCTTCCTTGGCCTTGCCCTTGAGCTTGTCCTTGCCACTTCCTTGAGTCACTGCGTACTCCTTGCATGGACGCGTCCTTGCCCTTTCAAGCTAGGGCACGGCCGAACGAGGCGCAGGACGGTAAGGGAGCGGCGTCCGCGGTTACGTCGGTTTCGTGTCGCAGGACTCCCGCTGCACGGCGACGGCCCTGACGCTTTCGGTGCTGCGTCAGGGCCGTCACTCGGGTCCGGCGTGGGGCGCCGGAATACTGCACGTGTCTACCACATCGCCACATACGGAACTTGGTGGACACGCTTATCGGTGTGATGTGACCTCGTCAGGATTCTTTCCTTGACCACCTGCGGTGATTGCGCGCGGTGACCCTCCCGGATGCGTGAGCGAGAGGCGGCTGGTTGGCTGCGATGTGTCCCCACCCCACCCCATCCCAGGAGTGATGATGAGCGTTGCAGGCCAGTCCCCGAGTCGTGCGCAGCAGATGCAGGACAAGGTGCGCGAGCTGAACGAGCGAGCGGAGCGCACGGGCGACCCGAAGGAGCGCCGCAGGCTGCACGACGAGGCCCGGCGCATGCAGGAGCAGTCCATCCAGGAGGGTGGGCGTGCGACCGAGGGCGGCCCCGGCCGCCGTGCCGGCGGCGAGAAGGACGAGTACTCGTCTCGGTGACGCGTCTCCGACGTCCGGCTGAAGGATGGCCCCCGCCCCGAGGCGGGGGCCATCCCCGCTTCACCGCTGCGCAGTTGTCCCTCGGTGTCAGGCCACAACTTCGTGGTGGAGTGGCGGGACCATGAGAAGTCCCGTGCACGTCTGGGCCATGCGGAGACCGCTCGCCAACTGGAGACTCGCCTGACGCGCTGCCACCCCACGAACCGCCTTGCTGGCGGCGCAGATCTGGTTGCGGCGCGCGGAGGCGGCGGAACCACGGTCTTCGACTGGCTGGTCGAGATCTTCGGCGAACGAGCCCCAGGTGTCCTGCGGCTACGGTGAGCGCCTGCCCCGGATCGGAGCGTCTGCAAGGGACTTCTTGCCCTGGCACCCGCGCCGCCTCGTCGCCGGGGCGTGCGACGCACCCTCGGTGAAGTCCCTGCCGGTGTGACCGTCGGCCACGTCAGCGTTCGAAGGTACCGGTGAGACGGCCTCTGGCGACGACCGGGACGGCCAGTGAGGCGAGGAATGCGCGAGGTCTCGCCCGGTCGACTTCGGTCATGTCGGAGGTGCTGTCCACAGCATCGGCGAGGGCGAAGAGCTGAAAGGTGTAACGGTGCGGCCCATGGCCCTTGATCGGTCCGGGGCCCCGGTATCCCCTGCCGACGCCGGAGCGCAGCACCCGTACCCCGGCAGCCGGTTCGCGGGCGGACAGGGCACCTCCGGGCAGATGGCCTGGGGAGTCGAGGAGTGTGGGGTCGATCAGTGACACCCCGTGCACGAAGGGTCTCGTCATGGGGACGTCGATGTCCTCGATCACCAGCAGCAGCTGCGCGACGTCGCCGGACGGCTGATTCCAGGTCAGACAAGGGGAGAGATCCTTGCCGCCGACCCGCCGACCGGCGTGGTCCAGCGGGATCGGCGCCCCTTCGACGAAGTCCTGGCTCGTCAGCGTCAAGAGCTCGGGACCGCTCAGGTTGGGCCGGTTCCAGGCCAGTTGGGTCTCGCCCGCCCTGCGGTTCGTCATGATCTTGCCGAGTAGTGTCATCGCGCTGCCTTCACCTGGGGTGTGGAGTCCGCAGAACCGCCGTGCCGACGCGAGGGCGCGACCGGTTCGGGCGCCCGGCCGCGGAACTGCAGCAGTGAACAATTCCGCCGACAACGGCGCACCGGAGAAGACAGGTTACCGGCGGTCGGCGGGGCGCCGCACAGCCGGCCGGGGTCGGCGCCGCACTTCCTTCCGGTGCGAGGACGTGAACCGATCCGACGATCCGGCGGTACGGGACCGGGCCGACCGCTGTCGCCCGGCGACAATGCGGGGGGGAGGGCCCGGTTTTTGCGCCCGGTGTGGCGCGGCGCTGTGGCGGGGCCGACGACCTGGAATGCCACCGGTCCCGCCGGACCACCGCCGGGCGCTGGTGGACGGATCCGGTGCGGTGGCGGGTGTTTGTACCCCCGCTTAGCGTTGCGGGTGCAAGCAGTAACCCGCCCGAGAGGGAATGGTGCTCACGCCATGGCTGACAAACCCGCCATAGTCCTGGTCCACGGCTTCTGGGGAGGGGCCGCCCACTGGGGCAAGGTCATCACCGAGCTGCACCGGCGTGGCTTCGACTCCCTGCACGCCGTGGAGATCCCGCTGACCTCGCTGGCCGAGGACGCCGCCCGTACCCGAAAGATGGTCCAGCAGATCGACGGGCCTGTCCTGCTGGTCGGGCACTCCTACGGGGGCGCGGTCATCAGCGAGGCGGGGGACCAGCCGAACGTGACAGGTCTGGTCTTCGTCGCCGCGTTCGCCCCGGATGCCGGGGAGAGCGCCGGCGCGATCAGCCAGGAAATGCCTCCGGCCGCGTTCGAGAACCTTGCTCCGGACTCCGACGGCTACCTGTGGATCAAGCAGGACAAGTTCCACGAGAGCTTCGCCCAGGACCTGCCGGCCGACGAGGCCCTGGTCATGGCGGTCACGCAGAAGGCGCCGCTGGGGTCGACGTTCGGCGACAACGTCACCGCTCCGGCCTGGCGAGTGAAGCAGACCTGGTACCAGGTCTCCACCGCGGACCGCATGATCCATCCCGACAACGAACGACGGATGGCCCTGCGCATGAATCCGCGCAAGACCATTGAGCTGGACGCCGGCCACGCCTCGTTGGCCTCTCAGCCCGGCCCGGTCGCCGACTTCATCGCAGAGGCCGCCGGCGCCTGACCACGGATGATGGTCGAACGGTGGGGGGACGGGCAGCGCCCGTCCCCCCACCGTCGGCCGTCGCCCGGAACCGCGGGTCAGCCCTTGCGGGTCTTGACCTCGTCGGTGAGCTGGGGGACGACCTGGAAGAGGTCGCCGACGATGCCGTAGTCGACGAGGTCGAAGATC